>JAUXDC010000011.1 GCA_030618605.1 Holophagae bacterium | reverse complement strand
GTTGTACGAGCCTCTGTAGGCGCAATTTTTGGCGGTTTCTCTTGGAGGTCCCTTGGCGGTTTGAATTCTGCATGTTTACCAGAGAACCCGCCAAAAATTGCGAGGTTTGAGGGATGGGTGACCTTGTGGCATGGTGATTGCGAAAAACAGCCTGTGTGAAATGTGGATTTCAGCTTTTGAAAGGGGTGTTTGATGTGATCTCTGCTGGCCCTTGCGGTGACCGCAGCCAACATCGAAATATCGCAATTCAACCCCGCCGATCTCGAGCCCCACTGGGGCGGCACGCCTCGTCGGAGATGAGTACTCGTGGGGATTCTCGGGTGGTAGTCGGATGCACGCTCTTGAATCTCTTTCCCTATCCATTTTCCCAAGCGCGAAGCGCTTCTTAGGATTGTGGGCCGGATTGGCCTCGAGTCACCTTGTTTTGTGAACACTTTCAATAGCCAATACGGCCAACAATCCTTCCGGCGCGCCCTTCAAACCCTAATCGACCTCATACTGCTCCTGATGAAACAGGGGATTTTCCCTCAAAATAACCTCGAGACCGTGCACCTCTTCGAGTTCTCGCAGCAGGTCTCGGAAGGGGCCCTGAAGGTAGTGTGACACCTCGGGGTGCACCATTAGGGAAATCTGTTCGAGTTGGTTTTTCTGACTGAGGTCGAGGAGCTGCCTCCGGATCTCCAAGCAGATCGTCGGCAGGCTCTTGATGCGTCCGGTGCCATGGCAGTGAGGGCAGGGCCTGCTGAGAGTCCGGTCCAGACTCGGGCGGGTCCTTTTGCGGGTCAGCTGGATCAGGCCCAACTCGGACATTGGGACGAGTTGGGTCCGCGCAGGATCCAGGCGAAGCTCTTCCTCAAGGCTTGAATACAAGGCCTCTCGGTGATCCTGAACTTCCATGTCGATGAAGTCGATGACGATGATTCCACCAAGGTCCCGAAGGCGGAGCTGTCGTGCAATCTCACGGACGGCCTCCTGGTTGATGTGAAAGGCGGTGTCCTCCAGATCTGTCGAACCAACATATTTTCCGGTATTGACGTCGATCGCCACCAGCGCTTCAGTCTGATTGACGACCAGATTACCCCCGCTCTTCAACCAGACCTTTGGCCGAAGCGCCTTTTCCAGTTCACGGTCGATGCCGTGGGCAATCATCAGATCACGGGAATGGCGGAAAAGTTTGACTCTGGGAATCAGGACAGGATCCGAGCGTTCAAGGAAGGTCAAAACCTCCTGGAAAGCCTCTTCGTCATCGATCCAGCATTCATCGATTGTCCGCGCAAACATGTCGCGAACAGTTCTTAAAACCGGACTCAACTCTTGATGGATCAGGCCGGGAGCGGGTGTCTTCTCTGCGGTGTTCTGCACCCGACGCCAGAGGGCCGGCAGGGCACGTCCATCAGCTTCCAGATCTTCAGCTTTTTGGTTCTCACCGGCGGTCCGGACGATCCACCCACCAGGTTGTTCGAATGCGCCAATGATCTCCCTCAGTCGTTCTCGTTCCTCTTCATCCGCAATGCGGCGCGATACTCCGAGTTGGTTGGTTGTCGGCAAGTACACCAGAAACCTCCCCGGGAGGGAGATGTAGGTTGTCAGTCGTGCGCCCTTGGAGCCCAGGGGGTCCTTGACGATTTGGACAAATACTTCTTGTCCCGGCTGAAGCAAATCATCGATCGTCGATGAACCGAGGTTCAGCAGATCATTTTCACCTTCAAGGGGAGAAAAAATCTCACTGAATTCGTCGAGGATGCCTCCTGCCTCACGAACATAAAGAAACGCGTCGCGGTTGAGACCAACATCGACGAAGGCCGCCTGCATACCCGGCAGGACACTGGTGACCCTACCCTTGTAGAGGTTTCCCACAACTGAAGACGTCCGCAGCCTTTCGGCGCGATAGGCCACCAACCGGCCATCTTCACGCTGGGCCACCCGCGTTTCCACGGGGTTGACGGAGAGGTAGAGAATGGAACGCATCATTGATTCACAAAACGGTGGCGCCAAATCGACTGCACAATACCCAGTGTCGCACAGGTTGAGATGACGGACGAGCCCCCGTACGAGAAGAGGGGCAGGGTGATGCCGGTCGTCGGAAGCCAGCCCAGGACCATACCAAGATTGACGATGATCTGAAAGGCAAGCCAGGCGAAAACAACGGTAGCAAAGCTGAGATCAAAGCGCTGTCCGGTCCTTTCCGTCAGCACACCGAGCCTGAGGAGAATGACGCTGAAGGCGACGAGAAGGGCGGAAGCACCGATAAACCCAGTGGCTTCGGCCCAGGAGGCAAACGCAAAATCTGTGTGCTGGGCCGGGAGAAAACGAAGTACCGACTGGGATCCACGGCCGATACCTTCGCCGCTCAGGCCACCTGAACCGACTGCGATTCGGCTCTGTCGAACCTGGTATCCCGCGCCGTAGGGATCTCGATCGGCGTCGAGGACCGTCAGGACCCGTTCCTTTTGGTAGGGTTTGAGTACGGTCGCCCACGCAACTCCGGCGGTGATCACGCCAAATAATCCCAACACGACCCATACTCGAGGCCTCAGGCCACCCAACCACCACCCGATCACCAGGACCGGACTGTATGTCAAGGCTACTCCGAGATCAGGCTCCAAAAGTACCAGGCCGACCGGGATGGCGACAATGGTACTGACAACCAGGAAAGCCCCGAGGTCCAATCGGTCTTCTTCTCGTTTCCCCAAAAAGGCTGCAACCATCAGGATGGTTCCGAGGCGAGCAAATTCTGACGGCTGAAGACTGATCGGTCCCAGTACGAACCAGCCTCGGGTTCCGCCTCTGACCTGACCGAAGATCAGGACTGCAACCAGGGCTATCAAACACAGTGCGTAGATTTTTGGCGCCGTCTTCTCCCAATACGTTGCCCGGATGAAGGAACAGGCCCACAGTAGGGACAGGCCGATAACGCCCCAGATCACCTGGCGCATCAAGAGTCCCGTTCCAACCGCCGCCGAAACTCCGTAAAGGTTGACCATTGATGCAGCCAGAACGCTGACGACGGCCAACAGTAAGATCGTGTCGATCCGGTGCTGCATTGCCTCCTACTCCCCTTCTCCGAGATTGGGACCGGACTGGAGGGCGGCTCGAAAGACAACTGCTGCGGCCGGTGCAGCAACTGATCCTCCTCCGCCGCCATGTTCGACCAGAACAGCCACCGCAATCTCCGGATCATCGACCGGCCCCCACCCAATGAACCATGCGTGGTGCTGGAGGTGATGCGCTCGTTCGGTGTTCGAGCCCTCGTCGGGAAGACGGGCGACCTGGGCCGTACCGGTCTTTCCTGCGACGGAAAGCTCCCGGAGGCTTCGTGCGGTTCCTTCCGAGCCGGTAACGACGCGCTCAAGTCCCGCGATCACCACCTCGAGACTGGAAGAATCAAGAGGAACAAACTCCCGCTCAAGAGGTGTCGCAGGAGGGATCAGATGGGGCTGTACCAGATAACCGCCGTTTGCCAACAGAGCAAAGGCCCGTGCCATTTGGATTGCGGTGACCAACACCGGCCCCTGGCCAATGGAAACCGAGACGCTTTCGCCGGCATACCAGGGTGTTCCTCGAACCCGACGGCTCCACTCTGGAGTTCCGATCAGGCCGGAGGCCTCGTGGGTGGGGCCCAGGGCTGTGGGACGGCCAAAACCAAAACGTTCGAGCCATGGGGCCATTCGCTCGATACCCAGTTTCTGACCAAGAAGGTAGAAATAGACATCACAGGAAACTTCGAGGGCGCGTTTCATATCGACCCGCCCATGCCCCCCCCGGCGCCAACAGCGAAAGGTATGACCGTAGAGTGTGACCGAGCCTCGACAGTAGACCGACCACTGGGGATCGACAAGGCCTTCTTGAAGACCAGCGAGAGCCAGAAACGGCTTGATCGTCGAACCCGGAGGGTAAGTCCCCTGTAAACAGCGGTTCTGAAGAGGGTGTTGGGGATCGTCTGAGATTTTGGACCACTCCTTGGGACTGAGGGGGGAACTGAAGAGATTGGGATCGAAACTCGGCGATGAATACAGTGCCCGAACGGCCCCCGTGTGGACATCAAGGACGACAACGGCCCCGGCGTTTTCTCCCAGTGCCTCGACCGCAGCCTGCTGGATTCGAGTGTCGATTGTCACGGCCAGGTCGTCGCCGGGGACGGACTCCTCCTCCTCGACCATTCCCAACTGGCGCCCAACCGCCGAGACGACGACGCGGCGTTCCCCGTTCTTGCCCCGAATAAATTCCTCACCGAGTCCCTCGACTCCGGTGGCTCCAATCAACTGGTCGGGCTGAAAGTCGTCATAATTTTTCACCTCGCCCTCAGTCAGCCTTCTGAGGTAGCCGACAACATGAGCAGTGCCGGCTGACAGAGGGTAGGATCGCCGGTATCCATTGACCACCGAGAGTTCCGGAAAGTCACTTTGGTGAGTACGAACGCGGGCCACGTGCTCCCAGCTGATGTTTTCTGCCACTACCAGGGGGGCCATCGTCCCGATCCGCCGTTCCGAAAACTTCCGACGGAGGTCCCCACCTTCGATGACGCCCTGGCCGGTCAGGAAGGCGACGGTCTCCTCCAGATCTTCGGCTTCATCTGGGAAAACCAGAAGTTGCCACGCAGGGACATTATCCGCCAACACCACCCCCTGTCGATCGAAAATCCTTCCACGAGGCGCTGGAACTGGAATTTTTCTCAGTCGGTTGTTGGTGGCCAGGCGGGACCAGGTCTGTCCCTGAATGATCTGGAGGTGGAAAAGTTTGAAGTGGAGGAGTCCGAGAGCACCGAGAACAAGGACAAGAACCACGCGAGATCGCTGGCGAAAGAGAATGGGATCAGTATGAATCCTCATAACCGAAGCCGGCGGGCTTGCCGCTGGCGCCATCGTGCGGGGAGGTCCAGGACCATCACGATATGAACCGCGGCGCACCAGGCGCCGGTCAGGAGAGCAGATGCACCTATCCAGGACCAGATCGGGGTACCGGGAAGATCCAGCGGCATATAGCAGATGGATCGAATGATCCAGAAGACGACAGTGCCTCCTGCACCGGCCGCAAACCATGCGCGGGTCCTTCGCTCAGCGGCGACGGAGGTTCCGATCCAGATCATGAGAGCCGGGGCGCTCCAGGCGATTGCGCCGACTCCGACGATCGGTTCGAAGAATAGATCCCAGCCGATGCCGATCGGGAAAGATAGCCAGTACCATCGACGGTCGAAACCCAAAAGGGGTGGCCCGATAATCCAGGGCATCGGAAGCAGGAGCGCTGTCGCCAAAGGCAGAATCCGGGGATGGCCCAGGAGCCGCTGTACGACCAGTGTAATGGCAACAAGGGCGAGAACCCTGAGACCTGTTTTCATGACCCTTCCTGTCCAGGGTCTTCTGTTGGGCAGTGGTCATTGACCAGCCACACGGACTGAACCGTGGTGGGGTCGGCTACCGGATGGGCGGTGATCTCCAGGAAGGGTCCGCCGCTTTCACGAATTGAGGTTATTGTTGCCACGGGAAAGCCAGGGAGGTAAATCCCGTCAGCGCCACTGGTCACCAACTCTTGGCCGACGGTCAAGGAGGCACGATGGGACACGAACCGGATCTCGAGGGTGGCCCCTCCTGTTCCTTCGGCCAATCCATGGGTTAATCCATCTGATGTGGCGACGGCTATGGCTGCCGCTGCGCGGGTCAGACTCTCGATCCAGCAATCTTGATTCTCAATGCGGATGACCCGGCCGATGACGCCACCTCCACCAAGGACCGGCGTGTCGCGGTCAATCGTAGGTGCACCAGGCCCCAAAGAGACCAGGAGGAGTCCCCGCCCCACGTCTCGATACAGGCACCGGGCGGGGGTGCCGGAGAACAGTGGGAGATCTCGAAGGCTCTCGGCTGCCTGAAGGGTGGCTTGGAGGTCGGTTTGGAGGGTGGCGTTTCGGCTCTTGAGGGTTTCCATCTCGTTCGTCAGGCGCTGATTCTCCCAAGCCAGGACCCGAGAACTCCTGAATCCCGCAACGAAATTGTTCATTGAGTGAGTCATGTCCTCGATCGCGGTTATCGGTGGAGTGATCAGTGCCCGCACCCATGACGATAAAAGGGTTCCACCCGAAGGTCCTCCTCGGACCTGAGCGGCAGCAATAATTTCAAAGAAAGCCCATAACACCAACGTACGAAAAAGAAGCGTACGGTGCGTCATGGTCCACTCGTCACACAACCCCCCAGGAGGCCCGGCCTCTCGTTCCTACGATCAATCGATTGCGATCTTTCGAAGGAGATCAATATTTGTCAACATCATGCCGGTACCCCGAACCACCGCCGAGCTGGGTTCTTCACAGTGGCTGACAGGAAGCCCCGTCTCTTCCCGAAGGCGTTTATCGAGGTTCTTCAGGAGCGATCCGCCGCCGGCCAGAATAATTCCCTTGTCCATGATATCTGCCGAAAGTTCTGGAGGCGTTTTCTCCAGAGCGTTTCTGACTGCATCGACAATGGTACTCACGGTTTCCGCCAAGGCTTCCCGGATTTCTTCGTCGGAAACTGTCAGGCTTTTGGGAACGCCCTCGACGAGATCTCTCCCCGTGACCTCCATGGTCAACGGTTCGTCGAGGGGATAGGCGGATCCGATTTCCATCTTGATCTGTTCCGCCGTTCGCTCACCGAGAAGGAGGTTGTACTTTTTCTTCAGGTACAAAATGATTGCCTCGTCCATTTCGTTGCCGGCAACACGAACTGAGCGGGCATGAACGACGCCGGCGAATGAAATGACGGCGACATCCGATGTGCCGCCTCCGATATCGAGGATCATATTGCCTGAAGGTTCGGTAATTGGCAGGCCTGCGCCGATCGCGGCGGCCATCGCCTGTTCAATCAAGAAGACCTCACTGGCTCCTGCCTTGAGGGCGGTATCCTTGACTGCCCTCTTCTCGACCTGCGTGATCTCCGACGGCACGGAGATGACGATCCTCGGCCTGACGAGGAACGAGCGACCGTTGGCTTGTCGAATGAAGTGTTCCAACATCCTTTCGGTGACGTCAAAATCGGCGATGACCCCATCCTTCATTGGACGAATGGCCTGAATGTTCCCTGGGGTTTTGCCCAACATGTCCTTGGCCTTGGCGCCAACGGCCTCGACTCTATTGGTCACTCTGTTGACGGCGACAATCGAAGGCTCGCAAACGGATATTCCGCGGCCGCGTACAAACACCAACGTGTTCGCTGTGCCCAGGTCAATCGCCAAGTCGGATGAAAAAAGCCCGAGTAGGCGGGAAAATACCATCTAAAATTCCTCCAGAAAAACACGTTCCCGTCGGCTGATCTTATTGCCGGCCGGATCGGTGGAACGGATAACGATATCATTCCACCCGATTCTATGAACTTCAACCGCCCGTCGGAAATAGCCCCGGCTGTCGGTTTCGGTGTTGGTGCCGTTGATTGTCACGGTCGCTCCCATTTCGGTCTTTCCTTCAACGATGAAAAGATGACCAAGTTGGCGAATTGGTGCGATTTCAAGATTGGGGGGCTCAAGATCTCGGATGACCTGCCGATGTTCGGGTGAATGGATTCGGAACCGTCGAATCGAACCCCAGTCGGAGATGCGGCCATCAGAGTGAATGCTGGCCAGGCGCCAGAAATAAGTTCCCGGGTGAATGGCCTGTAACCGGGCTCCGGGCCCTATGATCACCGGCGAGTCGATATCAAGGTTGGATGAAGGAAAGGTCTTGATCCGACTGACTTGAAGTTTGACTCCTTGAGCGCCGGGAACCTCGGACCAGTTGAGTTGAATCACCGGATCATTGCGGATGTCGAATGCGGCGTTGTTCACAGGTGCCACGGGAGCAGGCGCCATGGGAATCTTGAGTTTGTCGGTGAAGGATCCGTCGATCGCGGTCGAGACCTGCTGACGAGTCAATAGATGGATCTCTTGTCCAGCGTCGTTGCGTAGAACCGCCCGTCCCGAAAAGGTCGAAACAACAGTTTCCGCTTCACCTTCACCAACATCAACTGCGACACGACTGTCTCGTTCGATACGGGTCTCAACCGAATTGGTGGCTACAATCGAGGATGAGCGACCGGTGGAGACGTTGATCTTACCCACCACCATTTTTACCGTACTGGTGTCAGCAGCACCTCGGGCGTTATGGTGAATTTCGAGGAGAGAGTTGGGGGCGACGTGGAACAGCGTGCCGTCGGAGAAAAGAATCTCAGCCGATCCGTGGCGACCGGTCTTGACGAAGTCACCGTTGAACACCGACATTCTTGGTTTCGCCATCTCCCAGCCTGAGCTTCCCGCCTGCTGGATGGAGACACGCCCGTCGATGCTGTGAAATTGGCCTGCGCCCACGGTGGATTGAGCTCCGGCGCCGGCCAGGGCAGCGAATCGTGTCCGGGCATTTTCCGCCAGGTCTCGGGCGTCCTCGAATGATTCGTTGCCGTATGAGGTCTTGGCTTCAGTCAACTGTCGGGTCGCCTGAATGACTTCGCTTTTCCAGTTTTCCGGGAGGTTGGCGTTCTCGGCTCGGTGCTGGGCTCGTTCGGCCTGTCGGATGGTCCGGCGGGCAGCCACGTCGGGGGTTGGGTTCATTCGGTAATGAACGAATACCAACAGGGCACCCGCGAGGACCGCAGTCAGTCCCACTGCGACCACCTTGCCGATGGTATTGATCTTGATGACGACCCAGTCGAGTTCGATGCCGCTTGCCAACGGGGATAAACCTCCTTTCGGACAGTAACATGCTGCTTTTCGGCGGGCAAGTGATAACCTGACATCCCTTGCGTGTCGGAGGCCCCTGGGCTACACTGCGTCCCCCCGGGGCTTGAGCCTTCGGGGAACACTCCTGTGGGGATCCCACTGACGCCTCGTTTTTTGGTCTTTTGTTTTCGAGTCCGTCGTGGCGGTGAGATTTCCGAGTGGATGGGGAGACGCGCATGGCTCTGAAGTGGCTTCGTGACAATCTCAGGCACCTGAAATTTGTGCTCTGGGGCGTGGTAATCGTTTTTGTTCTGCTGGTTTTTGTCGACTGGGGCTCCGGTCGGCCGGGAGGCGGGCGATCCGAGGCTGCCGTGAAAATCGGCAATCGGGAGATCGGCGAGCAGGAGTTCATCGAACAGGTTCGGAGACTCCAGGAGCTCTATGAGCGCCAGTTGGGCGACAACTGGGACCAGTTCAAGAACCAGGTAAACCTCGGTGAGCAGGCGGTTCAGCAGTTGGTCGAGCGCCAACTGATGCTGGATGAGGCCAAGGAAGCCGGCCTGGTGGTCTCCGATGCAGAGGTCCGGGAACGGATCCTCTCCATGGAGGCCTTCACCGACAGTTCCGGACAGTTCGTCGGGCAGGAGAGTTACAAGAGAGTCCTTCGGGCCAACCGGACCAGCCCTCGCGATTTCGAGGCCCAGCTGCACGAGGAATTTCTTTTGGAAAAACTCCGGACGATGATGGTCGAGGGTATCTGGGTCAGTGACACCGAGGTCGACGACAGGATTCGGCAGGAGCGGGAGCAGACTTCGGTCAAGGCGGTCCAGCTCCGGTATGAACGTTACCTCTCGGAGATCAGCGTGGATGAGGCCTCCTCACGAGAATATTTCGACGGTCATCAGGAGGATTTTCATCGCGACGAGGAGCGGGTCATCCGCTATTTGGTGATTGAAACCAACAAACTTCGTCATCTCCTTGAGGTTGACCAAGCAGACCTTGAAGCGTATTACGAGGAACACAAGGGTGAATTTCGGGAGGAGGAGCAGGTCCAGGCCAGTCATGTCCTGATCCGGATGAGCCCGGGCGCGTCCTCCGACGAGGCCGCCACCGCAAAACTCAAGGCTGATCAGGTGGCAAAATTGGCCCAAGGAGGAGCCGACTTTGGGAAGTTGGCAAAAATCCACTCCGATGACCCTGGTTCCAAAGACAATGGCGGCGACCTTGGATGGTTCGGCCGGGGGCAGATGGTTAAAGAATTTGCAGATGCGGTCTTCGGCGCCAAACCGGGCGATCTTGTTGGTCCGGTCAAGAGCCAGTTTGGTTACCACATCATCAAGGTTGTCGGCTATCGCCCGGATCGGGTTCGTCCCCTGGATGAGGTCATCGAGGACGTTCGCTTCCAGTACCTTGAGAGTCATGCTGCCTCTGAGGCTGAAGTCCGGGCCGGCGTCCTTGCGAAGAGGGTGACCAATGAAGGTCCAGACAGTGATGAGGCCTGGCAGTTGATCGCTGACGAGGACGAAGCTGTGGTCCTCAACGAGAGCCCTCCATTCGGGGCTGGAGAGACGATTCCCGGAACGGGTTCCGATCCGGCGTTCACCCAACGGATTTTCGAGGCTGATGAGGGCGCTGTGGGTGGTCCCCGGTTGATCCCCCGTGGTTGGATCGTTTGGCAGCTCAAGGAAATCCGACCCGAGGGTCTGCCTGATTTCGAAAGCGCCAAGGCCGAAGTGGAGCAGAATCTCCGCCGAGACCGGTCGATGACGTTGGCTCAAGAGCGCGGCATGGTCCTTGCCGAGGCCTGGCGTGGCGGTTCCGATATCGCCGTCCTGGCTCAAGAGAACAACACCTCGGTTGTCGATGTTCAGGCTCACCGGCGGGGTGCAGCTTTTGGCGCCCTCGGCGTGATGCCGGCTCTCGACACCGCCGTTTTCGATGCCGAAGTCGGTGATATCGTTGGTCCTGTCACTCTCGCAGAGCGAGGTGTCGTCCTGGCGGGAATCGAACAGTTAACTCTGGTGAGCCCTTCTGAAATCGAAGGTGATCGTGGGGCCAAGCGCCGACAATTGATGGGCGAAAAGGCCGATCAGTTGATGGGTGCGATCATCAACGAGCGGAGACGGGAAACCTCGGTGACGGTCAACACGAAGTTGGTGGCCCAGTTTGCTCCCAAGGGATGATAGGGGCCAGGCCGGGATGAAATTCCTTGAGGTCGGATCGTGATCGGTCGGTTGGAGGGACAGCCTCAACAGCTCGATCCGGGCACGGTGCTGATCGATGCTGGGGGCGTTGGGTATCTGGTTTCGACAACCCTGCGGTCATGGGAGAGCTTTGGTGCTGATGACCATGCGTCATTGTGGATTCATACCAGCGTGCGGGATGACGCCATTGTGCTCTTCGGTTTTCCCGACCGAAGCGAGCTCGGCGCGTTCGAGCGGTTGATCGGCATTTCCGGCGTTGGTCCACGGATCGCACTGGCGGTTCTCTCTGGGATGTCTCCGGGTCAATTGGCCGAAGCGGTAGAGACAGGTGACTTCCCCCGGATTCAGCGGACACCCGGAGTTGGGCGAAAGACTGCCGAACGAATCGTCCTCGAACTCAAGGGCCGTCTGGATCATGTAGGCGGTACCGTGGGCGAGAGTGATCCAGCGCTTGACGCAGTGTCGGCCCTGGTCAATCTCGGGTATTCCGAACGTGAGGCATCGCGCGCGGTCAATGCTGCACGGGTCCTCCCCGAGGCCACCGGCCTGGGTGGCTTGATTCGGCAGGCTCTACAGATTCTGACGTCCTGACGAAGCAGGGGTTAGGGGCCGATCGGCTCTCCGGGGAATAGAAATTACGCCTCTGCTGTCATAGAGCAATACCGGCCGGACGGAGTGCCTCACCACAGCATATCCTCCGCTTTTGAGATCGCCGCGTCCCCCCCCTAATCCCTAAACCCTCAGTGGGTTGTGCCATTCCCGTCCGGCTCTGCTAGGGTTGGCCACATGAGTGAAGTACTTCAGGCTGATCGGGACGGAACCGAGCGCAGTTTCGAGGAGGGGATTCGTCCGCGCAGACTTGAAGACTTTGTCGGCCAGGAGCGTCTGACGAACAACCTTTCAGTTTTCATCAACGCCGCTTGCGACCGGGGAGAGAGCCTCGACCATATTTTGTTTTTTGGGCCGCCAGGCCTTGGCAAGACGACCCTGGCCCATATCGTTGCGACGGCGATGGGTGCGGAGTTTCACGTCAGTTCCGGGCCGGTTCTGGAGAAGGCTGGAGACCTCGCTGCCATCTTGACCAATCTTCAAGAAGGCGACGTGCTCTTCCTTGATGAAATCCATAGGTTGAGTCCGGCGGTTGAGGAGATCCTCTATCCGGCGATGGAAGATTTTGAACTCGATCTGGTCATTGGTGAGGGGCCGGCCGCCAGAAGCGTTCGCTTGACGCTTCCGCCATTTACGCTGGTGGCCGCCACCACCCGCACCGGGTTGCTGACGGCACCCCTGAGAGACCGCTTCGGCATTGTCAGTCGATTGGAATTTTATGAACGGGACGATTTGGCCTCGATCACAAGGCGTTCCGCGCGGATTCTCAATATAGAGATCACAGATGATGCCGCTTTTGAGGTGGCCCGGCGAGCCCGGGGAACGCCGCGGATCGCCAACCGGCTGCTCAGGCGGGTTCGGGATTTTGCGCATCATCGCGGGGATCAGAAGATCACGCTTGAGGCGGCTCGGTTCGGTTTGGAGCAGATGGAGGTTGACGCCTTTGGTCTCGACCACCTCGACCGACGCCTGCTGATGACGATCATCGACGTGTATCAGGGGGGGCCGGTCGGCTTGAAGGCGCTGGCGGCATCCCTGGGTGAGGACCGTGGAACCCTGGAGGACATCAACGAGCCATATCTGCTTCAAAGTGGTCTCCTCCAGCGAACCCCCAGGGGGCGCGTTGTGACGCCAAAGGCCTATCGGCATTTGGGCATTGACGCCGTCGGCCGGACCGACTCGTTGTTTGGGGAGTCAGTGTGAAGGTAGAGTCCGACGACAGGCCAATACCCGTTGTCTTCAACCCGACCGCCGGCGGGGGCCGGGCCCAGCGTCTCCGGGCCGAACTCGAGGAGGCGGCGAAAAGCAGTGATGTGGCTTTGGAATGGCGGGCAACCGGCGCTCCGGGTCATGCGGTGGAACTGGCGGCAGAGGCTGCCGGACAAGGCCACAGTCTGGTCCTGGCTTTTGGGGGAGATGGAACCTACAACGAAGTCGCCCGAGGCCTTTTGGGAACTGAAACCTCGATGGGTGTCGTGCCGGCGGGGACCACGTCGGTCCTGGCCTACGAATTTGGCGTACCCCGGCCGGTGGGTGTGTCGCTGGGGGCTCTCCTTGATGGAGTTGATCGTGTGATGTACGTTGGGAATACCGATCGGGACGACATCATCGTGTTGATGCTCTCAGCCGGTCCCGACTCCCTGGTTCTCGAAAACCTGATGCCGTGGCTCAAGCCCCTGGGTGGCCGGGCTGGCGTGGCCCTTCAGGCCGGCATCGAGTTGATGAGGCCTGCTCCGATGCCGGCACTGAGGGCCGTTGTCGGTGACCGTTCTCTCGAGTGTGGGTGGGCCATCGTGGGTAAGAGCCGGTGTTTTGCCGGTCCGTTCGAGGCGTGTCCGAATGCTGACCCATTCACGCCTTCGTTCCAGATGGTCGTCAACCGCAAGCGGACCCGCAGGTCGGCGTTGGCATTTGTTGGAGCCCTGGCTCGTGGGAAACACCTGTCACGCCCCGGTGTGGAACGTTGCGACCTGGACACGGTCCGCCTGGAAGGTGTGAACGATTCCTCCCCAATCCCTTATCAAGTGGATGGTGATTTCAAGGGTCACTTGCCGGTGGAAATTTCCATTCACCCCAAGCCGCTTGTTGTGCGGTTGCCTCGGGTCTAGCGGTTCCTTTCCGCAAGGGCTGTCAATCACCCGAGCCCGAATCCGAGTCCGCGATGGCGACCGTAACCGTGAACCCCGTCCCCGACAGGGACCGTGAACCGGGACCGCAACCCGCGTCCGGGTCCCTCAACCGCGGCAGCGACCGCGTCAGTGGACCGCGACGTGGCCGGAGGTGAGCCGTAACATGATTTCCTCCGTGTTGTTCATTTGGATGAGAAAGCAGGGTCCCCATGAGGACACGGTCGCCAAGTCTCGAACAACAGCCGGTTTACGCTACAATGCAGCAAGGAGGCGGAGGAATGACCTTCTTCGACAGATTGGAAACCAAGGCACGAGCGCTGGATGGATGTGTTGCACTGGCAGAGGGTGACGACCCCAGGGTGGTCGAGGCTTCATTTGACCTGGTTCGTAAGAAGCTCTGTCGTGTGACCATAGTCTGTCCAGAGGGTCTCCGGACGGGGGATCATGAAAGGCTGGAAGCCGAAGGTGTCGTTGTCGTCGATCCGGTGACGGACGATCGTCGTCAACAATTGGCCGAGATCCTCTTCGAACGACGCAAGCACAAGGGATTGAAATTCGACCAGGCTGTGTCAGCGCTCGAGGATCCGTTGTATTTCGTTTCGTTGCTGGTTGCTGCCGGAGAGGCTGACGGCTCGTTGGGAGGCGCCGTACGAACGACGGGTGATACGGTACGGGCTGCCCTCCATTCCATCGGTGTGGCGCCCGGCCTCAAAACGGTGTCATCGGCCTTTGTCATGGTTCATCCGGACCCATCCTGGGGAGACGACGGCATTATGGTTTTCGCGGACTGTGCCGTTTTGCCTGAGCCGGACGCGGGCCAGATGGCCGAGATCGCAATCGGTGCGGCGAGGACTTTTAAATCGATTGTCGGTGGTGACCCAAGAGTTGCGCTGTTGTCATTTTCCACAAGGGGGAGTGCCGACCATATGTTAGTCGACAAGGTGCAGGAAGCGACGGCGGAACTCGACCGACGAGAGGTGGACTTCGCCTTCGACGGTGAGCTGCAGTTTGATGCCGCCCTGATACCGTCGATTGGCGCCAAGAAGGCGCCGGGGTCGCCGGTGGCCGGTGTCGCGAATGTCCTGGTCTTCCCGGACCTGAATGCCGGCAATATCTGCTACAAGGCTGTGGAACGACTCGGTGGAGCGCGCGCCTTGGGCCCGTTGATGCAGGGTTTGGCCAAACCTGCCAACGATCTCAGTCGTGGGTGTTCGGCGGCAGACATCGTGCAGGCAGCGTGCCTGACGGTGCTCCAGGCAAAGGGGTGATCTCGTGAGGGTACTGGTTGTCGGCTCGGGAGCACGCGAACATGCCATCGTCCATGCCTTGAGACGTTCTCCGGAAGTCTCGGAGGTTTTCGCTGCCCCCGGAAATCCAGGGATTGCACAGGCCGCGGATCTCCTGCCTGTACCGGTCGATGACGTTCCGGCTTTAGCTGAAGCGGCAGCCGATCTCAGAATTGACCTGACCGTCGTGGGGCCGGAGTTGCCCCTGGCTTTGGGTATCGGTGATGAATTTTCAAAAAGGGGACTCCGCCTGTTCGGACCCAGCAGTGCCGCTGCACAATTGGAGTCGTCCAAGGTCTTTGCCAAGAGCTTTTGTTATCGACACCAGATCGCGACGCCTCAAGCGGTCTGCGCTGTCACCGAGGGTCAGGTTCGGGAGGCAGCCAAAAAATTTGGTTTTCCGGTTGTGTTGAAGGCCGACGGGTTGGCGGCCGGTAAGGGCGTTTTGATTCCGAACAACCAAGAGGAGCTCGATGGGGCACTCGAGATGTTTTTCGGCCGCCGATCGTTTGGTGAGGCTGGGGCGAAGGTTCTGGTTGAGGAATTTGTGGTAGGGACCGAAGTGTCCTTTATGGCAATTTCAGATGGGGTGAAGGGCATTCCCTTGGCCACTTCGAGGGATTACAAGAGGATCGGTGAAGGCGACACCGGGCCCAACACCGGCGGGATGGGCGCCCATTCTCCTGCGATGGGGCTGCCCAAGGGGTTTGGCCGGACGATCATGGACACGGTGATCACACCGGTGATTCAGGGGATGGCGACCGAAGGCCGAGAGTATCGCGGGGTACTCTACGCCGGCCTGATGTTGACTGAAGATGGTCCAAAGGTCTTGGAGTTCAACTGCCGTTTCGGTGACCCGGAGACACAGGCGGTACTCTTGCGCCTTGAGGGGTCTTTTGCCGCCCTGATAAAGAGTGCGGCAGACGGCCAGTTGGCGCTCGGCGGTTTGTCGTGGCGGCGGGAGGTGGTGGCGTGCGTTGTGGCGGCGGCTTGCGGTTATCCAGGCTCACCCCGCAAGGGTGATGACATCACCGGAATTGAAGAGGCAATGGCACTGCCGGCAGTGACGGTCTACCATGCCGGCACACGATTCGAGGATGGCAGACTCGTAACATCCGGCGGTAGAGTGCTATCGGTGTGTGGGAGGGGTCCGGATCTTGAAACGGCCCTGGAGACAGCCTATTGCGGGCTGGGCGCCATTCGTTTTGCCGGCAAGACCTTTCGGCGAGATATCGGCGCCGACACGTCGGCCCGAGGGGAGTGAGCGTGAGTGACGTTGAAATCGTCATCCTGATGGGCTCGACTTCGGATTGGAAGCACCTCAAGGGAGCCGTAGATATTTTGGAGGATTTTGGCATCTCATTTCGTGTGCACGTCAGTTCCGCCCATCGAACTCCGGAGAGGACGGTCGATCTGGTTCGTCAGTCCGAAGCCCAGGGGTGCTGTGCATTTATCTGTGCAGCCGGAATGGCGGCACACCTTGCAGGAGTCGTCGCGGCACATACGGTACGACCGGTTCTCGGGGTACCACTTCCGGGAGGTGTTATGGATGGGATGGATGCCTTGCTGGCGACCGTTCAGATGCCGGCCGGAATTCCCGTCGCGACCTTTGCCGTCGGTCCTGCCGGAGCACGAAACGCGGCTTTCTTTGCCGCCCAGTTGATCGCCGATCGGCGACCGGATGTCGCCGAGAAACTCGTCGCGCGACGCCGACAGGACGCCGAACGGATCGAAGCCGCGGAACGCGAAGTTGTTGCCGCTATAGAGGGAGTGCGCAATTGAGTTGTCCGATGAAAGAGATACCGATACCGATCCTATGTGAGGATCTGGTTCGTGTGGTCATTGTTCCGGAACTGCAGTCGGTGGTCTGTCGAACGGGTTCGTTGATCGTTCGACATGATGATGAAGTGATCGTTGAAACCGGCGACGGCGAATTCTTGGGAAGGGTGACCCGTTTCACAGCCCCCGTTGTCAGACCGCCTCGAAGGAGACCGGGTCGAATTCTCCGGTTTGCCGTAGCCGAAGAGAGTCGTATTGACCAGGAGAACCAGGAGCAGGCGCTTGAGATCGGACAGTACGTTCGCCGCCGAGCGAGAGAACTCGACTTGGAGATTCGGCCGATCCGTGCCCAGATTCCATTGTCGGGCGAGCCGATTCTGGTTTTTTTCACTGCGGAACAAAGGGTGGATTTTAGACCGCTCCTGCGGGACCTCGGCCACCGATACCAGAAGAGGGTCGAAATGCGCGCGATGGGAGTTCGGGACGGCGCACGGTTGACCGGAGGACTGGGTCCGTGCGGGCATTGCCTGTGTTGTGCCACTTTCATGAGTCGTTTTCACTCCGTTACGGTTCGGATGGCCAAGCGTCAGAACCTCAGCCTGAACCCCGCCAAGATCTCCGGAATGTGTGGCCGCTTGATGTGCTGCCTGGCCCATGAGGTAGAGCAGTATCCTGAACTCCAGAAACGGAAGCGAAAACCACCTCGGGAGTGAGACCGCACCACAGGAAACGGCGTGGTGTTCATCATCGCCGAGTTCTGGTATCCTGACCCTACCAACTCATCAGATCCAGTCTGTTAACCCTTGCGCTAGGTTCTTTCAAGAGGGTTTCCGGGGGGCGACGGCTGGTGACGCCCGGTAGGGCCATCGGGAGGCGATCGTGTCTGATCGAAAATTAATTCGGCCGTCAATGACCGAGACTATGGACCGGTTTCCGGCCCGTACCTCGGGTCGTCGGAAACAAGTACCGGCTGAACAGACCAATGCGGAAAGTTACTACTACCTCAAGCAGATGCAGGGTCGAACCTCGATGGTGGTCGTCCTGACGGACGGCACTGAACTTGTCGGTTGGATCGAGTGGTACGACAAGAACTGCATCAAACTCAACCGCAACGATGCCCCCAACCTGTTACTGTTCAAGCACGGTATCAAGTTCATGTTCAAGGAAGAGGAACTGCGAACTCGGCGGCGGAAGCGAAGCACACCGGCCAAGTAGGCGCGATGCGTGCGGTCCGTTTTGGCCTTCCGTACTGTCGATAGCATTATCGTGTATCCAAGAGGCCAATACGGCCGCGTTCCTGGCTGGGCAAGTCGGGAAAGACCTTCTGAAAAATCTCCAAGGGTGTCAGGAGGCGGTTCTGTCCGAAACTGTCGGCTGGGAGACTCCGGACGACGTGAAGAACCCGGTGCGTGATGTAGGCAAAATTATTGCGAACCTGCATTGACCCCTCGGTGCGGAACATCGTATTGAGGATCTCCAATTGCCGATCCAGTGGTGATCGGTCGCTGATATTGAGGAGTTCATCCGGAGTGGGTTGGGTTCGCGGTGCGACGTCTTTGGGTTCCGGTAGACCGAAGATCGAACTTTCGAGGCTTGCCAATTCCCGCATCACGGGGTCCAGGGAGACCGGCGTTCTTTTCTGTTCGGTCGGCTGGAGCAGGATAGGTCGTCGGTTGCAATTGGCCGAATGGATAGCGTCATCTTTGATGACCCAGCCGAGGTTGGTCAGTTTGAGGTGGGCCGAGAGCCCATTCTTCAGGTAATCAACGAATGGCCGGACAGCGGTGTCATAGCTTTCCTCGACACCGTCGAACATATTGAGGACGAAGTAGACACCGAAAGAGTGCACGACATTGATGATCGTCTCGAGGTAGGGGCTGTTTCCCAGGGACATCAAGAGGTCTTGGAGGAAGGCGTCCAGGTTTGGGAGGTTGTCCTCATAGACATCTTCAACCTGATCCAGAAGCTCGTTGACCATTCGATGCTGATTGGCCAGGGCGCCGTGCTTTCTGAAGAAGGGAGAGTCGGTCGAAAAGATAAACCTCAGCTTTCGAAAGAGGAGGCTCTTGACAATGTCTCCGGCTGCCAAAGTGGCCGCCGGGTGATGGGGCGTAAATACAAGGATGCCCGAGTTGGAGAGGGGAAGGAAGTCGATGACGTTGACGTCGAGGCCGGCTCGAAGGTCGAGGACGACGAATTCGGCCGGGAGCTGGTTGATCGCGTGTACCAGCTTCCATCGAGAGGAATCATTCCAGTTGGTGATCTCGTCGATCGAGTGCATCGGCGCCGCAATGAAGGAGAAGTTTTTGAAAAGTCCCTGCGGGTCCAGCCTCGGGTCGAGGCGAGTCACGCAGTCCGTGAGCAGCTGTCCCTTTCTAAAAAAATGATAGAGGTCTTTACTAATCGGTGTATCAAGCGTGTTCCGGACGGATGATGTGCCGGTGTCCAGATCGACGAGAATGGTCGGGGCGACTCGGGACAGGGTCAGGGCGAAGTTTACCGCAAAGGTGGTCTTTCCCACCCCGCCCTTGCCGGAAGAAACAGTGATAATTCGAGGCATGATTTTGTGCTGCCGGATATGATGTTGAGATCCGACTCAGCACCAATGACCGCCAGAGGTCGTCTATCCTACTCTATTCCACATCACATTGGGTTTTGAGGCGACTGATCAGGAATTCCAGCGCAACCGTGTTGAAGCCTCCCTCCGGGATGATCACGTCGGCCCATCGTTTCGAGGGCTCGACGAATTCCAGGTGCATCGGCCGAACGGTCTCAAGCCATTGATCAACTACGCTCTCCAGCGTTCTTCCTCGCTCCCTCATGTCTCGGGTCAAACGCCTGATGAATCGAACATCAGAGTCGGTATCGACGAAGATCTTGGTGTCCAGTAACTCCCGGATTTCAGGCAGGGCGAAAATCAGGATGCCTTCGACAAGGATCACAGGCTTGGCCGAAACCGTCTCGGTTTCCGGACGCCGCTCATGGCGATTGAAGTCATAGAGTGGCAGTTCAGCGGGCAGGCCCTCTTTGAGACTTTGGAGGTGGTACGCCAGCAGCGAGCCTTCAATCGAATCCGGGTGGTCGTAGTTGCGGTGATTTCTTGCAGTCAAGGGCAAGTGTTTCAGATCTGCGTAGTAGCGATCCTGCGTGATCTCGAGGACGAGGTCGGCGCCTACACGTTCGACGATTGCCTGAGCAACGGTGGTCTTACCGGAACCCGTGCCCCCTGCGACGCCGATGATCAAGGGGCTAGAGATATTTCACCGTTTCTGCAGCGGTGGCGGCATCCTCCCCATCGGGTGCTACCTCGAGGTATTTCTCAAATTGAGCTTTGGCGCCGTCAATATCACCGCCGCGGAGTAGAACCATTCCATATTCGAACAGACATTTCGGGAATTCAGGATCGGCATCGAGGCATTGTTCCAGAAGGGGTTTGGCCTTTTCGTCATCCATTGCGTTGAGGAAAACGACAGCCTGGTTGAATAGGGATGTGGGGTCTTCGGGGTTGAATTCCTGGTAAAGACTCATGTAGCGGTTGTGACCTTCCATGTCTCCGAGCGCCTCCGATGAATTGGCCGCAATCGCCAGGCAACCCAAAGATTCCTCATCCTCTTCGAGGCAACGCTTGGCTGTAATCAGGGCGTTTTCGAGGTCTCCGGTTTCGTACTGAACCTGGGACAGGTATTCCATGGCCGGCAGGAGGTCGGGAATAGCAATCAACGCCTGCTCGAACAGGGTTTTGGCCTGGTCCTTTTGGCCGGCCTTGAGCAGCTCCCGGCCCTCCTCGAGCTCCTTGTATCCAGGTTGTTCCGCCAGATCCAGCACCAGCTGAACGTTGGCTTCGGTCGTGGTTTTCAGCACAAACTCGAAGTGATTTTCCGTAGTCCCGACGGCAACCTTGAACTCTTCGTCATGGCCGATATATCCCGTGGCCGAGACGTGAAAAATGTAGACCCGTGTCGCATCCAGGACCAGTGTCCTGAAGGTGCCGTCGTCTTTGACATTGATTGTTTTCTCGAATTTGGTCAGCTCGTCCGTGGTGTAGGTGATGGTAGCTGTCGGAATTGGGTTACCGGCAGTATCGATGACGATGCCGGCAATTCGGGCCTGGGGCCCCGCCCAGACCGGTACGGTTATCAGGACCGACAATGCCAGAATGGTTGCGTGTTTGAATATATTCATCTCTTCCTCCTATTTGTCTCAGTCGAGCCCGAAAACGTGCTCAAAGTGTTTTTTTCCCCAGCATTGCCAACAAGACATTCTTGGCAATTGTCGGATTTTCTCGAAGACGTCTCATCGAGTACGGGTACCAGTCCTTGCCGAACGGCACATAGACCCGCAGTCGGTGGCCGCCATCGAGGATGATCCGACGAAGTTCCGGGTCGACACCGTACAGTACCTGAAATTCATACCTGTCCGGGGTCAGACCGAGTCGGTCGACCAAGCTCATCGCGGCCCATACGAGGTGAGGGTCGTGTGTTGCGATGCCGACGTATGAGCCCGCCCCGAGGAGTTTTTCGACAGAGTATGAGAAATTCTCCCTGATCGTTTCAAACGCACCCCACGCCACGGCTCTGGGTTCACGGTAGATGCCTTTGCACATCCGAATGTTCGGCCTGAGATCCAGGAGGTTGTTGATGTCGTCGATATTTCGCCTCATGTAGGCCTGGAGCACTACGCCGACATGATGACCACCGTGTCTCTCTGTCATCGTGCGGTAGATGCGCAGCGTAGGATCGGTCGTCGTGTGGTCCTCCATGTCGATCCGGAGGAAATTGTCCATCGATGCGGCCTTGGCGGCGATCGCATCTATGTTCTCGGCGCAGAAGGCCTCGTCGATTTTTATACCCAGCATTGTTGGTTTGATCGAGACGTTGGCGTCAAGGCCTTCAGAGGCGATGACATCGAAGACCTCGAGATACTCGTTGGTGTAGCTCATAGCCACAGACCGGTCCGAGACCTCCTCGCCGAGGATGTCGATGGTGGCCATGGCCCCCTCGTCCATGATTGAGCGGATTGCCTTGACCGCCTCTTCGATCGTCGAGCCGGCAACGTACGGTCTCGCAAAGCGCTCGACAATGAACTTCGGGACCAGTGGAAGCCCGTGGATTACCAGTTTGTCAAAAATGCTCATCCCATTCTCCTCGGGTCCGGCGTGAAGCCGGGAGCTCCGACATACACCCTCAAAGCGCCACCTTTCAACAGGGCCTGTACGGCCCGTTTTACGGTGGTTCCCGTGGTGATCACGTCATCGATCAACAGCACTGTCTGTTCCTGAATCGACCCCGTCCTGCGGGCCGAAAAACGGCGTGTTTGAAGTTGTTTTCGTTCCGCGCGCGATCGTGAGGCTTGCCGGCTGAGACCGTGGCGGCGAAGTGTATCCCGAAAAGGTCGGTCGATTGCGCATGCCACACAACGCGCGAGAACCTCTGCGGCGTTGAAGCCCCGCCGAAATCTATGAAGAGGGTGTGAGGGGACGGCTGTCACGACAGTGATGTCTTCGGCCCACGGCTCCAAAGAGATGCTGCCCGCCAGTCGGGATGCCAACACCGCACCGACCTCGTCATGGCCCCCGTGCTTGAGGGTCAACACGGCATCCCGAAGGGTGCCGTCATACTCACCCCACACAACGGTTCCTTGCTGAAGGGCGGGGTCGGCAACACAGCTGATGCAGGGTTCCACCGGATCATCGACTGGACCGCCGCATGTGCGGCACCTGAGGCCGCCGATCGGTACCAGGGATGATTGGCACCCGCCGCACAGACCCCGGTTGACGCCCGGCAATGGGCCCCGGCAACAGGGACACACGGCCGGCAAGAAGACCTCGAGGGCGGCAACGGCAGAACGCAGAGCGCACAAGCGCCATCGTACCAGATGGGAGAGCCCTCGAGAATAGTTTCACAAGCAATTTCTGCGGTTGGAACAACCGCAGAAATTGCATGACTAGCGCGTCAAGGCAGCACGGGACCAATGAACGGCACGTCCGCGTTTCGGGTAGGAGGGCGCGGGGTTTGATTTCCTCATGGCGGCAACACCGACACTGGAGTAGCGGGCGAAGAAATAAGAGGGATCCCCGGTCACATTGTTGACGACCGAGGCATACGGGTAGACAAAGGCATCACCCGGGGCGTCGATCAGGTAGAAGACGAGGCTCCCGCCCATTACAGAGCTCCGAAGGCGGCGCTGGAGATGCCCGAAGGGCGGCAGGTCGAAGATCTGAGTATCAACGATGGCGCCGGTAGCATCTTGAAGGTCAACCGCCACCTGAGTCCACTCCGGGGTCCAGGAAGCCACACCGATGTTGCACCGGAAATCCAATCCGTCATTCAAGATTCCGGCGGCATATCCGAATGTCAACCAGTCGGTCCCTTCCAGAAGGGCGGCCCCGGGCAGTGCCTGCCCGAACTCGCCGGCGCCCCCCGAGGGATCGGAGGTGTAGGTGCGTGAGGTCACAAGGAACTGGCACTCGAGATCGGGGCACGATTCGTTCGGAGGCACGTAGACCAGGATGGCGCCGGTCCCGTGGACGTCGAACAGATCGGGTCCCAGGACATCCCAGAGGTTGATGGTTTCGTAGGGGAAGATCACCAGATCAAGGGTCGGCACGGTGTCGTTAACCTGTCCAGTCTCCAGGAGCTGGACGAGCAATGGCAACTCCCAGGACTGGGGGTTATGGATTGAGAGATCGGTTCTCCAGTAGGTTCCTCCGTTCCCGGGCGTGTTGGCTGCCGCCGGAATGATCCAGCTCGCGGCCAGTTGGGCGTCGGCGACAGTCGGAACGACTGCCAGGGCGATCGAGAGAAGCACCACGACGAGAATTGAACGATTCATATCAGCCTCCAGTTCTTCGATACCGAGAGCTGCAAGAATCGGGCCAGTAAAGAGAGGAGTTTTGGCGGGGCAATGTTGAAAAAACCAGAAAACCGCCATCTGAAGTGGACACAAGGGTGGAGCGGGGGACAATGAAAGCACGATCCCGCCGTACTACAATCGATCCATGAAGATCACAGGTGCAGCCTTTCTGGTGTTGTTGTTTGCTGTTGTCATCGTCATGATACTCAAGGTTAAGGAAGTCGAGCATGTTCGGGATGATGTTGCTCGAATCGTACCCTACCTCGAGGAGGAGGGGGTCGAGGGTCGGACAATGAGACATCGAGATGCGCTGGAGCGCATCAGGGAAATGGAAGACCTCTGTTCGACGCCCTCTCTGATTGCCTCGTCGGTTCCTCTGCTTCGGCAGGTGGCTGAAGAATCTGCCGCGTGGGCCGCCGGATCCCCCGCTCCCAGCGCTGAGTTAACGGCGTCAGTCGCTCTGAGGGCGGCGGTAGTTGCACTTCGGGATTATGCCGCCCGGCCGTCTGACCGGCACCTTTCAAAGGCACGATCCGAACTCCTGGATGCAAAATCAGCCCTCGAAGGGTTTGAACCGACGACAACAACGACAGATGCCCTGCGTGATCGGTTGAAGAATATCGACTACTCCCGCAGGGAACAGTTGCAGGAGATTGAGGAAATGGAATGACAGTCGGCCTAGAAGGCCACGATGACCTCGAAAAAGCTCCAATATCAACGGTAATTTTCAAAACAAGGTGGTCTGCGGCTTGACAGTGGCCGGAAAACCCGCTCACAATGGTGAAGCAGCAGAGAAGTGCAAATTTTTTTGGAGGTAATTGGAATGAATAAGACTGAAATGGCCCAGAAACTCGCGAAGAAAGCTGAATTGACCCAAGGTCAGGCGGCTGAAATCCTCGAGATCATTTTTTCGGCGCATCCGCGGAAGGGTTTGGTCGCGATTGCCCTGGATGCCGGCGACAAGGTTACCCTGCCTGGTTTCGGTACCTTTTCGACGAAGCATCGTGGTGAGCGCCAGGGCCGGAATCCGGCCACCGGGAAGACGATCACGATTAAGGCGAAAAACTACGTACACTTCAAGCCGGGCAAAACCCTGCGCGAACGCGTCGAGAAGTAAGACCTCATTCGTTTGAAGCAGTCTGTCGGCCGGTGCCTGCCGGCCGAAACAGAAAAGGCGAAGCCCTTGGGCTTCGCCTTTGTTTTTCTCATTTGAAACTTTTTCATTCCCGCCATCTATCCGATACAAGCTCCTGGACCAACTCACACCTCTCGGCGTTGTTTTTGGCCTGTGCCCTTCAGGGTCCTGCTCCTACCGGAAAGAGTAGCGCTTCGTCACGGTCGCGTGGGTCTTGATCTTCACGCCGTCTTTGGTTCCCGGCTTGAAGAGGTATTTCTTGACGGCATCGGTGACTGCCTCCGGAATTCCGAATCCGGTTTCGTCTGCGCGGAGTACCTTGACCGACACGACATGGCCGGAGGCATCTACCGTTGCCTGCACGATGACCATGCCATGTCGCTGGACCCGCTTGGCCGCGTTGGGCCAATTGACCTCCTCGTCCTTGATGATTGCCGCGAGAGTATCGACCTCAGAAGGATCGACGAACTGGTTTTCCGTCACAGTGACGGGTGCAGGCGTCGGCTTGAGAACCTCAGGGGTGGTCGTTGGTTGAGCTTCAGCCACTGTTGTGATGGGAGTCTCGGGCTCTGCCGCTGCCAATTCCTGCTGCGCCTTTGCTTCAGCTTCTTTCTGGGCGTCGGCTTCAGCTTGCAGTCGCTCGCGTTCCAGGGCGGCCTCCTGCTGGCGCTGTTTCTCTTTCTCGGCCGCGATCTGTCGTTGGAGTTCTTCTTTGGCCCGCTTTTTCTCGGCTTGAGATATTGTGCGCTTTTGGCTCTCCTGAAGTTTCTTCTGAAGGTCTTCGATGCGCTGTTGGCTCTGTTCCAACTCGCCTCGAATCTTGGCCTCCTGCTCCTGCATTTTCTCGTCGACAAGCCGGGTAGCCAGTACTCTGATTCTTTCTTCTTGGGCGGCCCGCTGTACCGCGATCTCTTGGGCGGTCAACACCGGTTCCTTTGGGCCTGACCCGCGGAACGCCCAGAATCCGATCAGGCTCAGGATGACGATCAACGCAGCTGCCAAGCCGATGTAAAGCCCTTTACTCTTAGTAGATTCGGCCGTTCCGATGGCCTCAATAGGCTCCTCCTCCGGTTCAGGCTTCAGGTAGGGTTGCACGTCGACCAGGGCTTCGGCACGGCGGTCCAATTCATCCTGCTCGATGTCGGATCGGAACAAACGGTCCATGAACAGGGCGAGGTTGAAGGTCGTTGGACTGTAGTTGCCGCCATAGAGCAACTTGTCCAACTGTTTTTTGAAATCAGCGGCCGAACTGAACCGATTCTCGGGGAGGGCGGCCAGGGATCGTGTCAGAAGGGCCTTGATGTCATCAGGAATCGGCTCCTCGTCGTAGGCCATTTCGGCGTTTTCAATCGCTGCCGTCCGAGCCTCAGGGTCAGAAGGAAGGGTTGAATTGGTCAGAAGCTGGAACAGGATGGCGCCCAGAGAGTAGACGTCTCCCTTCTTTCCCGCCGTGCGGTTGACCAAGACCTCCGGTGCCAAATAGGGTTTGATCTTTTCTGCAACCTCGGGCTGATCAAGTAGCCCGAGCATGCTTTCCCCGACACCGAAGCCAGAGATGATTCCTTCGCCATCGTTGGTGACCACGACCATCCCGGGGTGAAGGAATCCATGGGCCAAGGCCTGGCCACCGCTTTCCAGGACGAGGGCGGAGGAAAGGCCGAGGGCCAGCTTTTCCATGATCAGAAGGGCATTATCGACAGGTACCGGGAACCCCTCTTCCCTGACCTTTTCAAACAGGCGGGTGAGCGGTTGGCTTGCGTTGTAGTCAAAAGCCATCGTGGGGACGCCGTTTTCGGTATGGTATGTCACTCCTGCGGCGACGTTGGCGGCCTGAAGGAGATCGCTGACCTTTCGACCCATTTCGAAGGTGTCGTCGACCTCAGCCGAGGGCATACTCTTGGCGTCGAACAGACGTAACCAAACGGTTCGTTTGACCCCATTGGCGTCAAATTCCCCGGCTCGGTAAAGATGACCAAGCTCGTCCTTCAGGATTTCCTTGAAAAGAATGAACTGTCCGAAGGTACGGTAAGCCTCACCCATGATCCCTGCCTCCTTGGCTGCATGTTGGCAACCGTTGTCAAGCTACCACCGGCACCGGGGAATGGTCAATGACGGGAGTGCTTCCGTCTGACTACGGCCCGGTTGTGTTCCTTGAGCGTCGAGGAAAAGGTGTGTCCCCCGGAATCGTCGGCGACGAAGTACAGGAGCTTGTGGACCTCTGGATTGAGGGCTGCCCGCAAGGCTGCACGTCCAGGATTGTTGATCGGGCCGGGTGGCAAGCCGGGGTACCGATAGGTGTTGTAGGTGTCATCGACATCCCAGTGAACTCTCAGGAGGCGACCGGTCCACTCGCCCCGCCGCTTGAGTGCAAAGACGACCGTTGGATCGCACTGGAGGAGCATGCCTCGCCGCAAACGGTTGACGAAGACGCCGGCGACTCGCCGCCGCTCTTCAGGAACGGAGGTCTCCGCCTCAACCAGTGATGCCAATGTGACGATGTCTAATGTGGTCATGGAGGATTGAATATTGTTGGCCTGTTCCTCTGCCCACACCGTTCGGAATCGATCGGTCATGATGCGGGCGACAGTTGGAGCGGTAATGCCGGTGGAGTAGGTGTAGGTATCCGGAAAGAGAAAACCCTCGAGTGACGAAGCATCAGGAGCGAGATCGGCAACAAGTCCTGATTTGGCAACAACTGACAACCAGTCTTCGATGCCGGTGACGCCGGCCTTTTCGAGGACTGCTTGGATCTCTTCACTGCTCATGCCTTCGATGACAGTCAGATTGAACTGTTTGACTCGACCCTGGAGCAACATCTCAAGAACATCGACCGGCCGACTCGAGGCGGGGATGACGTAGGTTCCCCATTGCATCTCACGGCCCCGCGCCGGACCCTCGAGATAGAGGCGGCCGGCAGGTACTGACGTCAGGATTCCAGCGTCGGCCAGTTGGTGGAGGATTGTGGTCGAAGCTGCCCCCGGCTGAACCACGAGTGTTGTCTCCGGCGTGTGGGTCGGTGTCCACAGTCTATGGTGCCACCACAGGCCTGAGCCTGCCAGGACAAGGCCAGCAGTCAGAAGAAGGACAGCCGTCCAGCGGATGACACGGGACAGGGTCATCGTCTACGTCCGATCATCGGCGACAGGAGCCCGGCCGGGTCCCGAGGGCCGCGAGGTAGTCTTCAAGGATAATTTGGGCCGCAAGGTCATCAACCGGGGCCCTGCGAGGCCGGCCAATGTCTCGGGCTCGGGTCCTTGCGCCGTGAGTCGACAGGAATTCCGGTTGAAGGGCGACCTTCGAACCACGATCGGCCAGGGCCTCAGCCAGGGCCCGGGTCCGTCGACATGCCGGGGTTTCTTCACCATCTTCAGAGGTCGGCAGTCCGAGAATGATCTTTGTGACACCCCGTTTTTGAGCTTCGTTTTTCAACCATACAGCTGTTTCGTCGATACCGAGATAGGGATGGATTCCAATGGGGATCACCAAACCGTGAGCGTCATCTCCCAACGCCAGGCCGAATCGCCGGCCACCGGGATCCACGCCCAGGTATTTCAAGACTTGCGCCGGTCGGAAATTCCGAGACGATGGACCATCTCGTTGAAGGTCGTGGGGCTGAGCTTCAAGAGACGTGCAGCCTTTCTTTGAACGCCGTCGGTCCTCTCGAGGGCCCGCCGGATTAACTGGACTTGAAAATCGGCAACTGCCCCACGGAAATCAAGGCCGCCGGCAGGGAGACAATCAGAGATTCTTGGCAGATCGGGGTCGGACCGAACGGTTTTGGGAAGGGTTTCTGAGCCGATCCGGTTCCCTTGGCTTAAGACAACGGCCCGTTCGATCGCATTTTCCAACTCTCTGACATTGCCAGGCCAGGCATAATCGGTCAATAGGTCCATAGCTTCCGTCGTGAAATCCGAGAGCTGTCTCTGGTTTTCCTCTGCGTAGACTTGAAGGAAGTGGGTTGCCAGAATCGGGATGTCTTCCGGACGTTCTCTCAAGGGCGGCATTTCAATCGAAATGACATTGAGCCGGTAGTAGAGGTCCTCACGAAAACGTCCCTGCCGAACCCCTTCCAATAAATCGGAGTTGGTTGCGGTCACGATACGGACATCGACCGGGAAGGACTCCACTCCACCAACCCTCCGGATCTCCCTTTCCTGAATGACCCGCAAGAGTTTGGTCTGGGTTTCAGGGGTTATGGTTCCTACTTCGTCGAGAAACAGGGTGCCCTCGTGGGCGGCCTCGAACAGGCCTTTCCGGGAGGCGATGGCGCCTGTGAAGGCGCCCTTGACGTGTCCGAACAGAGTGGACTCCAGCAGATCGGCCGGAATGGCCGATGTATGGACCGGAATGAATGGTCCGTCCTGCCGGGGGCTGAGCCGGTGGATGGCGCGGGCCGCCAATTCCTTGCCGGTCCCACTCTCGCCGGTGACCAGGATGTTGGACCGAGCCGGGGCCGCACGTCGAATCAACTCGAACACTTCTTCCATTCGCCGGCTGGTTCCGATGATCTCGCCGATTCCATCCAGGCGGTTCCGGAGCAGCCGATTCTCACGCTCAAGCTGGCGGCGCTCTGCGGCGCGTCGAACCAGGTGGAGAACAACCTCGTTTTTGAAGGGCTTGGGGACGTAGTGAAATGCCCCCTCGCGCATCGCCTGAATGGCGGACTCGACGGACGAGTGTGCCGTGATGACGATCACCGGAAGGTCTGGGGCCAAATTTGTGATTTCCGGCAACAGGTCCAAGCCGTTTCGGTCGGGGAGCATCAGATCGAGAAGAACGACATCGATGTCCTCCTCGGCCAATACCGTCAAACCCTGAGCTGCGGTCATGGCCGAATGAACTTCAAACCCCTCGTTCCCCAACAGAGTGCTGAGTACATCCTGGAGAACAGGTTCATCGTCGATTACGAGGATGCTGGAGGCTGTCTGCATGGTTGCAACCTGATCGTGGCCCTCGTGCCCCCTTGAGGAAGGTCTTCGAGCCACACTTTCCCACCGATTTGAGTGATCATATCACGGGTGATGGCGAGCCCCAGTCCGGTGCCGCCTCGTTCGGTCTTGGTTGTGACGAACGCCTGAAAAACCTTGTCCCGAATATCAGGAGGCACGCCCGGACCGGTATCGTCGATCGTGGCCACGGCGTTCTCGTGGTCTTCGGTCACGCGAATGGTGATGGGGCCTCCGTGCGGGGAGGCCTCCACGGCATTCCGGACCAGATTGGCAATGGCCAGATCAATGGCACCTGGCGAGGCCCAGACCATGACCGGCTCGTCCGGTGTCTCGATCGTCAGGGTGTCTTCAGCCTCAATGGACCTGATGGCCTCGTGGGCCGCCTTGAAAACCGCCGCCCCAAGATTCAGAGGCTCTCTCTCACCGCCACCGCCCCGAAACAACTCACGGAGGTTGGCGACGATTCGGGAAACCCGGAAACTCTGGTTGACCAGTTTGTTCATCAGGGATGAGCGAGGATCGTCGGGGGGCGTCATGTCGCCCAGCATCTGGGCGTAGGAGGCGATACCGGTCAAGGGTGTGTTGATCTCATGAGCCAAACCTGCGGTTAGTCTCCCCAGGGCGGCGAGGCGCTCCTGCTCTCGGACGCGATCCTGGAGATCTCGAAGCTCGGTGACGTTTTGGGTGACCACCACCCGACCGTTAAAGCTCCCGGTGTCCAATTCCAGAACCGACACTGCCAGAATCAGGCGAATGACCGGCTCGGTCAAGGTCTGCGCTTCGGCATTGACGGCGTGGAGCGGGAGTTGGGCCTGCCAGGTTTCAGGCAGTACGAGAAAGGTCCCCAGGCTGTTGCCGACCAGGTCTCGGGCCAGGAGTCCGAAGATCTCGGCTGCACCGCTGTTGGCCGACAAGATCCGTCCCCTTGCATCGCACACCAGGATGCCGGCCGCAGAAGATTCGATGATTCTCTGGGTGTTCGCGTGGAGGATTCGGTACTCCTCGGCCCGGCGGCGGAGTTCGTCCAGACGTCGGGCGTTCTCGAGGCCAAGGGCTGCCTGGGCGGCAAATGCCGACACAACGCCTCCCGCTTCGGATCCCAGGGGGGCGAAGCCTCGGCGAAGGCCGATATAGAGCATTCCGTGTGTCGTTCCGCCGCGCTCCAGTGGAATTCTCTGGGTAAACCCCAAGCTCGAGAGTCCCTGCTCCTCCTCATGAGGGAAGGGCTGATCCCTGGTATCCGAGGCCAGACGTAGTGGTAGATGATCGTGGTCCTTTGGGAAAACCCGACGGAAATCGCCAGGACCGGTTTTT
>JAUXDC010000175.1 GCA_030618605.1 Holophagae bacterium | reverse complement strand
TCTTGACCGACCACATGCCGGTACAAGAAGAGGATTGCTGCGAGGGCTTGATTCTGGGTGGATGCCGAGACTTTTCCCTCAACGGCAAGATGGGTGAGGAATGCCTCTACCTCAACCTTGCCCATCGTGTGAGGGTGACGTTTCCCGTGGAAGAGGACGAAACGCTTCACCCAGGCGACGTAGGCCTGTTCGGTGCGATAGCTCAAATGCCGGATGCGGGTTGCGCCTCTGACCTTGTCGAGCAGGTTGGGGCGTCGGGCTGCGGATGATGTGTTTGCAAACATCTATTAGCTCCTTCCGCAGCGTGGATGGGAGAGCCATACCGATGATATCATCACATTTGGAGGCCCTTGATAAATTGATGCATAAGATCCCGCTGCAACGCAACCCATCATTACCGATGCATAATTAGTTAGTTAGGTCCCTTGGAATGGCACTGGTTTTCAGAGTGAAACAATGACCGAGACCATTTCACGGTTTGCGTCGTTCGCTCAGGACCTCTGTTCCTGTGTTGAAGAGCTGCCGTCAAAGGCTGGAGGCGCAGCGGATCTCCGACGGTTGCGGATCCTGCTGGCTGACATACATGCAGCGTTGCTTCGTCTTCCAGAGGGGTTTGACGAGTCGGCCCCAGACCCTGAGGGAGTTTCAAGCGAAGAACGACGGGCAATCATTTTGAGGCTGAAAGGACTTCCGTTCAACCACTACCGGGAAATCCTTGACCCATTCACAGACAAAGAAGCGGTAATGGGGTCACTCGCTGATGATCTCGCCGATATCTACTGCGATATTCAGGACGGCTTCGAAATACTAAAGGCCGGACACCCGGTCGGGGCTGCTTGGCAGTGGCGGAACCAATTCCAATGGCATTGGGGCGAACACTTAACCGGTGCCCAGCGTGCAATCCGCTCGTGGTTCGCGCGGTGCGATGAATTCGACGACGACTAAGTCTTTCTAAGGAAATGAAGTGGAGCACCGGCAATGCAAGCACCTCGGGGTTACAATGGGAGCGGGAGGTGACCGCATGAAATACAACGTCGCCTTGAAAAAGTCTGAAGAGGGATACAGCGTATCGGTTCCTGGATTGCCAGGATGCTGGTCGCAAGGGGGAACCGAGGAACAAGCGCTCTCGAATATTGGGGAAGCGATTCTTGAGTACCTAGAGGTTGCACAAGAGTTGGCAGAAAAGGCCGAACTCCGAGAAATCGAAGTTGCGGTATAGGTCGTGCCAAAGATTCCAGGTGTAAATCACCTTGATGCGGTCCGTGCCCTTAAAAAGGTAGGGTTTTGGATCGCCCGACAGGGTGGCCACATCGTCATGACTGACGGCGCAAGAATTGTAACCGTCCCACGGCATAACCCGGTCAACGCATTCACCATGGGCGGGATTGCACGTGACGCTGGATTGACTCCGCAGGAGTTTCGTAATCTTCTGTGACCGGACCTAACAAATCACTGCAACGGTCACTGGTCGTTGGCACGTCCAGTGCGAACGAAAACCCAAGAGCACCGGCCATGCCAACAACCAGCGTCGCTGAGTTCAAACGCTAGGTAGACCACCAACCGAGTAGTGCCGGCCCCGGAGAGCAAACCTCAGATCACGTTCTTGGCCAGAGCGCCAAGAGGATCGAATGCCGCGACGGAAGGCAGATCATGGTAACGAACATGTATTCACAGCTACAGGAGATCAACCGCCGCCCCGCTCCCTTCGAGCACTACACTGCGGCAGAGCTCTGGACAGACGAGTACACGTCCTCCAAGATGCTCGATCATCACCTCAACGCCTCGAGCGACGTCTCCTCCAGGAACACGGAGTTCATCGAGAAGTCCGTCGCCTGGATTGTCCGCCGTTTCGGGTTGGCCAAGAACAAGAGCGTAGCTGATTTCGGGTGTGGACCCGGACTGTACACAGCACGTCTTGCCGCATCGGGCGCTGACATCACTGGCGTCGACTTCTCCGAGCGCTCGCTTTGCTACGCGCGTGAGCGTGCCCGCAGCAACGGGATGTCGATCGACTATGTTTGCTCCAACTACCTGGACTTCGAATCAGACAAGCGGTTTGATTTGATCACTCTGATCATGTGCGACTTCTGCGCCCTCAGCCCCGACCAGCGGCGGGCTCTCCTGGACAAGTTCCTCGTACATCTCAAGGAAGGAGGAACAGTACTGCTCGATGTGTATTCACACCGGGCGTTCGATGCGAGGGAAGAACACGCCACATATGCGCACAACCTCTTTGACGGCTTCTGGTCCGCTGCGCCCTACTTCGGCTTCTTGACCACCTTCAAGTATGGATCCGAGAAGGTGGTGCTCGACAAGTACACCATTGTTGAGGAGCGGCGAGTGCGCACTCTCTACAACTGGCTGCAGCACTTCTCCGTTGAAGCACTGAGCGCTGAGCTGGAGGATCGTGGCTTCGTGGTGAACGATGTTGTCGGCGACGTCGCAGGCGCCACCGTGGACCCGGAAGCCCACGAATTCGCGATAGTGGCGCGGAAGCCGGTAGACGTATGACGGGCTCCGGTATCAAACACTCATCGCTGCCCAACAAGGGCATGAACCAGACGATGCGTAGCCAAGGTGCAGGAGGCCGGCTTCGCCGGCCAGCTTCATCCGTTCACGCATCGCAAGTTATGCCCAGCGTTATGCAGCCAATTGGCCTGACCGGCAACGAAGCAGTAGAATAGTAGATGGAGGGCTTGACTGATGATTCCGGTTGAATTGACACCGGCACAAGAACAACGATTGAAAACCGAGGCGCACCGCCTGGGTCTTTCGGCGGAAGATCTTGCGCGACTCGCCATCGAGGATTTGCTCGACCGGCCGGAACCCGATTTTGAGGAGGCCGCTCTGCATGTCCTCCAGAAAAACCGTGAGCTGTATGACCGCTTGAGCTGATGAGGTACCTCAGCCTTTCAGAAATCATTGAACTTCATCTTCGTGTGATCGAGGCTTCCTGAGGGGTCCAGGGGATTCGAGACCTTGGTAGTTTGAAGTCTGCAGTGTCGCAACCCAGGACGACATTTTCTGATTCTGAGCTGTACCCCACGATCGGTGAAAAAGCCTCCGCCCTCTGCTATTCACTGATCCTCAATCATCCGTTCTTGGATGGCAACAAACGGGTGGCCCACGCGGCTCTGGAAACCATGCTTGTTCTCAACGGCCAGGAGCTGGTGGCAGATGTTAATGAGCAGGAGCGCCTTTTTCTAGCCCTTGCCGCTGGCGAAATCGAAAGGCAAGAACTTGTTGATTGGGTCACGCAGCACACCCAACACATTCGAGGGCATGCATAACAAATCACTACAGCGATCACTGGTCGTTGGCATTCCAGTGCAAACGAAAACCCAAGAGCACCGGCCATACCAACAACCAGCGCCGCTGAACTCAAACGTTAGACGGCAAATCGGTGGGCGAGGTACAATCGAAGTATGGAAGTCGTTACGGGTGAAGTTGTGGACGGGAAAGTCGTTGTTGAGGGCGGGAACCTCCCAGAGGGTGCGAAGGTGACCGTTGTCCTAGAGAATGACGAGAAGCATTCCCTCACTGACGAACAGCGGGAGTTCTTGCTTCGGTCAGTGGAGCAGGCCAACCGTGGTCAAGTTGTTGACGGTTGGGAGCTCCTTCGCGAGATTCAGACCGCCCGTTGAGGTCGTCTTTCCACCTTCAGGTTACCGAAGGTGCAGCAGGGCAGATTCGCGATGCAGTGAATTGGTGGACCGAGAATCGGCCAGATGTTTCCAGTAGCCTCGGGGAAGAGTTGGAGCGCGTTTTTCGCCTGCTCGTATTTCAACCACTTGCAGGCCCTGAGATTCCAGATTTTTCGAAGCCAGGTGTTCGCAGGATTCTCCTTCGAAAGACTCAGCATCATCTTTATTACCGAGTTGATACGAACGCGGGCGCGGTCGTGATTCTCGCTTTCTGGAGTGTAAGGCGGGGTTTGCTGCCCGACGTATGAGAAGACACGGAACCAGCCGCCCTCGATTGGGTCAGTTTTTGGAGAGTAGTTCTTTTTGAATACCTGCTTGCCGTCTAACAAGTCACTGCAGCGGTCACTGGCTGTCGGCATGTCCAGTGCGAACGAACACCCAAAAGCACCGGCCATGCCAACAACAGCGCCGCTGAGCTCAACCGTTAGCTTGCACATTCCAAGGTAGTGTCGTATAGTGACACTATGGGCCTCAGTAGGAAGCATCGGAAGACCTTGGAGCGACTACTCGAGGCACCTACTCGGAGTGACATTCGGTGGGTGGATATTGAGTCACTCCTCGTTGCTCTGGGAGCGGAGATGTCGGAAGGTCGTGGATCTAGGGTGCGTGTTTACTTGAATGGAGTTCGAGCCGTGTTCCATCGTCCCCACCCTCGACCAGTCACGGGTCGCGGAGCTGTTCGGTCAGTCGCTCGTTTCATAGTAGAGGCGGGAGTCAATCAGGAGGGTTAGGGTCATGCTTCATTACAAGGGATATACCGGGGTGGTTGAATTTGATGATGAGGCCGGGGTCTTTCACGGAGAGGTTCTGGACACTCGTGATGTCATCACCTTTCAGGGTACGACCGTTGAAGAGATCGAGCATGCATTTCGAGAATCACTGGATGACTACCTCGATTTCTGTGCTGAAAGGAACGAGGAACCCGACAAGCCCTTCTCAGGGAGGCTCATGGTCCGGCTGTCGACCGACATCCACAGGAACCTCTACGTTCAGGCAAAACGTGAAGGGAAAAGCCTCAATCAGCTCATCGCAGAGCGACTCTCGCGTGCCAGCTAACAAAGCACTACAGCGATCACTGGCTGTTAGCATGTCCAGTGCGAACGAAAAACCAAGGCCACCGGCCATGCCAGCAACCAGCGCCGCTGGGTTCAAGCGCTAGGTCCCCAAACGGCGACCTTGTTGTACGAATACTTGTATCTTTGGTGGTACACTAGACCCCCAAAAAGGAGGCAGATATGACACGCGTCCCTGACATCGTACCGGTTTCCGATTTTCGTCAAGGAGCAGCTGCTCTTCTCCGCCGAGTCCGTGAATCAAGAGAGCCCGTGGTGGTAACACAGCGAGGCCGCGCCGCGGCGGTTCTGCTGAGTGTCGAAGAATATGAGCGACGTGAGCGCGATTTCGAGATACTTCACCTCTTGGCTCAAGGTGAACGAGAAATTGCGGCAGGTGAGGGATATACGCTTTCTGAGGTCATGGCGGAAGCCGATGAATTTCTCGAGGATGAAACTCGGTGACCTCGAACCTGGCAGTTAAGTTTACCCCTTCAGCGCGTAAACAGTTCCTCAATGCGCTGTCTTTCATTCGCCGTGACAAACCATCGGCCGCAAAGCGCTTTCGAGAGAAAGCCGAAGCCTCGTTGTCGCGACTACCAGATTTCCCGGATTCGGGTAGAAGCATCCCAGAGTTTCCGGAGCTAGCATTTCGTGAGGTAGTTGTGAGTCCATACCGGTTCTTCTATCGTCTTGAAAAGAGGACGATTTGGATCGTTGCTGTTTGGCATTCATCACAGCTCCCAGGCAATCCAGTGTGAACCCCTTGCCAACATTCTCTTTTAAACGTATAGAAGAATGGCCATGCAAAAAAAGCTAACCATTACTGTTGACGAGCATGTCTATCACGGCCTTCACCGAATAGTCGGTCGAAGACGAATCAGTCGTTTCATCGAATCACTCGTTCGGCCCCACGTCGTGGAGGAAGAGTTGTCTGCCGCCTACCGCGAGATGGCTCAGGAGGAGGAACGCGAGGCGGAGGCAATGGAGTGGGCAGAAGCCACGATGATGGACGTCGCAGATGAAACGCGGTGATGTGTTGTGGGTCAATTTTGATCCATCACTTGGTGGGGAAATTCGGAAGCAACGGCCTGTCGTCATCATCAGTAATGATGCAGCCAACCAGCATTTGAATCGAGTCCAGGTTGTTCCGCTCACGAGTAACGTGTCCAAGTTGTATCCCAGCGAAACCTACGTGGACCTCAACGGGGAACAACGGAAGGCGATGGCCGATCAGATTGCAACCGTCAGCAAAGGGCGCTTGGGAACGCGACTCGGTGAACTGTCGCAGCCAGACATGGATGCCGTTGCACGAGTTGTCAAGGTTCAACTGGGGATGAAATTTCATCTGAATCAGTAAATTGAGTTTCTGAGTCAACCCGGATCGTCTTTTTGACTGAGCTGCTATTTACAGTGAGCGATCCTCATTACTTCAAACCGACCCCGTCCAAGATCTCATCCGGAATGTTGGTTTTCTTGAGTGTGCCGGCGCCTCCACTCTGAAGATCGGTGGCAATCAGGGCCAGCCAGCGCTGGACGGCGTGGGTTCTCTCAATGTCGATGTAGGGCCAGAGTCGTACGCTGGTGTCACCGTGATGCGGGGCGACCAAAGCCAGCGGGTGCAGGGCGCGAGAAAACTCCACGATGACCCCTTCGAAGAGCAGGGCCCCGGCGTCGGATCGAATCCACCACCCTTCGGTCTTGAGCACGGCTCGCCCCCAACGTCGGGCCTCGGCATCGATCCCGATGACGGCGGATGAAAAATCTGTCGGTCCCTTGAGTATCAAATGGGGCATCAGGAGTCTCCCGGGTCGGCGGTGCCGACAAACGACATGACGATGGACCGCGCGCGGTCACGGACATCGCACTCCACCAGGACCACCTGCTGCCAGGTTCCCAACAGCGAACGCCCGTTGGTGACAGGAATTGTCACCGACGGCCCGAGAACGGCTGCCCGGAGATGGGAGAATCCGTTGCCGTCACCCCACCTTCGACCATGGTGGTACTCAACGTCGGACGGTGCGAAGCGCTCCAAGGCTTCTTCGAGATCTTGCAGCGCGCCCGGTTCGAATTCTATGGTGGTGATCGCAGCGGTGGACCCTGGGACGAAGACAGTCAACTGCCCGTCGCCGGCCTTGATCCGGCCCAACCACCGTGCAACTTCTTGGGTCAGATCCAGGGTGTGGCCGTGGCCTTGCGTCCGGACTTCAATCTGCTCAGTGTGAACGACCATACGTCAGTATAAACACCCGAGGTAGAATTGTCCGAGGCAGCAGGAAGCGGGTGACTATGCAGGCAAAAACCAGGGGAATCTTTTGCGGGTAGGCACGATGAACCTTTTGATTCTGACCGCCAGACCTGATGTTGGCACCAACCGTCGGCTGGTCGAAGCAGGGTACGGGCTGGGCGCTGACGTCGAAATCGTCGATGCGACCCGAGTTGTCGTCAGAACCGGGGGTGGATCTACAGACATGCTCCTCGACGGACGAAATATTCTCGAACCCCCACCTCGGGGTGCGATCGTTCGAGTCGGCAACTGGCGACCGGAGACCATGCTGGCGATGGTCGAGGCCCTTCAGAGCGCAGGCGTGCCCACGCCCAACGAGGCCGAGTCGTTCCGAACAGGGCGAGATCACTGGCGAAGTCTTCTGATGCTGTCGCAAGCGGGTCTTCCGGTCCCGAAAACCCTCGCGGCCATGGATCCCGAAAGAAGTGCGGCCGCCGCCGTGTCGATTCTGGGTCTGCCGGTGGTCGTCAAACTCCGTCGGTCACGAATGGGCGTCGGTGTGATCGTGTGCCGGCAACTGGACCACCTGGAAAGTGTGTTGGATTCCCTGTGGCGTCTGGGGGATGAGTATGTCGTGCAGGAATGGGTTGAGTGTGGTGGCCGGTCAACACGGGTCTTGGTCGCAGGAGACCGGGTGATCGCCTCGGCCTACTTCGAGGCGGCGAACGGTGAGTGGCGATCCAACGGAGCCCGGGGAGGATTGGCCCGGAGCGGCGAGTTGGATGATCGCCAGGTTGATCTTGCCGTGGCTGCTGCGAAGGCGTTGACTTTGGGTTTGTGTGGCGTAGACCTTCTCGAGGGTCCACGCGGAGCCCTTGTCTGTGAGGTCAATCCGACGCCGGGTTTCAAGCAGGTCGAGCAGGCAACGGGCATCGATGTGGCGTCGGAGATTGTTCGATATGCTGTCGGATTGAATCCTGGGAAATCCGGCTGAAGAAGGG
>JAUXDC010000356.1 GCA_030618605.1 Holophagae bacterium | reverse complement strand
CTGGTCCGGAGAGAGATCGTCCGAACCCACACTCCGGGCACGGTGTCCGACACCGAACTCCTCGAAGGCAACGAACACTGCTTTCTGGCGGCTATCGGCGGCGATGGCCCTCGCGCCACCGTTGCCTGGATAGAAGTCAGCACCGGCTTGTTCGAAGGAATGGACTGCAGCAATGACCATCCTCTGGCAGAGCAGTTGGCTCGCCTCCGTCCCAAGGAGATCCTTGTTTCGGAAGACAACGACACCTGGCTGGAGTCCTGGCCCTCCGAAATACCACCTCCGACCGCAACGGCACTGTCTCCCGAGGAGTTTTCACCGGCGGCGGGAGAGCAACGACTCCGCCGGGTTTTGGGTGTCGCATCCCTTCGTGGCTTCGGTCTGAACTCCGGAGAACGTCTTGTGGGCATGGCCGGCGCATTGTTGGGCTACGTCGAGGCAACCCACCGCGGAGCCCTCCAGCACCTGCGGTCTTTCTCGCGCAGGCAGCCGGACGATGCACTGGTCATCGACCGGGCCTCCCTGCGGAATCTCGAGGTTGAGCATGCTTCCGGCGGGATCCGCCGCGGTTCCCTGTTGGCAACATTGGACCACACCAAGACCCGCATGGGCGCCCGGCTGCTGCGCGACTACCTGGTTCGACCCAGCATCGATCTCGACGAGATCGAAGAGCGTCATCGAGCCGTTGCCGAGTTGGTCGAAGATCCCAGAACAACCAATGACCTGCGCGATTGCCTCTCTGAGATTCCCGACCTCGAGCGCCTGGCGGCACGGATCGGACTGGCCCAGGCCCTGCCCCGAGAACTGGCCACCCTCCGAGCGGGCGCCGACCTCCTGCCCAAGCTTCTCGAGACTGTTCGCCATGCCGCCGCCCCTCTTTTGCACAACCTGGCGGCAACCCTCGATCCCCTGGGGGATATCGCCACACTGCTCCATCAACGGTTGGCAAGCGAACCGGCACACCTCGTCGGCCAGGGCGCCATCGCCGCCGGATGGGATGCTGATCTGGACGAACACAGAACCCTGGCTCGTGGAGGCCGGGAACTGCTGGCCGGTATCGAAAGCCGGGAACGCGACCGGACCGGAATCGGCTCCTTGAAGGTCAAGTACAACAAGGTCTTCGGTTATTACATCGAGGTGTCCAAATCCAATTTGGACAGGGTTCCCGACGACTACGAACGGCGCCAGACCTTGACCAACGCCGAGCGCTACATCACTCCCGAACTCAAGGAACTCGAAAGCCGCATCCTCTCCGCCGAAGACAAGGCGATCGCCCGGGAACGGGAACTCTACGACCAGCTGCTCGACGAACTGGCCGGCCATGCCCAGCGCATCGCTGAAACTGCATCCCGAGTTGCAGCCCTGGATGTATTGGCTGCCTTCGGCGACCGCGCCCGCAAACAGGACTATTGCCGGCCGGTCGTCGACAATGGTTCGAGCCTGGTGATCCGGGACGGTCGCCATCCGGTACTCGAAGTCTTGCAGCGCGACCCACCGTTCATTCCGAACGACTGCGAGCTCAATGCCGAGGACCGTCGGATCGTCCTTCTGACCGGACCCAACATGGGCGGAAAATCCACCTACCTTCGTCAGGTGGCCCTGATCACGTTGATGGCTCATGCGGGTTCATTCGTTCCGGCGGCTTCGGCCCAGATTGGACTGACCGATCGGATTTTCACTCGTGTGGGGGCCTCGGACATGCTGGCCAAGGGTGAAAGTACCTTCATGGTCGAGATGACGGAAACGGCCAACATCCTGCACCACGCCACCCCCCGTTCATTGGTCATCCTGGACGAGGTCGGGCGGGGGACGGCGACCTATGACGGGCTGTCCCTGGCGTGGGCCATCGTTGAGTATTTTCACGACCACGACGACAGGGCGGCCAAGGTCCTTTTTGCCACCCACTACCACGAGCTGACAGACCTCGCCAGGCGGCTGCCACGGCTGATCAATCAATCGATGGGCGTCAAGGAGTGGAAGGGCACGATTTTGTTCCTCCACCGGGTGGGCGACGGCCCATCAGACCGAAGTTACGGAATCCACGTTGCCGAATTGGCCGGCGTGCCCGACGAGGTCTGCCGTCGGGCCGAAGAGATTCTGATGGATTTGGAGGCACACCGGGCCGCTCCGGCCGACCCCATTGCCCAGCGTCCCGCCCCCGATGCAAGCGACAGAATTCTCCAGATGGACCTTTTCCGGCAACCGTTGGACGAGATTCTCGATGAAATCGGCAACCTTGAGCTGGACACTATGACTCCCCTCGAAGCCCTCAATTGGCTCTCCAACCTGAAGAAGAAGGTGTCCAATGACAATTAGCCAGGCAAGCCTTCCGCTGGTCGTCGGTCTCCCCGGTCTCGAGATCACTGAGGCGGAACGAGAGACGCTGGACCAGGTCAAACCGGCCGGCATCATCCTCTTCGCCCGGAACATCGAAAGTCCGGACCAGGTGCGAGAGTTGGTGCACTCGGTGCGGGACATGGACCCGCGCCCCTTCATCTGCGTCGATCTCGAGGGGGGGCTGGTCAACCGGTTGACCGCCCTTTGGGGCGCTCTCCCCTCACCGTCTGATGCGGCCGCGGCCGGCATGAAAGGGATCCAGGCCCTGGGCGATGCCACCGGCGCCGCCTGCAGGGCCTTGGGAATCCACCTCGATTTTGCACCGGTGGTTGACCTGGAACGGCCGGACGGCCTGATCGCACTCCAGGGCCGAACTCTGAGCCACTCAGCCGAGCGCTCGGCAACACTCGCCCGTGCCTTCTGCGAAAAGATGGACACCTGGGCGGTCAGCGGCTGCATCAAACATTTTCCGGGCCTCGGCGCCGTCAAGATCGATACCCACGAGGCGCTGCCCACCCTGGATCACCGGATCGAGGACCTGGACGAACACATCGGCGTCTTCGCTGCCTTGTCAGCCGACATCCCCATCGTCATGGTCGGCCACGTGGTGGCGCCGGTGCTCGGCGAGAGCGACAGCCCCGCCTCGTTGTCCCGGCACATCGTTCAGCTGGCCGTAGACCTGCCCGGAAATCCCGTCGTTCTTTCGGACGACCTGGAAATGGGCGCCCTCGAGGGATTCGGCGAACTGCCGGAGTTGGTCACGGCCGCCCTTCGCGCCCGAAACCATGGCGCTCTGGTCTGTCAGGCCTTCGACCAGCTGGAAGAAATCGCCGACCATCTCCGCCGGGAAGCCGACGAAGACCCTATCTTCGCCGACATTCTGGACGAAGGGCGGTCCCGCCTGGGAACGCTGTCCCGGGACCTGTGCCTGCAAGCCGCTGCCGTACCCGCACCCAACGACGAAACCGTCGCCCAGCTGTGGGAGAAGGCTCGGAAGGCAGTTGAACCGCCAAGACGCCAAGAGCGCTAAGGGAAGACAAAGAAATATTGAACCACGA
>JAUXDC010000085.1 GCA_030618605.1 Holophagae bacterium | reverse complement strand
AGACCTCTTCGACCCTTTGACCTTCTTCCCCCTTGCCTCTTGCGCCTTTCTTGCGTACATTTCACTCCCCCTCGCCCGGCGAGGCAAAGTATCCATCTGGAGGCACCATGACCCCGACGACCGAGACCTTTGAATTTCAGGCCGAAACATCCCGGCTGCTCAACCTGGTCATCAACTCGCTCTACACGACCAAGGATATCTTTCTCAGGGAATTGATTTCCAACGCATCCGACGCCCTCGACAGCCTTCGATTCGAGCGTGTTACGGAGCCGGAAATCGTTCCGGGCGACCACGTTGACGAGATTCGGATCGAACCCAACGCGGATGCACGGACCCTGACGATCCACGACAGCGGCATCGGCATGAGCCGTGAAGAGGTGATACGCAACCTCGGGACCATCGCACAATCCGGCACCCGGGAGCTCCTGCAAAAGGCCGCAGACAATGGCGACCGCAAGGTTCTTTCTTCCCTGATCGGACAGTTCGGCGTCGGTTTCTACTCGGTCTTCATGGTGGCCGACAAGGTCTCGGTCATCACCCGCAGAGCCGGTGAGGAAGGCGGCACCTTCTGGGAGTCCGTCGGCGAAGGTCGGTTTGACGTCTCCGATGCTCAGCGCGATCAGTGCGGGACCTCGATTACCCTGCACCTCAAGGCGGTGGACGAGGAGGCGGGTGTGCATGACTACGCCGACTGCCACGTCCTGGAAAGGATCGTCAAACGATACTCCGACTTCATCAACTATCCCGTCGTCTGCCCAGTCGAGCGGCAGGAGTACGAACGGGATGATGACGGCAATATCAAGCCGGACACCGAGCCCACCAGCGTCGTTGAAGATCGAACCCTCAACGCCATGAAACCGATCTGGACTCGACCCCAGTCCGAGGTCAGCGACGAGGAATATGCCGACTTTTACCGCCACATCGCCCACGACTGGACGGCGCCGCTGAAAACCGTGGCCCTTCGTGCTGAAGGCCGGATCGAGTACCAGGCCCTACTGTTCATCCCGTCGAACCCGCCCTTGGACCTCGGCATGGGGGCCCCGAAATGGGGACTCCAGCTCTACTCCAAGTCGGTGATGATCATGGAAAACTGCGAGGACGTTCTGCCGCCCTGGCTTCGCTTCGTGCGAGGTGTCGTGGACTCCGCGGATCTCCCGCTGAACGTCTCCCGGGAAACCCTGCAGCAGGACCGGCACATCACCCACATTCGGCGCTTCTTGACTTCCAGGATCCTCAAGGCCCTGGACAAGATGAAAACAGACGAGGCCGAGGAGTACCTGAAATTCTGGAACGCCTTCGGCCGGGTCCTTAAAGAGGGCGTCACCGGCGGCCTGGATTACTCAGAACAACTGCAGAGCTTGTTTCTTTTCAAATCCTCGGCCGATTCGGAGCGTTTGACCTCCTTGGTCGAGTACGTCTCCCGAATGAAACCCTCTCAGGATGCGATCTATTACCTGACCGGTGACTCCAAGGCCGTCATCGAAAATTCCCCCCACCTCGAAGCCTTCAAGGCCCGAGAATTTGAGGTGCTCTACCTCGATGACCCGGTCGATGAGCTCCTGGTGCAGTTTCTGACGGAGTATGTCACAAAGCCCCTCAATTCTGCCGCCAAGGGTGCGGCAGAATTGGGCAACGCCGAAGAGAGAGAAGAGGTGCGCAAGGATCTCGAGGAGAAGAGCGAGGACCTCAAGGGACTGCTCGAGAGTATTCAGAAACATCTGGATGCGCATGTCAAGGAGGTCCGCCTGTCCTCTCGTCTGACCACATCCCCGGCCTGCCTCGTCGGCGGAGAACACGACATGAGCCCACAACTGGAACGGCTCCTGCGTCAAACTCAGCAGCAGACCCCTCGATCCAAGAGAATCCTGGAACTCAATGGCGAGCACGAAGTGATCTCCAAGCTGGCGGCACATTTTGACTCCAGGACCGCCGATCCGGCCATCGCCGACACCGCCGACCTCCTCTTTGGCTATGCCCTGTTGGCCGAGGGTTCGGAACTTCCCGACCCCGCCCGCTTCACCGGCCTGTTGGCGAAGCTGATGATCGGCGGCCTGTGATTTGAACCCCTGCGCGAAGCGCACATTCCAGAAATATCGACTGGGTTGGCCCAACGACGCTTTCCCACCAAACCTCGTTCCAGCAGGCTAATCCAGTCGATATTTCTGGATTTGACAATCTCATTCTATTTTGCTATATTACTAATTGGTTGAAAGGGAATTTACATTCTCTTTGACCCTATGACGCGGCGCTCAGTGTCAAAATGTACATATCAATTCTTTGCCTACCTTACAATCTCACCAAATTCCCACCAACAATCCAACCAACCAACGAGCGCCGACCGTCGTATATCCTTCACGGCTCTCCGAACAACGCCTCCCAAACACTGGGCACCCGGCGATGCCGGCCGGAGTCCTTTTTTGTTCGGCTCCACCGGGTTCATGGGGGTTTCTGCTAACATATGTCAGTTCAATGCGGTAGCTTTCGTTTTCGTTCGGAGTGCCGCCACAAGCCTCGGGGAGGTTCTTTAGTTCCCCAGACGCAACGACGGAGAACGGCATGGCGTTGGTTGGAAAACTTGAAGATCTCAACTTGACGGAGCTCTTCCATATGCTGTCCCTATTCCAAAAGTCCGGGCGCCTGACCCTTTCGGCCGATGACAAGAAAGGCGTGTTCCTCTTCAGAGGCGGAAAAATCATCCACGCCGCCGACGGCACCCCGAGAGAATCCTTGGGCCACACGTTGCTATCCAAGAATCTCATCTCGGAACTGACACTTCGAACCGCCCTCGACACACAGGCGGCCGATAAGGAACATCGCCGGTTGGGGACCATCCTGGTTGCCATGGGCGCCGTTACCGAAGAGCAGATCGAGCAGCTGATCCGCGAACGGCTCCAGGCCATCACCAAGGAGTTTCTCCACTCGAATACCGGATTTTTCAGCTTCAAGCCGGAAGAAGATGATCCGGCCTCCGACGACAACCAGACACGGCAGGACGTCGATTTGCCGACGGGCATGAACACTGACCAGTTCATCCTCGATCTTCTGACGAGGCTCGATGCCGTGCAATCTCGACTGGCCCCGGTAACTTCAACTGATGGAACCGAGCCGACCGACACCTCGGCAGAATCCGAACAATCCCTGAATGATGAAGGGTTCTCGTCCATCCTCGATTACATGGTGGACTCTGCCAACTACGGATCACTGACCGCCGAACCGGATAGCGGCATGGATATCGTCGCCAGCCTGGCGGAACTTAGGTCACTGATGGTTGAGATCCAGCTTAGGTCCCCGTCGTTCACCGGAGAGATCACTCTGATGGTCCTCCGTTTTGCAACTCGAATCGTCAATCGTGGCGTCCTGTGTCATGTGTCACCGAGCGGTATCATCGGTATCGGACAGTTCGGACTGGCCAGACAGTCGGAGAGCACTGAGTCCGTCGATCGTAGAATTCGCAGCATGTGTATCCCAGTGCACGAACCTTCGGTCTTCATGGAGGTCTTCGAGACGATGCACTCCTATCAAGGCAAACTCAGAAGTAGTTGGTGGAACGATCAGCTCGTTCGATTCCTCGGGGGACCGGTCCCGACCGAAGTCATTGTCATTCCAATCATCGTTGACGGTATGATCGAGGGGATGTTTTATGGCGACAATGTCCCACACGACAAACCAATCGGATCGGTTCACACCTTGGAACTCCTAATGATCGAAGCTGGACTGGCCTTGGAAAAGACACTTTTGCGTTCTCGCCTGAAACAAATCCAGGATCAGGCTCATATCCTGGGAACACCATCGGAGGCTCCTTCGTGAAACCCTGGACTACCGGAGATACGCCATGACGTCACAAACCGTCATGACCATCGATGATTCTGCAGCTATCCTGACGATCATCGCGGCCTACCTTGAGGACTCGGAGTTCAAGGTCATCGCATCCGAGCGGGATGGCCGCCGGGCCGTCGAAGTTTTCCGGGAGATCCGGCCGGACATCGTCCTGCTGGATCTCATCATGCCCGGCCAGTCCGGCATGGAGACTCTGTCCCAGATCCTGGCACTGGACCCCGACACCTGTGTTGTTATGGTCAGTTCGTTGGGCACGGAGGATGCCGTACACCAGTGCCTGAGCACCGGCGCCAGGAGTTTTCTCCAGAAGCCGTTCTCGAGGGATGCATTTATCGATTTTCTGAGAAATCTCGAGAACCAACCACAGAACCCGAGGATCGAATCATGAGTTCGATGTTCTTTGGTCACTACCTTTTGGAACAGGGCGCTATTCAACGTGAGGGCCTGCTGAATGCCATTGAGAGGCAGCGCAACACCAACCGTCCCCTACCGGATATCGCCGTTGGGGAAGGATTGTTGGATCAAGCCAAGGCCGACCAGATCCACGCGATGTTCCGAGTCTCGAATTCAAGTTATGAAGATCTCTGTATTTCGGAAGGAAGCCTGTCCAGAGCCGATGTCGAGAGACTCAGTCGTATCCAGTCCACCGAGTGGCTCCGCATCGGCGCCGCTCTCGTCAAGGGAGGGTATCTTTCCGATACCGCTTTGACGACCCATCTCGAGGACTTCAACGCGATCGATTCTGCCCAGCAAAGTACCCTGGAAAGTGAATTCAACCACCTTGAGGAATCGATAATCGTCCGAGCCTGCACTGATCTGACATTGCGCCACGTCGCCCGCATGACCGGCGCCCCGGTCAAACTCCAACGGATTGACCCTTCTAACGGCACGCTGAGACAGGGATTTCGTCGTTTTGCGCAGAACATCGTCGGCGACAGAGATTTCTGCATCACGGTCGACCTTGGAGACCCCCTGTTCTCGATTGCAGCCAAAGGCATGCTTGGCGTAGAGGTTGATCCTGCAAGCGAGGCCGCCCGAGACGCAGGCTGTGAGCTCATTAACTTAATCGGAGGCAATGCCTGCACTCAACTCGAGCCTCAGGGTTATACTCTCCGGCCGGAACCTCCGTTCTCTCCCGATAATTCAGGTCCGGATCAAGAGGAAAGGCCGTCGATCCGAGGTGCCGCATTGGCGGGCGATGATCATTTCGAACTCAATATTTTCATCGACCCACCATGAGAAATGACCTCGTCTACGTTGTCCACTCAGAGCCGGGCGTTGCTGCCCAGCTGAGTCAGGCCCTCCTGGCATCCAAATTCAAGGTCGTCAGCATGACGACCGAGGTAGAGGCCGACGCCACGGTGACCGGCCGCCAGTTCATGTTGCCGGATGCCATTCTGACGCCGCTCGGAGACATCGAAAGCGGTGACTCAATCCTGATCCGTCTCCTCCAGTCAAACCCTTTGATGGAGCAAATCCCCCTGGTCGTCGTTGCCAGTACCGACAAGGACGAACGGCGCCGAGCCCTTCGTTTGGGCCTTCTCAGCGTTGTCTTCCCCCCCTACGACCCCGAAGAGGTCTCCCTGACGACACAGCTGGCCATCGAGAAACACCGCAATGAGCAACTGCTCTTCGGATCACTGTCGCAACTGTCCGTCCCGGATCTACTCCAAACCGCCGAGGTTGGCCGGCGCAGCGGCACCATCTCCTTCCAACACAACGGAGACAAGGGGCAGGTATGGCTCCGTGACGGCATGGTGGTCAACGCCGTCATCGATGACGACACCCCGCCCGAGCAGGCGATCTACCGCATCATCCTGTGGGACTCCGGCACCTTCGAGGCCAACTTCGGAGATATCGAGGTCGATGTTCGGTTTTCCATGCCTCCGTCAGAACTGGTACTGGAAGCGATGCGGCGGCTCGACGAGGCGCGGGCTGCCGAATCCAAAGCACCGGACATTGACCTCAACGAGCCAGTCCATCTGCAACAACTGGAATTTGCTCTGACCCTCTCCAACGTCGTTTCCGCCTATACGGGGAACTACCTGGATCCGGCCCTTCTGGCCGATCGCCTCGAGGGGGTCCGCCAGTCGATGCTTGAGTTAGAGCCGGAACTGCATCATTTTCAGGTTTTGGGCTCGGGCGCCGTTATTCTGGTTGACACCGTCTCGGCCCACAACCCTGGTGCGATCCTCGAGGCATGCGCTCGGTGGTGTGCCGCCGTCTTCCACCGAATGGACGCTGCACTGGCCTGGAGGTTCGACCGCAAACGATTGGCCAATCTACTGAGTCCCTGGCGGGAGATATTGATCAGAGAAGGGCTTTTCAAGACCCTGGGTCTGTCCGACATCGACGATGCTTCGGCTGCAGACGACGACTCTCATGTTTTTTCTTCGAGAGAACGGGCTTTGCCACTCGGCTGTTTCCTCCTGGAGGCCAACGGAAGGATCCTTGAGTATGGTCCGTTCGGCCCACAGATGGGCAGGATCGACCCCGAACGCCTCTCAGGTCAACGGATTACTGCCGTGATCCCGGCCGCCATCGCCCTTGAGGCAACCGAGTTGATGCAGCAGGCGATGGCCTCAACCGGTGAATCCGGGGTGGCCTATGGCCGCTTCGACTTCGAGATGGGCCACGTCCCGGCATCGGTCCAATTGTCCTTCTTCGCCTCACCGGTGGAAGGGCACGTCCTTCTGACCGTCAACCGGGTACGTCCTCAGGAAACGCCCCTTTCACCCAGAATTGAGCGTGACCCACTGTTGGGCATCCTGACTGACGGAGGACCGAATAGGTTGTTGGCCGTCAACGACGATTTCCTGTGCGCATTCGAAAGTCTGCTCTCCCGCACCTTCCGAAATCGCCACCAGGAAATTTTGCAGCGGTTCGGAAAGCAATGGGGCCTCCGTCACTCCTTGAGGGTCGAACAAATCGCCCAGCATCAATTCGGTATGACTCTCAGAGAAGTGGAGTCTCACGTTGCATTGGAACTGCTGTCCGGTTCGATCGGGATTTTGGGGCTTGGGACCTTCGAGGCGGACCTGACCTACAGGGACCGCGGCCTCATCGTCATAACACACACGAGCAGCCCTTTCCCGTCATATTTCCCATCGCCATCCGACGTTTCCTGTTCAATTCTGGCCGGGTTTCATGCCGCGATCCTGTCATACCTCGCTGGACGGCACCTGGCGGCCCGTGAAGTCTGTTGCAGTCGGACACCCGGCGAACCCTGCCTCTTCGTCATTGCAACCGAAGAACGTCTCAACGCCGTATTCGTTGCCGTCCCGGGATCATCAGATCACGCGCTGCTGGCCGAAATCGCTGCGGCCAGACCGACCAAGAGCCATTGATGAAAAAGAAGCCCGATGACCTGAAGAATGGAATCGGAACCGCTCTCGACGACTGCAGTTGGGATTACGCAGCTCCAAAACCCATACGCCGCTTCTTCCTCAATCCCATGAGTTCCTTCTTCGGTGATTTCCCATGGGAAGGTCGGAAATCGAAGAAAACACAGACCACGCCACCCCAGGGTTTCACTCCACCGGAATCACATTCGGATCCCGACATTCCTGGCTGATTTCAGAGGCCCGGCCAGGCCTCTACCGGTGATCCACGAACAGGACCACACGCAAGGGCTTCCCCTCATACGAAGCCTCGATTCGTACCACAACATCACTGTCGAGGCGCGCCACATCGTAATTTGATCCCTCAATGACCGTCGGCAGTGAAATAAACTCGGAACCCGGAAGGAGGGTCTTGAGGTTGCCGCCAACCATGTTGGCCAGCTCCCCGAGAGCATCCCGGAGGTCCTCATCGCCCAGATCACCCTCCGGCATCGAGAACATCCGGGCCGCGGCGGCCCGAACGACGGACCGGGCACATATCAAATGCACGGCCCCGGCAAACCCTCCCGAGATCTGCACGATACCGGTCATCAGGTCTTCCTGTGAATCTGCCGGCACGTTGGCGGATTGCTCGTCATCATCGAGTTCAAACCCCAATTGGGTCGACCAGATCGTCTCAAGTATTTCAAAGAGCTCTCCGGGTGTAAGACTCATTGCCCACTCCCCTCTCCGGGTTGATAGAACGCCGCCCGCCCAAACTGGACCCGCCTGAAGCTGTCGTCCAGGCTCAAAGTAGTTTCGGCCGCACCCATGACCAAAAAACCGTCCGGCCTGAGGTGCCGCCGAACCTTTCGGAGGATCCGGCGTCGGGTCTCCACGTCGAAGTAGATCAAGACGTTCCTAAGAAACACCAGGTCAACTTGGGGAATGCGAGTCCACTCCCGATCCAAATTTTGCTGGAAAAAGGTCACCATTCGTTTGACCTCATCCTTGAGCCACCACGACGCTCCGTGTTGGTCGAAATACCGGACCAGCAGATGTGCCGGCAGGCCCCGGTTAACTTCCAGTTGTTTGAAGACTCCCTTCCGGGCACGCTCAACCATCGCGCCCGAAAAATCGCTCGCAAGCAACTGAATCGTCCAGGTGTCAATGTCGGGAATGACCTGACGCAACACCATAGCCACACTGTAGGGTTCCTGGCCGCTGGAGCAAGCGCCGCTCCAGATGCTCAGCATGCGGGTCGACTCCCTCCTCTTGCGGATGAGATCGGGAATCACTTGATCTCGAAGTGCCTCGTAAGGATGAAAATCCCTGAAGAACGATGTTTCGGTTGTCGCCACTGCCTCCAGCACATCGGTGTGGACTTTCCCGTGGGGACGGGATCGGAGGTGGGTGATCAGTGCGGCCACCGACTCGAACCCCCTGCCCCGGGCGATGGGCAGCAGCCGGGAACTGACCAGATAGCCCTTGCTGTCATCCAGACTGATCGACGAATGCTGTTTGACCAGCGTTCGGACAAAATCGAAATCGGCTTGCGTGAGATCGGATGTCTCGGTCCGATTTCTCATGCTGGGCTACTTCGGACACACCGAACGATCTCGGGTCCGATCGCCTCAACCGGAAGAATGGATTGTGCGAGACCGGCCCTGGCTATTTGCCCCGGCATGCCCCAAACGACACTGGTGGTCTCGTCTTGGGCCAAAATATGGCCTCCGGCCTGGTCGATCGCCCGACAACCAGCCAACCCATCTTGACCCATCCCGGTCAAAATTACGGCCAGGGTCGCCGGTCCGTAGTGCTCAGAAACCGATCTCAACAACACATCAACCGAGGGTCTGCAAGAATTTTCCATCGGCCCAAATCGGGTCACAAGGCTCACCCCATCGGTCCCCCCTGTGATTTCCATATGGCGATCCCCTGGAGCAACCCAGGCCGTCCCCGGACTGACACGACCTCCGGTGCGCCCTTCAAAGACCCGAATGCGACACAGTGTATCCAGTCGTTCCGCCAGGGAGCGCGTGAAATCCGGCGGCATGTGTTGAACGATCACGATCGGAACTTCGAAATCCGGCGGGAGGACCTCAAGGACCGCTCGAAGCGCGTTCGGACCCCCGGTCGAAACCCCGATCGCGACAATACCGATCGGTACCGAAATCGGTTCGACTACGGCCTTCCGGCGCCGAACCTGCGAAGACCGTTCCGGACTGCCGACCAGGGCGTTGATCTTGGGCACCAACTGCTCTCGGAGAAAGGCTCGTGCAGCCTCCGGCGATTCCATCTGCGAGGCCTTGGTGACATAGTCGGAGGCTCCGCGAAACAGAGATTCCACAGTCGCCACGCCCCCCTGCCGGGTTAAGTTGCTCAACATCACAACCTTGATGCCGGGAAAATCGGCCCTGATTCGCGATAACGTCTCAAGTGCATCCATTTCCGGCATTTCGACGTCCAGGGTTATCAGGTCCGGATTCAAACGGGGAATCTTGGCCAGCGCAATGCGCCCGTTCGCAGCCGACCCAACGACCTCGATGCTCTCTTCATCATCCAGGATCTCTGAAATGATCCGTCTCGCCACGACAGAATCGTCGACGACAAGAACGCGGGCCGGACGAGGGACGCTCATCAGTCCAGTTCAGCCTCTATACCCAGCAGCATCAACTTCTCCAGCAACATTTCCTTGTTGAACGGCTTCATGATGTACTCATCGGCACCGGCCTCCAACGCGTCGGACATTCGAGAAACCTCAGTTTCGGTCGTCACCATTACCAGACGCAGGTCGTTGAATCGAGTTTCTTTCCGGACCTCAAGGACAAAGTCATAACCGGTCATCTGTGGCATGTTCCAATCGACAAGTGCCAGATCAAACAACCCTCCTGCGTTGAGTATCTCGAGAGCCCGGCCACCGTCCTCGGCCCCTTGAACCTCATAACCGAGTTCGCCGAGGATGCCACTCAGAATGGTCCGCATGGCACGAGAATCATCGATCACCAGTGCCTTCTTGGTCATGAACAGCTATCCTTCCTCATTCTGAAATCGCAACGGCATAGTCGATGTCCACATCCAGAAGAAGCCGGCCTTCGAGTTTGAAGGCGCCCCGAATCAACCGGCGTGCCTCCCCCTGCAGGGTGTCCGGGGGATCCTCGTACATTTCCCGATCCACTTCGACAACATCGCCCGCTCTGTCTACGACCAGACTCACGAGTCCCTGATCATCCTTCAAGACCACGTGCATCATCGTGCCATCGGCCGACCCCACCGGACCAACGTGCAACCTCAGGCCCATGTCGATTGCAGTGACGATGTGCCCTCGAAGGTTGATCATCCCCTTGATGTGGGCCGGCGCCAGAGGTACCGGTGTGATTGCTCCATGGCTCAGAACTTCCTGAACCCTCGAAACTTCGATCCCGATATAGAGTTCTCCTACCCAAAAAGTACAGTACTGGGACATCTCAACCCCCTCCGGGCGAGGGCTTCATGCCCCGCTCAAAAAAGCCGGGATCCGACAACCGAATCAGGCTCCTGAGGTCGATGATCTCCGTAACTCGCTCTTCGACGACGACGCAGGTCTCGATGCCCTCCCTGCTCGCCGGTCGGGTGACGGTCATGCTCTGGTCGATAATATCCAGAATTCGATAGACGATCAGGCCGACCCTCAGACCATCCACTGTGCACACCACGATCTGAAGAGAATCGAGATCGGGGTCGTCCGTGATTTTCCGTACCTTGATCCTCCGTTCCGGCAGGGTCTGGTCAACCCATACCAACTGCAGGATCTCGTCCCGGTACTGAACCACCGGAAGGTCCGCAACACTCTCGATTTTCGATGCCGGGATGAACTCCAATCGGTCGACGGCCGAGAAATCAACGGCCATCCTTTCGTCTGCCGGCCCCATCAGGTACAACAGCATTCGTCGTTCACCGCCACCAGAAATCGCGGCTTCCTCATCCGGCGCGGCCTGATGGGTTCGTGCTTCAGACACAACACCGGCCTTGAGCCCGAGCCGCAATACATCCAGGATCAATGCCACAGCACCCTCACCCAGAATTGTCGAGCCTGCATATGGCAACGCTTCGATCAATCGACCCAACGGCTTGACGACGATTTCCTGGCTGTCCTCAATCCTGTCGACGATCAAACCAAACCGACGATCATCCCCCTGGAGTACCACAATATTGACCGGGCCACCCGCCGGCTTGGGAGAGTCCGTGAGGCCCAACTCCTCATCGAGATACAACAGCGGCAACAAGTGGCCTCTGAGACGGTAGACAGGGACCCCATTCAGATCCTCGATACCAAGGCCGCCGGACTGGTCGTCAAACCGTACCAACTCGACCACACTCAACTGGGGAATTGCGAACCGCTGACCCCGTATCGCGACCAGCAGAACCGGGATGATCGCCAGGGTCAACGGGATTTTCAACCGAAACGAGGTCGATTGGCCAGGTTCACTGTGAATCTCGACCGAGCCACCGATGGCCTCGATATTGTTCCGGACGATGTCCAGTCCGACACCCCTCCCGGAAACGTTGGTCACGCGCCTGGCCGTCGAAAACCCTGGCTGGAAAATCAGAGCTCGAATTTGTTTCGGATCCAGACTCCCGGCCTCCGCCTCCGAAACCAGACCCGCCTCCAGACCCCGTTTGAGCACCGCCTCGTTGTCGATGCCACCTCCGTCGTCACTGACCTCGATCAGGACGTTCCCTCCTTCGTGGTGAGCCTTCAATCGGAGAATGCCGATCGCCGGCTTCCCGTTCTTGCGCCTGAACTCTGGTGTCTCGATACCATGGTCCAACGAATTGCGCACCAGGTGAAGAAGGGACCCCTGGATCGCCTCGATCACGGCCTTGTCCAGTTCGGTGTCCTGACCTTCCATCTGGATGTCGACCTTCTTACCGAACTGCTGTGATAAATCTCGAACAAATCGGGGGAGCTTCTTCCAGAGTAGGCTGATCGGCTGCATTCGGGTGCGCATCACCGCCTCTTGCAGATCGGTGGTGACACTATGAAGCCGTGTGGACGCCACCTCGAACTGCTGGTCGTCGATCCCTTCCGAAAGCCTGAGAATCTGGTTTCTCGCCAGAACCAATTCTCCAACCAAATTCATCAAATGGTCGAGAACATGGACATCGACGCGGAGACTGCTCTCGCCCAAAGACGATGTTGTCGGCGCCGTAATTTCCTGGTCATGATCGCCATCGATATCACCGGCATCGGCGCCACCACCATCGGACTGTTCGAGGGGCGCGTCCACGATGGCCTGAGACTCCTTCTTTTTCCGCCGCTTCGAAGGACTCTTCTTCTTCGATGCGGCCTTGGGATCTGTCAACGTCTCAGTCTCCTTTGCATCTTCAGATGCTTCGGACACCAATTCGATTCTACTCGACCTCATGGTGCTGGAGGTGTCATCGGCCTTGGGGTCGTCCTTTTTTTTTTCGCCGGCTTCCTCGTCAAGCCTCTCGAGGTCGGCGATCAGTTCAGAATAGTCTCCATCCCCCTCTCCACCGGTCTTTTCAATTGCCGACAGGAGCTTCCTGACCGCGTCAACCATGCTCAGCATCATCGTCGTAACCTTGGGGCTGAGCTCAAGCGTCCCGTCACGGAGGTGACTGAGCAGATTCTCACCGCTGTGGGTGACCGCCTCGAGTTTGCCGAAAGCCAGGAACCCGCAGGTACCCTTGATCGTATGAATCGCCCTGAAGATCCTGGAAAACACTTCCTGGTTGGCAGGATCCTTTTCCAGAACGACCAGGTCTTGGTCCATCTGATCCAGATTCTCCGCACTCTCGGCGAGAAACTCTTTGATGATCGCGTCCATGCCAGACATCAAGGGCCCAACCTCCTTTTGTGGTTATCGAAAGCCGTGGATCCACGGCCACGAACACACCCCCCATCATAGCCCGAACTCCGACATTCTCCGACCACCGATCAGCAGCGAGTTGATGGATCCATTAAGCTTATTGACGGGCCGTCCGCTCCGGTCGGACCCGAATCGTGGCGAAGAAAAACGCACCAAGGAGAAAATCATGGCCAAGAAATTTATGCGGGACGCCGGCATCCGGCAAAAATTGATCGTGCTCGTCGGTGGATCCATCGCTCTCTTCATGTTTCTTTTCGGCGCCTTTGCCATCAACCGGGTCTCCGACACCATTCGTCGAAGGACGATTGCCGAAGCGGAAAATGTCGTGCAGGCCAACGCCCTCCGAATGGAGACCTTCCTGGTCAACCACGG
>JAUXDC010000015.1 GCA_030618605.1 Holophagae bacterium | reverse complement strand
CCCGGCAAAGCCGGATGAAACAACTGATACTGGATACTGGATACTGGATACTGGATTGCTTTCATCCAACTCCATCCAAAAGGATCTCTCAAGGATCGAGTATCAAGTATCGAGTATCTACATTTAGCCGCGTCTTCGGGGTGTGTGCGCTCTGCATGGCATTGACAACCCCGGTTGCCGCCTCCCAGACCTCCTGGTGGGTGGTTGACGGCTCGACCGAAATGCTCAGAGGTTCCGGCGAAGGAGTTGCGGTTTCGGTGGACGGCATGTTGCGGCCGGTCGCGGGTTGGCGGAGCCAGGCGGCGCTCTCAGAACCGGTGGTTTTGGCGGCGGACCGGCTCTCTGGAGGCGATCTGGTCGTGGTGACCGGACATCCGGCCCGGCTCTACCGTGTTTCAGGAGCCTCCGTGGAACTCCTGGCCGAATTACCGGGCGAACAGGGAACTTCGGTCTTGGTTGATGCCGATGGCGCCGTATGGGCTACGACCGTCGCGCCTGGGGTGCTGGTCAAGTGGTCCGGAGGCGAACTGGAAGAGATGGGGCGCCTCGGGGAAGGCGGATTCTGGGACCTGGTGGAATTCGACGGGTCAATCGTCGCAGCAGCCGGGACCCCGGGGGCGCTGTTCAAAGTCGGAAACAAGGGGTTGGAACGTTGGCTCGAGGTGCCGGATGCTTTCGCTCGATGTCTTGCGGTTCACGGTGATCAGCTGATCGTGGGGACCTCGGGCAAGGGTCTGGTCCTCAGTATTGACCGCCAGGGCCGCCCGTCCCTATTGGTGGACAGTCCATTTACCGAGATTTCGGATCTGGTTGTCACTGAGGGTGGAGAACTCTGGGCCACCGCCCTTGTTGGTGAGCCGCCTCCAAAAGTGCCAAAGAAATCATCGACTGCAACCAAGGCCAACGGTGAGAATGGCGCTTCCTCGACAACCGAGGGCCTCAATCTCGACTTGCCGAAGATCAACGGGAAGACCGCAACGTCCGAACTGGTACGGATCACGCCGGAAGGTGGCCTGCTCCACATTCACCGGTTCGAGAAGCAAGTTGCGACGGCGTTGGGGGTCGACGGCAAGGGTGTCCTGGTCGGCACCGGGTACGAGGGGGAAGTATGGCGGTTCATTTCCTCCGGTGGCGCCCGGCTGGCAACCCTGGATGCGGTTCAGGTGACGGCATTCGCTCCCGATGGAGCGTTGGTCACCCAGGGTCCGGCAGGTGTGTGGTCGACAGATCGGGCCGGGCGGCAGCGCTCGCGGTTCCGGAGTGACGCCAAGGTTTTCCCGCGCCCGGTCCGTTTTGGTACATACAGAATTTTTCCGGAAGACTCCGGGGCGAAAATCCGATTTCGAACCGGGGCAGCTGCCGAGACAGATGATCTGTGGCTTCCCTGGACTGAATTCACCGACCAGGCAGTCGGGAAAGTGGCTCTGAATTTCGGCAAGGCCCTCCAGTGGGAAGTGGATTTAGTCGAAGGAGGCGTGGTCGACAGGGTTGAGGTGGCCTGGACCGAGGTCAATCTGGCCCCGGTCGTCAAAAGCGTCGAGGTCGAACCCCCGGGTCTGGTCTACCTTGCATCTCCACCGGTTTCCGGTCCGGTGATCCGACAGGAGCATCCGACCTTCGACGGGATCTTCACGACCGTTGGTGAGAATGGAGCCACAAGCGCCTCTGCCAAGAAGGGCAAGAAATACTGGCAGGTTGGATACCGAACGGTCAGTTGGAGGGCTGATGATCCCAACGAGGATCCCATGGTCTTCAACCTCGAGGTGGAACGTTCGGACGGATTCCGTCTCCCGGTTCGCGAGAGGCTCAAGGGCAATCAACTGGCCGTCGACACGTCGGCTCTTCCGGACGGTCGTTTTCGTTTCAGACTCGAGGCCTCGGACGAGTCGGTGAACCCCGGCGCTCCGAAGGCCGGGGAGGGCATCAGTCCGTGGTTCGTCGTCGACAACACCGGGCCGGAGGTTTTCCCCATCAGAGAGGGTCAACGTTGGGCAATCGAGGTCCGGGATGCGTCATCATTGGCTCGGGTCCAGATGTCACGGGATGGGGGCCCCTGGCAGGATCTCCTGCCGGAGGACGGATTGTTGGACGGTGTGGTCGAAAAATTCTCCATCGAGGTTGAGGAGGGCAGGCACCTGGTGGTCATTCGTGCCATCGACCGGCACCACAATCGAGCGGTTATGGGAGTGGAGGAGTGAAGAGGGAGCACGGAGCAGGGATTTTGAATTTTGCATCCTGTACCCTGTAAATGAGTTCTCGCTTTGATTTCTCGAAGCAGTTGGAGGAATTTCGAAGATGAATGATTCCGGAGGGAAAACCGTGACCTCACCTGGCGAGACCCACGCACACGTCGCCGTCTATCCAGGGTCCTTCGATCCGATCCACCTGGGGCATGTTGCCATCGTGGAGCGGGCCACAAAGCTGTTCCCAAAGGTGATTGTTGCAGTGTTGGAAAACTCCTCAAAGGGTGGATTGTTCACCCCGGACGAGCGACTGGAGATGATGAACGAGTTGTGGGCCGATGACCCTGCCATCGAGGTTCGGTCGTTCAATGGGCTCTTGGTTAATTTTCTCAGAGACGTCGGCTCGAGGATCGTCATCCGAGGCATTCGGGCGGTTTCCGACTTCGAGTACGAGTTCATGATGGCCCTGATGAATCGCCGGCTCTATTCCGATGCCGAGACGGTGTTCCTGACGCCAAAGGAGGAGTACACCTACCTCTCCTCGCGCGTCATCAAAGAGGTCGTTGCCCTCGGGGGTGACGTCACCGGCCTGGTGCCGGAGCCTGTTCGTCTGCGCCTGGAAGAACGATACCGCAAGGCGACACATCCGCCGACGAGGTGAGGGTTCGGTATCGTGCGATTGACGGTATTCGGCCCGGGCTTTCCCTTGAGGGGTGGCATCGCAACAACGACCACGGCGCTGGTTCAGGCACTCGAAGGGCGTGGACACCAGGTACAGTTCTTGACGCCGAGTCGGCAGTATCCTCGCCGGCTTTATCCGGGCGCCGACGAGAAGGATCCCGAAGCGTGTCCGCAGATCGCCGGCGCCCAGGCGCTGTTTGCGCCCTTTGAACCGTGGACCTGGCCCAGGGCTCGGCGGCAGGCCCTGGAATTTAACGCCGACGCCTGGATTATTCCCTACTGGACCTGGGCATGGGCCCCTTTTTGGCGATTCTTGTTGCTGGGTTCGAGGCCTCCGACAATTGCGGTGGTGCATAATCTTCACGATCACGGTGCCGGAGCTTTCCGGCAATGGGTGGCGGTTGGGATTTTGAACCGATGCCAGGGTTTTCTGACTCATGCAAACTTCTTGCGGACGGCCCTGCTGGGGTCATTTTCGGGTGTGCCGGTTGCGGCTTACCCGTTGCCTCCCGTGACTCCCAAGAGGCCGATACCGGACAAGCTGGCCGTTCGCCGTCAAATGAAAATTGGCCCAGAGGAGCGCCTGGCCCTGTTTCTGGGTCTGATTCGTCCCTACAAGGGTGTCGATGTTCTTCTGGAGGCCTTTGCCCGGTTGTCGGAGAGTTCTTCGTGGCGTTTGGTCGTTGCAGGTGAGCCCTGGGGGGGATTGGGCCGGATCCTCTCGGCACAGGTCGAAGCCTTGCACCTGAGCGATCGGGTCGAACTGAAATTCGGCTGGATCCCGGAGACCGAGGTCGATCAGTTGCTCAGCGCTGCAGATATTCTTGTCTTGCCCTACCGGAGTGGTACCCAGTCTGCAGTCGCACCGATGGCTCTGAGCCGGGGCCTGCCGGTGCTGTCCACCGATGTTGGGGGCCTTGGCGAGGTCGTTGAAGACGGTGTTTCGGGGTTGCTGGTCGAACCGGATTCTCCCCGGGCCCTGGCTGATGCCCTTGTGGATTTGGAAGGTGAGGGTCTTGCACGTCTCGCGGCGGGCGCCCTTGTGAGTTCAGATCGTTGGACCTGGGCAGGCTATTCGGAGACGCTTGAGGGGGTGGTGGTGTCGAGCATGAAGAAAACTGGAAGGGCAGATTAGAGACTAGATATTGGAAACTGGAAACTAGAGACGCAGGCCCGGTGCCGTCGGGTGAGTCATTCTCGCCCAAACGAAGCGAAATGCCGAAGAAGTTCGGATCCATTTTTTTCTTTACGGATCCTTTGCGGCTTTCGCGTCTTTGCGGTTCAACTCGGAACCAGGGGGCAAGTATCCAGTTTCGAGTTTTTGACTTCACCAAAAAGGCCCACCGCGAAGGTGGGCCTTTGAAGATTCAGTCATAACCACTCAGCGGGCGAGTTTCCTCAAGAGGTCAACTGCTTGTTCGTGATTGATATCGTCGCCAAGAGGCAGGCTCTTGATATCTGTCCAGCCTTCGGTGCCGGAAAGAACCCATTCAACCGCACGATCTCCGACCGCATCGCCCTCTGCCTCAATCGTGGCGTCCCAATAAATCAGGACGGAGTTGTCGCGGCCGAGGAACATTTTGGATGCCAGAAGATTGAGGTCCGGCGGGATGGCCATGACAACGTCACCGGTGTTGAAGACTGCGATTTGGCGTCTGCGTTTACCTTCCGGCGTGTCGATTTCTTCGATCTCGTAGTCGATACCCAACAGGTGGAAGACGCAGTCCGCGAAGTCCGGGGTGAACAGTTGGGGAAGGCCGCCTTCGCCGATGAAGAAACGAGCCGAGGTCAGGCCGGCCACGTCGGGGTTGTCATCACAGCCGAAGCCGAAGGGCAAGAGGTTCTCAAGGTCGTAGGCCTGGGTGTCATTCAGCAGCGGAATTCCGTCGGAGTCCAACGGAATGGGAAGGTAGATCGCGTGCCCCAGGGCCGTAACGTTGTCGTGGCGCCACCACACTGTGTGGAGGAAGGTGGTCTCGAGGATTTCAGGCTCCGTCCCTTCATCGCCTTCGATGACTGTGGTTACGGTGTGGATCAGGGCGTCGGCATTCGTGATTGTCGTGCCGTCCTCACCTCCGAGAATGGCCGGGCCAAACCACGCTTCATCGACAAGCGCGGCAAGGCTGACGGATGAGAGGCCGTCCAAGGTATTGGTCCAGAGGAGGAAGGGGGTCGACGTTGCCTCGTCGACTACCAGCACCACACTCTCGAGTTCCAGACCTGCGGTCTGAGGAACGAGTGCCTCTTCGGTGTCGAAATCGGGTCCGGAATGACTGAGGACCAAGCCCTCGTCGGCGACCCACACCTTGTAGAGGTGGCCATCGGATGTCAGCACCATTGGCCCCGCATGAGCGAAACCGGCGCTGCCGACGAGGACCACCAGGGCTAGTGCGAAGATCAGTCGTCTCATGATCAACCCCTCAGGTTCACAACGTTCGTGAGATCGGTCGTGAGGAAGACGTCGATGATCTCCTCATTCATTTCGATCTCGGGATAAAATTCAGCCAATTCCCGCAGATAGCGGCGTCCCCTGAAGGCGTCGCCGCGTCGTACCGCGACCTCCGCCAAGAGGAACAGGCAGTTCTTCATCACTTGTTTATCGTCATAGTGTTCGGCAAGGATCAGGGCCCTCTCACCGGCGGCGTGGGCCCGCTCGAGCTGGTCGTTCAGAATATATCCGTAACAGAGGTCCTGAAGATTCTCGTAAATCAGGTGGTCGGCCGACAGTTCGTCGAGGGTGGCCCGGGCCTGCTCACAGAGGCCGAGGCCCTCTTCGAGGCGATCGGTACACATCAGTGCGTAGCCGAGGTTCCCCAGAACGGTTGCTCTGCCGGCAACCTGGAACGTTTCTCCGAGGCTCTCCATCGCATCGAGCGCCAGGTTGAAGCCGTTTTCCGCTTCTTCGAAACGCGAAAAACGCAGTGCGAGTGAGGCCTGTTGGTTGTGGACACCGGCAGTCAGGGAGGGCTCGTCGACGTTCTTGGCCAATTCTCCCGAACGTTCGGCCCACTCCATCGCGCTGTCGAAGTCTTCGAGGTTGAGGTAGGCCGCGGCCATGTTGTAGGCGGCGGTGCACCGGTTTCGCGGGTGGAGCGTTCCCATGAACAGGCGCCTGAGGCGGGGAATCTGCTCTTCAGCCTGTCCCAGTTCAATACGAACGAAGCAGGCGTTGCAGGCGGCACGATCGGCACGATCAACCTCACCGAGGTCCGATGCCAACGCCTGGGCCGCTTCAAAGTGAAGGAGCGCCACCTGGAGATCGCCCGAGGCAAAAGCCTCCTGGGCTTCTCCGAGCAGACGGTCGTAGCGCTCGACCGTCATCCGGTCTCGCTCTCACCGCGGCGGTTCTCCACCGCTCTGCGGTCCGTCTGCTCACGCCGTACTTTGAACTCAAGGAATTCCATTGCTTCCTGGCGCCCTTCAGGGCTGAGGCGGCGGAGCATGTGAAGGATCTGCATGTCTTCTCTGGCCAACGGACGGGAGGCTGCTGCGGGTTGTGCGGCTGCGGCATCGCCAAAGAAATCCGCCATCTTGACGTCGAAGACGGTGAGAATCTTGAAGAGGTTGTCCAGCGATACCCGGTACTCACCCTTCTCCATACGGGAGAGATCGGACTGCTGAATGCCAATCTGGCGTGCCAAGTCTGCCTGAGTCAGCTTTCGCTCTCGCCGCAGACGGCGTAAACGAACGCCGATATCCGCGACCTGAGGTGCTGCTTGTCCCATCGCTCGACTCATTTGCCGACACACTCCTCGTCGTGTAGTATCTCGCCGTCATCGACGAGACGGGGTTTCCCCTTCCCCTAGGATATGACGAAGTGTCAAGAGTGTCAAATAAATACCCTTGGAAATGAAAGTAGCGGAAATCCAAGAGATCAAGGGTGATAAGCCGAAGTTGGCACGCTCGTTGCTTCTGTCTGGGAGGTTCGAGTCGAGTAAATTTGTCGGCTCGGACCCAAAAATTGAATTGTATTCGTGTGAATCGAGCCTGGAGGGCGTTATGAAAATGTGGATGATCAAGCAGTCGATTGTCGTGGGTCTCGTAATGGGGGTGGTCGGCATGGTCGGCGCCCAGCAGGGACCGGATTTGCCTCCGGATTTGGAGGCCAAGCTCAAGGCCGCCCGAGAAGCGGGTTCGATCGATCAGAAAGCAGATGTCGAACAGCCGAAGCCTGAAAAGCGCGGGTTCATTGCACCTGAAGACCAGCCGAAGAGCTTTGAAGATCTCGTAAAGATCTGGATGACCCCGAGGCCCTATCCCAAGGCCTCGATTGAGCGTATCGACGATCGACACGCCAGGCCGCATGCAGCCGTTCCCTGGAAGATGGAGATTGTCAAAGAAGAGGGCGACACGGTCTGGTTGAGGGGAATTCCGGCCGAAGATCCGGAATCGGCCCTTCACAAGGCCTGGTTGGAACAGCAGAAAATGGAAGCGACCCTCCTCGTGAAGAGGGAGTTCGACGAGAAAATTGGCCCAGGAGAATTTCTGGACTTCGAAGAGGATTTGGTGCCCCCGTCGACCATTGATGCCGTCAGCTTCAAGCGTGCCGGCGAGAATCTTCCGGATGCCGGGAAGTGGCAAATGGGTTTGGACTTCGCCGATTTCAATAACGACGGCGAACTCGACATCGTTCTGCCACCGGCTCGCTTGGCCCAGGAGCCCCATCCAACGATCTATCTGGGGGACGGCAAGGGTGACTTTCAGTATTGGGATGAGGTCAAGTGGAGCCGAGAGGCGCCGTATGATTATGGAGATATCAAGGCCGCAGATTTCGATGGCGACGGGCATGTTGATTTGGTGATGGCGATTCACTTCAAGGGGCAGTATGTATTGTATGGTTCGGAGACTCACGAGTATCGAAAGGTCCAAAAACTGCCGTCGCCTGATCCCCGGGTAACCTCTCGTGCCGTAACGATCGCAGACTTCGACGGCGACGGTAGGCTTGACGTTGCGTTCGAGGCCGAACTGGACCTTGACCTGTCACAGAACAAGAGGCTGAAGGGTACCACCACGGTGTGGGTTGTTCGGAATACCGAGAACGGCTGGAAGCTCGATCAAACCGCCGGTCTTCCCATGTACGTTATTGGGGACGGCATCACCGCGGCGGACGTCGATGGTGACGGGCGGCCCGATCTGACCGTGACGGCAAATGCGACCGGATGGAGGGCGCTGGTGTTTCTCAATCGCATGCCGGAGCCCTGGATTACGTGGGACGAAAGCCGAGTCTACGGGAACGGGTTTCACTTTGGCATCGCTCCGGTGGAAGCGACCGGCGATCAACCGGGGGCCGTGTATGCCGCCTTTCAGCAGTATTATCGAACCAAGAAAGAACACGAGACCCGAACCGGGCTTGTGCGTTATGTCCCTGTTGACGGGGATTGGTCCCAGGTCGAGCCTCAGTTGATTTTCTTCGATGACAATCGAAACGACTATTACTACCGTGTCGCATTTGGTGATCTGACCGGCAATGGGCTTGAGGATGTAGTGGCGGGCCGAAAGAAAGGTGGTCTCGAGGTCTGGGTTCAGACATCGGAGGGGCAGTTCTTTCAAAATGCGCCCGACGCGATCAGCGTACCCGGGAGGGCCTACGGTATTCGGGTGATCGACGTCAACGGTGACGGACGGGATGACATCGTGGCCGTTACGGCCGAAGTCAAGGATGCACCGGGGGGCGTCGTCGTGTTTCTCAGCGGGCCCAGTTCTTGACGTCAGAGCCGTTTGGTGCGCATAATGTCTGGTGTGTGTGAAGTTACATCCTCCCGAAGGGGCTTGACAGTAGAGGCTGTGGGATGTAGTATTTATGCTGTGATGACATGAATTTGAGTTAAGTTCTTTATTTTTAAATACTTTTCGGGAGGTGATGCGGAACACAAGGCACGAAATTGCCTGATGCGTCTTGCCGGCTCCACCGGCACTCGTCCGTAGATGTTAATTTTGGAAGGAGTTAAGTAATGAAAAAGTTTTTGACCTTGGCACTGGTTGGTGCAATGCTCTTGGGCGTCAGCAGCGTCGTGTACGCGAACTTCTGTGCCTTTGACCAGGTTCCGGCCGCCACCCTTTTGTTCCCGTTCGTTCACTACGACTATAATATGGGCCACGAAGGTTCCACGACCAACTTCTCGATCACCAACGTCTCTTCCGAGGCGCAGATCGTTCACGTCACCCTCTGGACCGACTACACCGTCGCGATCCTTGACTTCAACGTTCTGCTCACCGGTTACGATGTGCAGACCATGAATATCCGTGACATCCTCGTGAACGGGAACCTCCCGATCACGGGCGGAAGTCACAGCCACGTCGGTGGAACCCCGAACTCCGATGGTCCCGTTTCCGGTACCAACTCGTTGAACGGCGCGTGGATCGACGACCCGGGCATCGCCCTGGCCACTCCCGAATCCACCTCCGGCCTGACCTGCACCGTCGGCAACCCGGCGGACTACACTGGTGGCATTCCGGCCTCCACCCTTCTTCTCTTCCAGACCTGGTTGCAGAAGTCCCAGACCGTCAATCGTTATTTTGACGACTCTTGTGCCGGTGGCACCGATTCTGCCGTGACCGGAACCTGGTGGTTGAACCGTGACTACACGACCGAGACCTGGATGTACATCACCGCCGACGTTGTCACCGAGTGCAACAAGCTCTTCCCCGACAACATCAACTACTTCAGCGTGCTGTCCCACGACAACGTGTTGATGGGTGACATGACGTTCCTCGATCCGACCCAGAACTTCTCCGAAGCCATGCATGCCGTGCATATTGAAGCCGACATGGATATCGCTTCTGTTGCTACCCCGACCGCTCTCGGCGCCTTCCCCGGAACTCCGATCTCGTTCTACCACCGCTATGCGGCCGGTAACCACGTGACGACTCCGGCGCCTGACTTCCGTGAGCCCCTGCCGACCGCATGGGCCTTCCGTTATTTCAACGAGCCTCTCCTTGAGGCCTACACCAAGATTCGTGCGTGGAAGGGTTCGACCCTCAATGCTCACATCCCGGATCTGTTCGCCAGCCCGTGGTCGGAGAACGTGTCTTCGTTGATCGCCAACAACTGCTTGGCCTACACCTACTATGCGTGGGATGAAGAAGAGAACGTGACCTCGACAACCGACAACCCCTGGTCGCAGCCTGGTGGTGAGCGCATCGTGCCCAACCTCCTGCCGCTCGAGACCCAGGAAGTGCCGGTTGGCGATTTCACCCTGCCGGATAGCTACGGCTGGATGCTCTTCGTATGGCCCGCATCGAACTTCCCGATGACCGCCGGCGTTCCCACCCCGGACTACTACCAGACCTGGATGGGCGTGAAGTACCATGCTTTCGGTCAGTACTCCGCAACCATGTCGGCCACCGTAATGGCCAACTACAACTGCTTCAGCGACCAGGTTCTGCCGAACCTCGGCATCAACTACGACTATGTCGGTGTTGGTGGCTACAATGTCCCTGTAGTGCCCGTCAACTAGTTTTATAACTAACGATTAAGAGGCGGCCTTCGGGCCGCCTCTTTTTTATTTTCCGCCACCACCGCCGGACCCACAAAAGAAGACTGACCGGTCTCCCTTGCCATTTGCGGATTTCTCCTTCTCTTTGAGGCATTATTCTCGAAGCTTGCACACTTGCACACCGTTGAGAACTGAGAGCTGAGAGCTGATAACTGACAGCTCACACCGTGACCACCGTCACATCGAGCTCCGTTCATCATAAATCCCTGATTCTGAACTGCCTAGCACGGTCCCGGACCATTGACATGGTGTGTCATTGTGAATATAGTGCGGGCTGGAGGTGAGCATGAAATCAGCTTCACCCTTTTCTTCCGCCGTTCGCGGCTTTTCAATTGTCCTGCTTACATTCTTGGTCCTCGGTACCGCCGCTCCTGTTGGCGCCGAGTACTGCATGGAATATGTCGGATCGTCCCTTTTTGACACGACGGGGGCCGGCTGCGACTCCGAGCCGGGAATCAATCGCACGTTCTATCCAGGTATCTTTCACTGGAACGGCAGCCAATACCTGATGCATTCGACCGGAAACGACCTCGCGGTCTGGAAGGTCGACAACGCCGCCAACCCGACCCCAATCGCCAGTTCGCATTGGGGCGCCAGTGTCGGCAACGAGGGCGATTCCGATCACGACCTCCTGGACTGGGCTGCCTGTGACGACTGCCGCTATGGTCTGGCAACCTTCAACCTGGCCGCCGTCTCCTGGGATTTCGGTACGGGCACAACCCCGGCATTCCCCAGCCGTCTGATCAATCGGGACTATTTGCGCCTGGGCGCTACGATGACTTTTTCCCACCAGGGCAGCCAGTATATTGTGGCCCGGAACATTCAAGGCGCTTGCGGAACTGGTGGGGGCTTGTTTCTGTTCAACGGCCTGGATCTCGACTCACTCCCCCTGTTGCAGTGCCTTGAGGGCCCCACCGCAGGCGAAGTTTTCTCAAAAGGTGGGCTCTACCTTCAGGATCACTCCTACAACGGTGGGACGGCCTATGTGTGGCTGGAAGTCGGAAGTGGCGTTCAGATTTACCAGGTGTCCGGCTCCGGAACGGGTTTGCGCCTGACCCATGTCAATTCCCCGCCTGCGATGACCAACAGCGGCGGCAACGGTTTTGACGTCGATCTCGACCAGGGTGTGGCGGTTTCCGTCTCGATTCCCTACTCAGGCAGTGGTGGACAGTTGAAGACCTGGAGCGTGACCGATTTGGCCAATCCCCAACATGTTGGAACGCTGGCGGTTGAGGCCAATACGCTCAGTTTGGCCTACCCAGTGGTTTGGATGGCCAGAGCGCCCGAGCAGGCGGAAAACCACACCAGTCATACCGCCGACATCACCAATCTGTCGGGGCCACAGTTTTTGGACGACAACTTCTGGTCCGGCACCAATTCATGGAACCAACTCCCCTGCCTCGGGGCCGAGGCGGGCGGTGTCTTCACCGATGACGGGTCCTATCTCTTCGTCAGCCGCTGGGAAAAGCTCCAACAATTTGATTTCATCAATTGTGGTGGTCCGCAGCTTCCGGTGGCGCGAGCCACTCTGGGTCTTTGGAGCGGCTTCAGTTGTGGTGCTTTGGTCGGGGCCGTATACCCCGGAGACGAGATCTGCGTCGAGAGTGATTCCTTGGGGGACATTCTCTCCACCGAAATATGGATTACGGATGCCACGGGGGCGACGGTGGCCGGTCCGTCGACCGGAGGCGCCACAGTGGCGCCACTTCCCTATACCATTCCCCAGGGTGGAACAGCGGGTGAGCCCAGCAGTGCCTACACCGGAAGGGTTCGGGTCACAAACGACGTGGGAACAGACGAGGACTTCGCGCCGGCTTCGGTCGACCTGACCCCTCAGGCAACGATTTCATTCTCGCCGACCGCTCCTCTTACTGGAGATGCTCTCCTTCTGACCGGAGAGGCAGAGGGCAACCCCGCCCTGCCCGTTGGGAGTAATGCAACGGACCCTTTTGAGTGGACGGTCACCGACCCTTCGGGCGGATTCCAAACGCTGTGGGGAGCAAACCCCTCGGCGGTGACCCTCGGTGGAGCCGGTCTCTATCAGTTTGACTTGAAGGTCTATTACCAGCACGGTGCAACAGCGCCCTATACGGCCACCAAGCACCTCGAACTTGACATTTCATCAGTTGCGGCCGCTTTTGTGGTAACGCCGGCAAACCCCGTCAATACGGCCAACATCATTCTCGACGGTTCCGCCTCGAGGTGGTCCTCAGGTGCGACCCTGGTGTGGAAGTGGGAATACCGCGAGGGACTGGGTACGTGGCAGGATCTGACCCCGCTGTGTGGAGCGTCACAGACCTGTTCGATCCCGGGCTCGGACACCAGTCAGTTTTTCACTCCGGGAACCTATAGTTTCCAACTGACCCTGACCAACGATCCGGACGTTTCGATCGCCGAGGTCAGCAACGTCACCGTCGCGGACGGCTCGGTCAACATCGATTTCACCTGGAGTCCGACCTCTCCGGACATTGGACAAGTCGTCGGCTTCTCCGTCACCGGTATCGCGGAGGTTCAAACGGCACGATGGACCTTTGGCGGCACAAACTGCGACGGAACCTCTCAGACCGTCACCTGCGACCCCAATGTCGCCGGCTACAACTGTCTCTCCACTGCCTACAGGTATGCAGCCTCGGGCAGCAAGAATGTCGGCCTGGTCGTCACGGCCAACGGCCAGACCTATCCGATGGTCTCTCACATTGTGACCGTGGCGAATGCCGGATCCTGTGGGACTGGTGGTGGTGGTGGCGGCGGCACCTCGTGTACCTACACGCTGTCACCGACAGCCCGGACGGTTCCGGTCGGGGGAGGGAACAACTACTCCATCACGATGTCCACCCAAGCCGGATGCACTTGGTCCGCCAGCGACAACGCCTCCTGGATCAACATCACTTTCGGTTCGAGCGGCAGCGGTTCGGGTGAGATTCGATATGACGTCGCGGCCAATGACGGCAGCCAGCGTTCTGGTGTGATCAGCGCGGGTGGCAAGAACCACACGGTGACGCAGACTGCAGCCAATATCCCGGTGGATTTCACCTGGAATCCGATCGAACCGGACATCGGGCAATCGGTGACCTACAGCGTGACCGACAGCAGGGTGACGCCGATCAGGTGGGAGTTCGACGGGGCGCATTGTGACGGATCTCCGGCGATCTTCGACTGTAGCTACACGCCGGATTTCTGTAGATCAATCACCTGGGAGTATGCCTCCGGTGGTTGGAAGACTCCACGCCTGGTAGCCGAGCAGGGAGAAAAAGCCCACAGTATCCATGTGCTTTCGACCGGCGAATGTTGTCTCAAGGACGACCGGCCCAACGCAGATTTCACGATGGCGCCCAACCCGGTTTTCACCGGTGACGAGGTGGTCTTTACCGATACCTCATCAAAGAATCTCGAGGTACCGAAAACTGCGGCACTGGGATTCACCTGGAGTCCCATCGAACCTGCGATCGGACAGAATGTGATTCTGACGATCACCGGCGTGGGCAGTGTCGACTCTGCCGAGTGGGACATGGGTGGTCCGGGTTGCGGCGTGCTCGAGCAGGTCTTTACCTGCACCCCGGTCGGCTTGGACAACTGCATGACCTTGATCTACCAGTTCTCGAGTGCCGGCGACAAGAGCGTGCGTTTGACCATGAACGGTGGGCAGAGTCCCGTGACCCACACCATCACCGTCCTCAACGAAGGTTCGTGTAGTGGTGGCGGCGGTGACTGTTCCTACAGCATTTCGCCCACCTCGAGGACCTTCGGCCAGAATGGAGGGGCGGGAACGATCAGTGTTTCAACCACTGCCGGGTGTGATTGGACCGCGACCGAAAGTTCTTCATGGATCACCATCAACGGCGGTTCATCGGGCAGTGGAAGCGGAACCGTGTCGTATTCGGTTGCCGAGAACACAGGGGCCCAGAGGACGGCGATCATCACGGCGGCCGGCAAGAGTCACACCGTGCGGCAGGACGCCTACGAGGGACCGCAGGACACCGAGCCGACCGCATGGAATTGGAAAATCAGCCTCGGTGGTATGACGGTCGCAACATCAGACCAGCCGACGTTCGTTTACTCCTTTGAGGAGCCGGGTCTCTATGACGTGCGATTCGAGGCAATCAACTGCAAGGGCAGTGATGTGGCATTCGGCCAGTTGCTGGTCGAAGAGAAACCGTTCGTCATCCCGGAGGCGTTCCTGGTGCCCTCGGCGGTTCATGCTCCGGGTCTCAACAACACCAGTTGGCGGACGGATCTGAGGATCTTCAATCCGGACACTGCCTCGATGCAAATGGACATTGAGTACCAGCCGGAGAATACGGACAATGCCGCGGCGGTCGGTCACGGTATTCTGATTAATGTGCCGCCCGGTGGAACTCGGGCGTACGACGACATCCTGCAGGTAATTCCCGGCATCATCGTCGATGACAGCGGCTCCTACAGTGGATCTCTCAGCATGACCTATACCAATAGTGGTGGCGAGGAAGTGCCGCCCCTGATCGTCTCTCGTACCTACAATGAAACGGGAGAAGGCACCTTTGGTCAGTACGTGCCCGCTGTGCCGGTTCTCCCCGCCGATGACAACCGGCTGTTCCTGACAGGTCTGGTCCACAACCTCTACTACCGGACCAACATTCGTTTGGCCAACATGAGCGATGAGAGCGTCGTTGCGACGATCACCTTGGTTGATCAACACGGAACGGTGATCGGCCAACCGATCTATCCGACGGTCAAGGCTCGCAGTACCACTCAGGTCAATGCAGTTGCCGAGGTGGCGGGTATCTCGACATTTGTGAACATCTTCTCGGTGCAGGTCGATACCGGCAGTCCGGCGGTCTCCGCGTGGGCCTCGGTCGTCGATAACCTCAAAGGTGATCCGGTACTCTTCTCGACAATGACCACGACGGAGGACGACCAGAAGTTATGGGTTCCCGGTCTGGCACGTCTCCCCGGCGCCAACGACAGTGACTGGCGTTCGGACGTCACGTTCTTCAACCCCGTCGAGGGCAACCTCAGCTTCGACGTCCGGTACGTTCCGTCCGAGGATCTCGGCATCCAGCCCTACTTGAAAATTCGGGGTCTACAACCTGGGAATGCACTCTATTATGTCGATATCCTCGGCGTTTCGATGCTGCCTTCCGGCGTGGACAGTAAGGGCTATTTTGTCATCGAAGGTTTTGGTGGGTCGGGCCTGCCTCAGGTAGCTGCCAGGACCTACAATCTTGACGTCTCCGGTGGAACCTTCGGGCAGAACGTCTTTGTTTTCAGGTCGAGCGATCTGGTCATCGAGGATTCCCGCGGCTTCATCGCCGGTGTTGCCGTGTCGGCGACCCATGACGACGGATTCCGGACCAATCTCGGTCTTCTCAATACCAACGACGGTGAGTGGTCGCAGTTGCGGTTGACGGTATTGAACGAAGAAGGTGTTGTGACCGGTGACGTGGTTGAGCTCTGGCTCGAACCAGGTCAGTTCAAGCAATTCAACCTTGCCGACCGGCTCAATCTGCCGGCGGTCGACATGGACGCCTCGGTCGTCATCGAGGTGTTGTACGGAGGACCCGTTGGGGCCTACGCTTCGACCGTTGACAACCGGACGCAGGACCCGATCCTGATTCCGGCCGTTCCCGATATTCAGCAGTTCAGCAAGTAGACCGGGCGCAGAATAAAATAAACGGGGCGGCTTCGGCCGCCCCGTTGTTTTGTCGGAAAAGGTAGAAGGTCGGGTTAGTGTTTCGCGCGTTGGGAGAATTCGAAAAGTGGCAGGCGAGACGTCCGCCACCACCAATTTTGTCCGGGATACGAATTGTGGCGGCGGGCGTCCCGCCCGCCGTGCCCACCGGGACAGTTTCTTTCTGATGGGTCGTGCCTCGTGCCTCGTAGCCTTTTCTCACCAGTGATCTACTATGGCGCAAAATACACGGCGATCTTCGACGTTTTCTTGACCTCGCTCAATCCAGCCCACGCTGACCCCTTCGGGGTCCCATGCCTTCTGAGTGACCGCCCTGACGGACGGTGCTCGAAGCGTCCTTCGCAATGAGGGTGGACCGGATTGGCCTTCACCTGGCCATGAGGCAAACTGTAAACGCAAAAGCCAATTCGGATTGCGCTGATTACGCCTACTCGTCTTCTTCAATGGCCCGGAGCCTGTCCGGATGGAGAAAGAGTGCGGGCGACGGTTCGCCGACGATGGACGTCTTGATCGTAATGGTTCGTTTGGCTTGAGTTTCTTTGCCTGAGGTGTCGATGCCGGTGACCTCGATGACGGACGGCAGTTGAACGCCCTTGAGTTCGGTGGTCGTCTTCAGGCGATACCGCATTCCGGACTCGTTGTAGCCTTCGGTCGGCAGAAACTCGGCTGCCAGGAGGCGGTGGTCGTCTTTTGTGAGCCGTGTCGTCCAGGTGGTGTTGACCACAGGCGTGTCAAAGAATGACCCTGGAACGGTGAATGTCGCCGCGAGAGCGGCCTTCCCGTCGAAGGTCTTCGCCGAAGGCTGCTCGGGGAAGTACACACCGCTCAGATTCAACGTAAAGGGAAAAAGCCAGGGCATGATCTTCTTCCGAATGACCTTCGGCGCCATGTGAGACGTCTGCCGGCGCTCGTCCAATTTTCCCTGAACCAGGGCCCAGCCCGAGTCACCGTTGCTGATGATGATGATCTGCCCATTCTCCATTTCCAGACGGATATTGTCGAAGGTCGTATCGAGGATAGCCGTGAAGCTGGAGGTCTGGCCGGCGCCGTCCACGGATGTGTCCTTTTCGGTGATTTCCATGCGGATGGCGCCCAGGGCCTGAAAGGCCTCCAAGCCACCTGAAGCAGCGGTGATTTTCTCGATCAGGTCCGCCGACGGTGTCGCAGCTACGCCAAATTGGCAGAGGGACAGAAGCACAAGCATCACGGGCACAAGTCTCTTTATCATTGATTCCTCCGGATTATCATTCCCTCGATCGTCGAGAGGAACAGAGTATACGCAAGAGTCGTGCCGGGCGCGATGCCCATCACCTTCCAGGGCTCTTGACCTGCCGGATACAATTAATGGATGGCCCTGACGCCGAAGATTCGCATCGAGGATATCCTCAACCGGGTCGAGCAATACCGCCCGGATCTGGATGAGGATCTTCTTCGACACGCGTACGTCTTTGCCGCCAACCGCCACCAGGGTCAAGTGCGGCGATCCGGGGAGGCCTATTTCGTCCATCCTCTGACGGTGGCGTGGATCCTTGCGCAGATGGAACTGGATGAGGTGGCCATTGCGGCCGGCCTGCTCCACGACATCCTGGAGGATACCGAGACGACCGAAGTCGAGCTCGAGGCACAATTCGGCAACCAGGTCAGCCGGCTGGTGGTCGCCTTGACCAAAATTTCGGTGTACGAGAGTTCCTATACGACGAGAGAAGAGACCGATGCCGAGAACTTTCGGCGCCTTCTATTGGCTTCGATTGACGATGTCAGGGTCATCCTGATCAAGCTCGCGGATCGACTGCATAACATGCGGACGTTGAATTTTCTCAGACGTGAACGCCAGGTGGCGATTGCGCAGGAAACTCTGGAAATCTACGCTCCGATCTCCAATCGTCTGGGTATCGGTTCGATCAAGGGTGAGTTGGAGGATTTGTGCTTTCGCTACCTCCATCCCCATGCGGCGGAACGCCTCGAACGCGAAATTAAAGAAAGAGCGGCCGCCGCCAAACGCTGGTTTTCGAGAATTCAGGACGAACTGGTTCAGTTGATCGAGGAACACGATATCCAGGGGACGATCGTAGGCCGGGTCAAGCATCACTACTCGGTCTACAGGAAACTGAAGGCCCAGGGCATCGATGTTTCCAATGTCTTCGACTTTCTGGCCTTTCGCATCATCGTATCGACGGTTGCCGACTGCTATTCAAGCCTGGGATTGATCCACCAGCTGTGGTCACCGGTGCCGGGTCGAATCAAAGACTACATCGCGATGCCGAAACCCAATGCCTACCAATCGCTCCATACATCGGTGATCGGTCCCGAGGGGCACCCGTTCGAGATTCAGATCCGCACCGAGGCGATGCACAAGATTGCCGAGTTTGGCATCGCGGCGCACTGGAGTTACAAGGAGGGCGATGCCGCTCAGGCCGAGCAGGATTCTCGGGTCACCTGGTTGCGGAGCCTGTTGGACAATTCCAGCGGCAGTTCGCCGCGGGAGTTTTTGGACTCTCTCAAGGTTGATCTTTATCCGGATGAGGTCTATGCCTTTACACCCAAAGGTGATGTTTTCTCCTTTCCCGCAGGGGCTGCACTCCTGGATTTCGCCTACCGAATTCATACCGAAGTCGGTCATACCTGTGTCGGTGGACGGATCAACGGTCGATGGGTTCCTTTGAAGACTCCCCTCAAGAACGGTGATATTGTCGAAATCAGCACCTCCCCTCAACAGGCGCCGCACCACGACTGGCTCACTCTGGTAGGCACCAACAAGGCGCGGTCCAAGATCAGGGCATACCTCAAGAAAGAGGAGAAGGTCCGGGCCGTTGAGGTTGGGCGCAAGCTCTTCGAACGCGAGATTCGGCGGCGGGGGGTTGGTCTGAAGCGGGTTCTGGGGACCGACGAAATGAAAGCAACCCTGGTGGCGCATGGCCTGGCCAAGGAGGAAGATCTTTTCGCAGGCGTGGGCTTTGGGCGATTGTCGGCTCAGGCGATTGCGACACAGGTTGTTCCGGACGACGATTCTGAAGGGAAGAGCGCCACGCTCGAAGACGGATGGGTGGCCGCCCCGAAAAGCCCAAAGGACGATGGAGGGGGTCTCGAGGTGACGGGGGATCCGGATTTCCTTGTTTATGTAGCCCAATGCTGTACCCCGGTCCGGGGCGAGGATATCGTCGGGTTCGTCACCCGAGGAAAGGGCGTCGCCGTTCACGCTCGATCCTGTCCCAACGTCAAGAACTTGCTGTATCACCCGGAAAGAGAGATTCCAGTGACATGGTCACGCGGTCGAGGCAGCGGCGGCGGTCACGGTTCCCAGGTCGATCTGGACATGGTTTTTCGAGAGGATCCGGCAATGCTGACGTCGATTTCTCAGGCTATTTCCGGAGAAGGTTCCGGTATTGTCTCCTGCCATCTTCAAACGGAGCAGGCTGAGGAGCGGGGCAGTGTGTCGATAACGCTCATGGTCGAGGATGCGGACCATCTTCGTCGAATCATCGATCGTTTGTCGTCGCTCAAGGGCATGCAGGAGGTTGAGCGGCGAACCGGGAGGGGGCAGTCCTCAAGAACCGCGGCCTCTCGAGGATAGGCAGCACGAGGGGGAGAGGGGGAGAAGGCGCCTCTACTTCCAATCGTTCCTGTCATCTTTGATCAGCAAAATGCTGCCTGAAACCTGTGACCTGCACCCTTGCCTCGCCTTTCGTTGTGTTGAGTTGTAGGCGGCTCGTGTTCTATTACGGCTAAATCCGACAACGGTAATGTGGATCACACAAGAAGGCAGTTAGGTGTCCATGCACTTGATTCTCCGGCCTTCCTATGGTATTAAAGCGGGCCCCGGTTTTCGGGAAAAGAGGAGGATGAACATTATGGCGCAACGATGCGATATTTGCGGCAAGGGCCCAATGACGGGCAACAAGGTTTCTCACGCCCATAACCTCACCAGGCGGCGGTGGCTTCCCAATATCCAAAAGGTTCGTGCTGTTGTCGACGGCAGCCCGAAGTACGTGAAAGCGTGCACTCGTTGTATTCGTTCCGGTAAAGTCACAAAGGCGCCGAGAGCCTGAAGGGGCTTCACTTTCAGCCCATCAAGCGCTTTAATTACACCGTGACCGTTTTTGTTGGTTGCGGTGTTTTATTTTTTCAAAATAAGGGCTTCGTTGGTCGGAATTTCCAGGTGCGCCCTGGTCCCGTGTAACGCCCCAGCGAAAACAGTGGTCAGCTCCTGAGTATCGATTAAGGCTATCCTTCTGAAAAAACATGTTCTTGACAGCACTTGACACCCTTGGTAGCCTCTTTTATGTAAGGAAATATGGTTCACTTTCGCGAATACATTTGATTGAAGGTGATATGCCGTGTTTGGGAAGAGAAAAAAACAAATTGTCGCGTGTGACATCGGTTCGTCTGCGGTTAAACTCGTTGAGTTGAAGCCGATGAAGAACGGTGAGTTTCAGCTGCAGCATGCTGCAATCGCTGAGCTCTCGTCTGAGGCGATCGTCGATGGCGCCATCATGGACTCGTCGTTGGTTGTCGAGGCCGTGTCCCGCCTGATCTCTGAAAACGGGGTCAAGAACCAGAATTTTGGTGGGTCACTCTCTGGGCATTCAGTGATCATCAAGAAGATCCAGCTCCCGGCGATGAGCCGGGAAGAGTTGGCCGAGTCGATTCAATGGGAGGCCGAGCAGTACATCCCATTTGATATCACCGACGTCAACCTGGACTACGAGGTTCTGGATGACGGTACGGGTGGGGACTCGATGGTTGTTCTGTTGGTGGCGGTCAAGAACGACCGAATCGCCGACTACACCTCGGTCATCGTCCAGGCGGGCCGACAGCCGGTTCTGGTGGATGTCGACGTCTTTGCAATGCAAAACGCCTATGAGGTCAACTATGGCCTGGACAACGAAACGATTGCCCTGGTCAACGTCGGCGCCTCCGTGATGAACATCAGTGTCTTGCACGAAGGGGCGTCCGTCTTCTGGCGGGACGTAGCCTTCGGCGGCAACCAGTACACTGAGGCCATTCAACGAGAGCTTCATATACCCCGAGAAGATGCCGAACGCCTGAAAAAGGGGGATCGGGTCGGGGACCATACGCTGCAACAGGTCCTCAGTGTGATCAACAGCGTCAGCGAAGATCTGGCCGCGGAGCTTCAGAAAACCATTGATTTCTTTGTGGCCACCTCGTCGGTGGACCGCGTGGAGCGGGTGGTTCTGGCCGGTGGCGCCGCCAGGACGGTCAACTTGGATGAGGTCATCAAGGGTCGGTTTCAGGTCGATGTTGAGATCTTGAACCCTTTCCGGAATATCCGTTACAGCGAGTCGGACTTTGATCCGAATTGGATCAACCAACATGCCTCGGCCATGACGGTGGCGGTGGGCCTCGCGGTTCGCTCGGTCGGAGATTGACGCGATGATCAAGATCAATCTGGTTTCGTCAGAATCTGAAGCAGCCGTTACAAAAAGGGCAACCCCCGAGATTTCACTGGGGGGGCACCGGGCAGACATTATTCTCCTGACCGTACTGGCGATCGGTTTGGCGGTCACCGGCATTCGGTGGTACATGCTCCACAGCACCATCGTTGAGCTGACCGGAATCAAAGCCGAACGAACGATCGAACGTAACGAATTGCAGAAATATATCGACAAGGTTGAAGAGTTGGAAGCCAAGCGGGCCGAGCTCAAGGCCAAAATCGACACAATCCGGCAGCTCAAGGAAAACCAGAAGGGCCCGGTCAGGATGCTCGATGAGGTGTCTCGCGCGATGCCGGACCTGGTGTGGTTGACCGGCCTCAATCTTGCGGGAACCCACGTGACGCTCAATGGCATGGCCTTGGATGAGAACGCTTTTGCCAATTATGTTGACAATCTTAACGCCTCGCCGTTCTTTGGTGAGCCGACGGTGGTTACCCTGCAGCGGACACGTGACGATGCCTTCACGTTCCGGCTGGAGTGTGATTTCACGTATTCGCCTGCGGAAATTGCTTCGACGACCGTCGAGGCAGAGGGGTGAGGGGGCGCCATGGCATTTGATCTCAACGAAAAGCCCTGGTATGTGGCGCTGATCATCGGTCTGATCCTTGGGGTCACCGTGTTCGTCGTAATGCACATGTACGTCTTCAAAGATCTGAAGGTGGACATCGAGCGTCTCGAATCGGATATCTTCGACCTCGAGCGCGAGATCGAGAAAGGGCGTCAAGCCAAGGCCGATCTTCCCAAGCTCGAAGAGGACATTCGAGGCTATGAGCTCGAGCTTGACCGCCTGACGAAGATTCTGCCGACACGCAAGGAGACTCCGGTCCTGATCAAGAGGTTGAAGCAGTTGGTTGAGCGCGGGTTTTTGCGTTTCCAACGGTTCACCCCAGGGGCCTTCGAGGAGCGGGACTATTACTACGAGTGGCCGATCAAGGTTGAGTTGGACGGCACCTATCACGAATTGGGTCTGTTCTTCGATCGATTGAGCAGTTTCTCCCGCATTATCAACGTCAACGAGTTGAAGATTTCGCCGAGGAAGTCCAAGGACGGCCCCTACACGATTCACGCGACCTTTACCCAGCGAACCTTTATCTACAAGGGTGAGGGAGGTGAATGATGCGGGCACGTACGATTTTGATCTGGTTCACTGTCCTGGCATTCGCGGTATTCCCGACGATGGTCGGCTGGGCGCAGGATCAATTGGTCGAGGAAGCCAACCAGTTGGCTGAAGACGAAGAGGTCGACGTGTCGCGGATCGACGAGATCCTGCGGGGTGACCAACAGGTACAGCAGGACGACTTTTTCAGTTATGACCCGGCCGGGCGGCGTGACCCGTTCCGGTCGTTGCTCGATGGGCTTGACGCCCCTGATGAAGAAGGCGTAAAAGTCAGACCGCCGGGACTGCCCGGAATGTTGATCGAAGAACTCCGGCTGGAGGGCATCATTGAGACTCCCGGGGGCATTCTGGCGTTCGTGTTGGGGAGGGATAATCTCTCCTACATCATCCGTCCCGGCACAAAACTGTACAACGGCGAAGTCCAGGAAATCCTTTCCGACAGGGTTGTTTTCAGGCAACAGGCCGACGACCCAAAACAGATGCGGCCTTATCAAGAGGTCGTGCGGGTATTGGCAGATGACTAAGCGCAGATGGAATGATAAGAATTGGGGGACGGCATGATGAGTAAGAACGTCCGCATCCTACTGGTAGCGGTCGGGCTCGTGTTGCTGGGATCTGTTTCCGGTGTCACGGCGATGAACCCGGTTCCGGAAGTGCGGGACATGCTGATCGAGGCCGGAGCCGAGGGCCCGGTAATCCACCTCCGTTCGACGGATGGGTTGGAAACCGTACACTACTCACCTCAACCAGGAGTCTGGGTTGTCGAAATGCCTGAGATCTCCTGGAGTGACGGATCGGCTGTGGTCTATCAGCCGGACCTCGGCATTGACCGTGCCGAGTTGTCTCGGGTGGAGGAGTTCGGTAAGACCCATTCCCGCCTGACGGTGTGGCTTTCGGGGCCGGCGGAGCTGAATCTGACCGGAACGGCCGATGGCTTGACCCTTCGCTTTTCGATGTTGGATTCCGGCGGGGATATGGCGGTTCTCGAGGCTGAAGAGGTGTCCGAGCCGGCACAATTGGCCTCTCTGCCGCGGGTTGTGACAAGTGTCGCCCCTGCGACAGTTGACTCCCCAGCAGTTGAGCCTGAGAACGTACCGGCAGTTGCAGGTCATGCGAGTCTGCTCGGGGTCAAGTGCACAAGATCCGGTGACGGTGTCATTGTCGAACTCCGGAGTGATCGGGCACTCATGGGCCGTTCATTTACCCTCCCGGCGCCTGATCGACTGGTGATCGACCTCGACGGTGTGATCAACCGGGTTGACCAGTACGTCTTTTCTGTGGGATCGCCTCTGGTTGAAAAGGTGCGGGTTGCGCAGTTTCAGTCGCTTCCGAACCCCGTGACTCGGTTGGTCGTCGACCTTGAATCTGCTGCCGACTACCACCTGACCTCAGAATCTCACGGCGCCGTCTTGACCATCGGTAACGCTGGTCCGGTTTCGGCCCCGGTGGCTGTCACGGAAGTAGAAAGAGTCACTTCCGCTGGAGTTTCCTCCACCACAGTGATCTCCAACGTGGGTGGGGATGGTTCGATCGAGGTTTACGGTGTCGAGAGTCTCTCGGAGACCGAGAATGTTGCCGTTGAAACTATTGCAAATGAGCCACGGCTGAGTGTTCCGCCTCCGATCGTTGAAGAGACCCCTTCGGCCCTGCCGGAGCGCAATCCCTGGCAGGCCGATCCCTCACAGCTGGTCGAAGAGGCCGCAGTTGCGACCGAACTTGATTTTCCGGCCCATGCCGGCGAAACCTACGACATTACGGAAGTCCAGACCGGCGAGGTTCAATTCACCGGCGACCCGATCAGCCTGACCCTCAAGGACGCCGACATCAAGGACGTCCTGAAGACCTTCTCGGCACTGACACAGCTCAACATCGTGATTGATCCTGAAGTCAACGGATCGGTGACCGTTGAATTACGTGACGTTCCCTGGGACCAGGCCCTTGACCTGATCCTGCGGATCAACGGTCTGGATTACCTGTTGGAGAACAACGTCCTGAGAGTTTCCACGGTGAGCAAACTGACCCGTGAGAAGAACGAACGGGCGGCCTATTTGGCCCAGCAGGAAGTTGCCCAGCCGCTGAAAACAGTGGTCAAGCCCGTGTCGTACGCGTCGGCCTCAGACGTTGCCGGGCTGTTGTCCGGCGATTCCTACTTGATGTCGGACAGAGGTTCGGTCGTCGTCGACGATCGCACCAACACGCTGATCATTCGGGACACCATTGACAGGGTCGAGGGTGTACTTCGCCTGATCGACACTCTGGATCTGCCCACGCCTCAGGTGGTCATCGAAGGCCGGATCGTCGAGACGACCCGTACCTTCTCACGAGAACTGGGTGTCAGCTGGGGCTTCCAGTCAATTAACGACGCGGCCCACGGCAACGCGACCGGATTGCGTTTCCCCAACTCTGTCGAAACCCGGGGTGGAGTTCGCCTGCCCGCTTCAGAAAGTGCCGCCGGATTCCTGGCGATGACCTTTGGGGATATTCTCAATACTTTCAACTTGGACTTCCTCCTGTCTGCGGCCGAGAGCGAGGGTGTGGCGAAGATCATCAGCACACCAAGGATCACGACCCAGAACCTCAAGGCTGCGTCGATCCGGTCGGGGTTGCAGATTCCGGTTCAGACCATCGCCAACAACACCGTAACGGTCCAATATGTTGATGCGACCCTCAGGCTCCAGGTGACCCCGCAGATCACAGCCGAGGGTACCGTCAACCTCAAGATCGATATCAAGAAAGAACAGCCCTTGCAGTCGGGCATCATTACCGGCGGCAACAACGCGCCGATCTTGACGCGTTCCGCCACCACAGAATTGCTGGTTCGAGACGGTGGAACGACGGTCATCGGCGGTATCTACACAATCGACGACCAGGATCAAGACAATCGAGTTCCCGGACTGTGGAAGATTCCGGTGCTCGGCAAATTGTTTCAGCAGAATGCCATCAACCAGCGGCACGATGAGTTACTGATTTTCATCACGCCGCGCATCGTGAAGTACTGAGGGAGGGGGATCATGTATCGCCTGCTAACCATCTGTGTCCTCGCCGTTGGACTGGCGTTTGCCGCCGGCTGCAGTGGCGGCTCGGCTCTGGATAACGACAGCGCCCAGGTCTTCTTGACCGTTGAGATCGAGGAATTCAATCCCGATGTCAATGTGTGCGCCATTGCCGGTGATCTGACGATCTCCAAAATGAATATCGAGTCTAAACCCAAGGATCCCAATGGGAGCCTGACGGCCAACCAGGACGTCAACCTCAGGGATTGGGAAGTAACGACTCGGCGTACCGATGGTGGAACGGTGGTCTCGCCGGATTGGTACAACACCATTTCGGTCTTCGTTCCGGCAGGCGGGGCGGCCAACTTGGAAAACTACCGGATCTATCCCGAGGAATACCTCGACGATCCGCCCTTCAACTACCTGTTCCCCGAGAACGGCGGCATTGATCCCGAAACGGGTCATTCTTTCGTTCGCGAGGCGTTGCGCCTGGTGATCCATGGCCGCGTCGTCTCGGGAAAAGAAGTCTCGACCCAACCCGTGGAAGTCGGATTTCGCTTCCACTGCAATTGATAGGGGGTCTGAAACCATGACCAAGTACCTCAGTATTATCGTACTCGTGGCGACCGTTGTCGTTGCCGCCTGTTCCGGCGGCGGATCCGGAGCAAGCGCGCCGGCGCCGCCGGTCACAACGGCCTCGTGGGGCATCTCATCCTTTACCGCCTCGGATACCGACCCGTTTGTCGGTTCGGTGGTGGCTATCACCGCCAGCGCAACCAAAGACGGGGCCGCGGTGCCTGACGGAACGACGATCGAGATTTCGGTGGCCTATGACGGCGACGAATCCAGTCCCGAATTCGGTCTTGGTTCGATCGGCACGACCACCCATCGTCTTGCGTCTTCGGGCGGTACCGTGACGACCAGCCTGATCGCCAATACCAAAGGTCCGTACAATCTGACGGCAAAGGTCAGTACGGCAACGGACGCATTGACCGTCACCTACCACCACCGGAATCCTTCCACCACCCTCCAGATTTATCAGCCGTTGCTCCCCAATCGGGGTTCTCTCAACGGTGGTGAAGAGGTCATCCTCAACGGCAAGGGCATCAAGGCGCCCGTCGAAGTTGATTTCGAGGTCAACGGTGAGAGCTATCCTTCGATCGTCATCGGCGGTCAGGAAAGTGATCCTCCTTCAGCCGACGGGTTCATCAAAGTCCGGACGCCCTACATCAGCCATTTGACCGATGACGAACGCCTCCTGGACTGGCCATCCACCGTGACAGTCAAGGTGGGATTGAACACCGTCGACGAGCAGACCGAGACCCTTCCCGGCGCCTTCACCTTCCTCGCCGGGCCTTCAGGACCGCAGTCGGTCTTGCAGGAACCCTTCATTTACCTCGTGATCCCGGACTTCGGTAAGAGCGCTGGCGGCC
>JAUXDC010000062.1 GCA_030618605.1 Holophagae bacterium | reverse complement strand
CGGCGGGGCGGGGGGCAGCAGGATCTCGGTCAGAATCTCGCCAAATTCGAGCACGGTCTCACGCTGGGGATCGACCGACGCCGGCATCAGGAACCGGTCGGCGGGCACTGACCGGCTCGAGCTGCCGCCGGAAATCCGACATGTGGCGCCCAGGGCCGCCAGGGCAGGTGCTGTGTCCGATGGATGCACCATGAAACAGCCTTCCCCGCCGAAGATCGCGTGATGCTGATTTTCCCCTTCGAAGGCAAAGCAGGTGTCGCCGCCCTTGCGCAGGCAGGGGAAGTCACCGCGGTAGTACCAGCATCGGGTCTTCTGACAGAGGTTGCCTCCCAGCGTTCCCTGAGACCGTAATTGGGGGCTGGCGACGACCGAGGCCGCCTGGGCCAGGGCGTTGTAGGTTGAACGAATATCTGCATGGAAGGCGACCGCCGCGATCGGTGTCATCGCGCCGATGCGCAGGCCGGTTCCGGTTGACGGGCCGATGCCCTTGAGTTCAGCGATATTGGAGAGCGAGATGACTGTGTCGGTGGTGAACACGCCGTCGTGGAGGCACCCCAGAAGATCGGTGCCTCCGCCGTGGATTCGGCCTGATGTTCGTTTGAGGAGGTCGAGGGCCGCCTGGAGATCGGTCGGTCGTGCATGAGAAAATTTCGGAAACATCTCACACCTCCTTGGCCTGAGCGGCCTGTGCTTCTAGGAACCGGGCCGGCGTGATGGGCGATTGGGTTATGCGGACGCCGGTCGCGTGAAAGACCGCGTTGGCGATGGCGCCGGCCGTCGGAATGGTCACCGGCTCTCCGAGGCCTTTGGCGCCGGTGGTGTTGCACTGCTCGTCGTGTGGGTCGATCGGCAGGGAGGTCATTTCCGCAGGGACGTCGAGGGCGGTCGGAATCTTGTAGTCGTGGAGATTGGCGTTGACCATCTTTCCAGTAGCCTGGTCCAGGATCCGCTCCTCTGTCAGGGCCAGTCCGATGCCCATCGTGATGCCGCCGAAGACCTGGTTGTCGTAGGTCAAACGGTTCATCACCCGGCCACTGTCGTGGGCGCCGAGGAAGCTCAGAACGCCGATCTCTCCGGTCCGGGTGTTGACCTCGACTTCACAGAATTGTGCCGCGAAAGGCGTAATGGCGACGTCTTCCGGGTTGGGCCCCCGGTAACCGATCCCCATTACCAGACCGCGTTTCTGGAGGCCTTCGAGTTCGGTAATGGGAAAAGTCGCAGTGGGATCACTCTTGGAGATGACGGCGCCGGTGGCCAGCCCAAGGTCCTCGACGTTCAACTCATGCTGTTCGGCCGCCAATTCGATCAGTCGTCGTCTGACTGCGTAGGCGGCCTCACGGACTGCGGGCGATTCGGTCGGGATGGTCTTGGAACCGCCGGACGGTGTGGCGAATTGTGTGGTCGCCGTGTCGGCATGCTCGATCTGGATGGCATGGGGATCGACTCCCAGTTCCTCGGCGACGATCATTGCCATCACTGATTTGGTCCCGGTGCCGATGTCCGAGGCGCCCAAATTGAGATTGACGCTGCCGTCGGCAAAGATCTTGACGATCGCCGTCGACGGAGGGCCACCGCCGCCGGCGATCCACAAGCAGGCGCCCATCCCGACGCCCCTCTTGAGATGGCTCTTCTGAGCGGGGCGTGATCGGGCCGTTTCCCAGTTGAAGGTTGCTGCACCTTCGGTCAGGCACTCCTTGAGCCCCGTCGTCGTATAGGGCTTTCCTCCGCGTGCCTGGCTTACGGAAGGGATGTTCTTCAGACGGAAGGCGATGGGGTCCATGCCGAGAGCCTCGGCCAGATCATCCATCATCTGTTCCAGTGCCCAGGAACCCTGGGGGTGGCCCGGCGCTCGGAACGGTCGAGCCGGACCTGCGTTGATGTAGACAAACCGGCTGGACGTCCGGACGTTGGGAACTGTGTAGAGGTCCCGTATCTGCCAGTCCTCCAGACCGTAGCCGCTGACGGCATAGGCGCCGGGCGTACTGAGCGTGTCCATCGCCAGCGCGGTCAGGGTACCGTCCTTTTTGACTCCCGCCTTGAGGGTCATCCGGGAGGGTGGCCGGTTGCCCACGCACAGCATATTCTCCTCCCGACTGAGGAACAGCTTGACCGGCCGTGCTGTCAAGCGGGCGAGCATCGGGGCGATGATCGAGTACTTGCCTGCCTGGAGCTTGGATCCGAAACCTCCGCCCATGTAGTGGCCAACGATCCGGACCTTGGACAGCGGAAGACCGAGGATCTCCGCGACTCGGGCCTGAACGGCAAAGACTCCCTGGGTTGACTCCCACAAGGTCAGACGGTCTCCGTCCCACTGGGCGACACAGCCGTGGGTCTCCATTGGGGCGTGGATCTCGCAGGCGGTCGTGAAGGTGCGTTCGAGGACAATATCCGCCTCGGAGAAACCGGTATCGATATCTCCTCGTTGATAGGGTGGCCTGGCCGGAAGCTCGTTGCCCCCGTCCCAGATCTTCGGACTCTTGGGACCTGAGCTGGTTTCCTGGTCGGCGACGTGGGGGAGGATCTCGTAGTTCACCCTGATCGTCCGCAGCGCATCGGCCGCCTGCTGGGGCGTTTCGGCTGCAACGGCGGCCACCGCTTCACCCTCGTGTTGGCACAGGGTTGGGAAGAGCCGGCTCTCCGGGCCCCTTCGGTAGGCCCACGGTATGTCAGCCTCTGGAGTCGATGCCGTGATCACCGCGTGGACGCCTGGCATGGCCTTTGAGGATGCGGTATCGACCGAGAGGACTCTGGCCCTCGCATGGGGGCACCGGAGAATCGCCCCGTAGAGCATGCCGGGGAGGATCACGTCGGAGGGATAGACGGCCGTGCCGCTGACTCGTTCGTAGGCATCGACGCGGGCCATGCGCCGGCCGATGACGCTGGTGGTCTTCCATGGTTGCGGATACTCCGCCGGGGTCGGTGTTTCCGGAACGGTCCCCTCGATCCAATAGGGAGATTCTTCGCTCATCGGTTGTCTCCTTTCCGGCGCCCGTCGGCGGCACTGTCAACCGCTCGCACGATGTGGTGGTAGGCCGCGCACCGGCAGAGGTTGCCGCTCATGCCCTTTCGGATCTCCTCGTTGGAAGGGGAGGGGTTAGCCTGCAAAAGTCCCTCGGCGGCCATGATCTGGCCGGGGGTGCAAAAGCCGCACTGGAAGGCGTCTTCATTGACGAAGGCTTGTTGGACATCACCGAGCGCCTCGCCGTCCATCAGTCCCTCGATCGTCGTGATCTGGGAGCCTTCGGCTTCGACGGCCAGCGTCATGCAGGCGTACCGAGGTTGGCCGTCGATCAGAACCGTACAGGAGCCGCACTCGCCCCGTTCGCAACCGACCTTGGTGCCGGTCAGGCCCAATCGTTCCCGTAGCGTGAACAAAAGGGTCCAGCGTGGTTCAACCAGCAGACGGTGGATACGGCCGTTGATCGTGAGGCCGATCTGGACCATGGCCTCCGGCGTGGTGATCTCCGGAACGGCCTCCGCACGGCGTGTGCCGACCGTCGCTGCACCGAGGGCGCCGACACCAACGGTGCCGATGAATCCCCGGCGCGTGACGCCGTCGTGCTCTCGACCTTTTGTCGTGGGTTTCTTGGCCATCTGTCCTCCCTTATTCACATAAGTAGAATGAGCCCCAATATTTATGGAAATTTCACCGATTAAGTATAGCGTGTCACCGAGACCGTCAAATTCCGGCACGTGGGTGAGTATTCACCCCCGAGCCCGAGTTACCGTTCTCGTTCCCGGGTGAGAAAGCCAATTTGGGCCTACTGCCGAGTGCCGCGCTACAGTACACCGATGGAAAGTGTGCCGAATTCCGTTGTCGATGTGATTCTCGAGGAGTGCTCCCCCAGTCCGGAATTCGAGGTCCTCGACGTCCGGGTCGGGCCCTATTGGACCGTGGTGAGGTCTTCGGTCGGAGCGGGCATGGCCTCAACGATGGCCGGATCATTCGACCGGCGTGCCGGTGTTCCGGTTGCGGCCGCAGGCCGACTGCTCGATCTGGAGTTGGGCGCGTTGGTGCAGTTGCTCCGTTCCGCCTCGGTCCCTGAAGCGGCCCTCGGATTGGCGGCGGTCAACAGCCTGACTGACGTCAACCGGATGGCAGTCGCCGACCTGAATGCCAGAGAGGTTCTGAAAGACAAAGGACGGGACAAGGCTGTTGCCATCATAGGCCGGTTCCCCTTTGTCGAAGAAATTCGTGCCGTCAGCAGGGAACTTTGGGTTTTTGAGAAAGGTGCCGGTAGGCGGGCCGATGACCTGGGGCCGGAACACGTCGCCGGAGTGCTGCCGCATGCCGAGGTCGTGGCGATCAGTGCGACCACACTGATCAATCACACGATCGAAGACATCTTGCCCTTCATCAGCCCGCATGCCTTCACGATGATGCTGGGTCCCAGCACGCCGATGATGCCGTGCCTGTTTGATTTCGGTATCGACCTCTTGTGCGGGTCGGTGATCGAGGATCCCCCAGCGGTCATCAAGGCGGTCGAACAGGGCGCGGTGACCCGGCAGATCTCAGGTGTCAGGCGGGTCACTCTCAACAAGGCCGACAGATGACCGTATTCTCCAGGTGGACTCGCCGCTTGGGCAAGGGCCTCAGGAAACTCTTTCTTTTCGAATGGCTGGCATTGATTTCCGTGGCGACCCTGCTCCTCTTTTTTTCCACGCAGCCGGTGACGACGCAGCCCGTGGGGCTGGCCCTTTGGCTTTTCAAGAGAATGGCGTTTCTCGCATTCTTGTCGACCGTGGTGGTTGTTCTGATGAATGCTCGGAATTTCATTTTTCGTTCACGGGATCAGCGGGAACAGGCCCTCCAGTCGTTTGAACCGCGTCATGCTTCTTACTGGATTGATGCCGGACGCATCATGGTTTCGTTCAGTTTGATCCAGACGACGCACCTCATCCTCAAGGCCTATATTCCCCTGATCAACTCGGGCAATTTTGACCCGCTTCTCTGGAGGTTGGATTCTGTTCTCGGCGCCGGCAACGACCCGGTTCTCATGGTCTTGAAGTTGTTCTCCGCCCCGTCGGTACACCGAGCTTTCGACATCCTCTACAGCAACCTCTATTTCCTGGCCTTGTGGGCCGGGGTTGTCGTGTTCTTTGCCTTCTTGCGCGGCCGTTCGCGCATCAGGTTCTTTAACAGTTTTTTCGTTATGTGGCAGCTGGGCCTTTTGCTCTATGTCTTGCTGCCTTCGTGGGGCCCGGTTTTCACTCGGCCTGAGCTTTTCCAAGAGACTCTGATCAATATGCCCTCCACCGTTGTGGTGCAGCGTCAACTTTTTTTCGAAACATCAAGCCTTGTTTCGGGGCAATACAACGTCATTATCCGCTTCTTCGGCCTTGCGGCCTTTCCCAGCCTGCACGTTGCCGTCTTTGTGCTCTACTCACTCTGGGCGCCGAAGGTGGGGAAGGTATGGCTGTGGTGGAACGTGATATTGATTCCACTGACTCTCATCGGCAGCATGCTGACCGGATACCACTACCTGATCGACGGAATCGTTGGAGCTCTGGTTGCGGCATGTGCCTGGGTCATCGGCAAACGATCGGTTGCCTAGAGCTCAGACCTGACAGCTCAGCCGCTTGCAAGACTCACCAGAATGGCGAGCTGCCACCGATGAATCCATGGCTCAGTTTTGAATCGCCAAAACCACAAAGACCGCTAAGGGTTTTAATTTCAATATCTTCTTTGCGTTCCCTTTGCGCTCTTCGCATCTTTGCGGTTCAATTGTGTTTTCTTCTACTCCGGCATCGCCGGAACCGGAACGTAGCAGCCTTCGAGACGCTTGGCGAGGATCAGATTGAAGATCAGTTCTTGACCGTCTCTGAAGCCTGGTTTGTAGCGCCTGTTTGATCCTTTTGGGGGATTGTCGGCAATACTGCCGAAGTTAGCGGAAATCAACCGGTCACAGTCGTTTTCCGACCAGAACTTCATGTTCTGGACACCGTCGGCAAAACCCTTGAGATACTCGGGATCATCGCTGACACTCGAGGTCACCTGGAGGGCCGTTTCGAGAGCCTGATCGGCCCGGGCCTGAATCTCGAGATTCAGTTCTTCGGCCTGCCAGATTTCGTGACGGATCAGAGTCAGTTCGTAGTCTGCAGGGTAGGGGTCGCGTTCGCGGCCGTTCCACAGGGTTGAAGTCCTTGCCTCCTCGAAGGAAGTAAAAGTCGTCAGGCGCTGGTCGATTTCGGACAGGATCTTGCGGTGGTCCCCGCTTTTGATCCAGTCTCGGGGTACGTCGAAAATAAGCTGGACCTTGCAGGGAGACTCGGAAAAGAGAATGAACGGTCCGTCGGAATGGTTTTTGAGGATCGGTTCGGCCAGTGTCAGGAGCAGATCGACTCTCGAGCGCTTGACCTTGACCCGGTCGATCTTGACCACCTCTCCCGGTTCGAAGCGACGGTCGGCCTTGGCAGACACTCCCGAGGCGTGAACATGATTATCGTTGTAGGCGCCGGAGCAGTTTGAGTAGATTTCGACCCTCAGTGCAGCCCAGGCTCCCTCGAGGTCCCGTTCCATCCGATCTTCCAGGGCCGACGCCAGGGTCGTCGAGGTACCGGAGATCAGAGTGGCGAAAAGGAGGAGAGCCGTTAATTTTCGCATCACGCCTTCTTTTTTCTCCGGGTCTTCTTGGGCTTGGGCGCCCGGGGATCCTTGCCCTGGGCGCGCAGCTTGGCCTCGCGCCGGGCGATCAATTCGACGGCGTCATCCAGGGTCACCCCCTCGGGATCCTTGCCTTTGGGTACGCTGGCGTTGACGGTTCCATCGGTCACGTAGGGTCCGAATCGTCCGCTCTTGATCGAGAGCTCCAGTTTGGTGTCCGGGTGAGTCCCCAGCTCCTTGAGAGTCTGAATGCCTCGGCCTCTACCGGCCTTGGGCTTCGAGAAGGCCTCGACGGCAGCCTCGAGGGTCACCGAAGCCAGTGCCTCATGGTTCTCGAGAGAGCGGGTCTCCGAGCCCATCTTGAGGTAGGGTCCGAACCGGCCGTCCTGGGCGGTGATGGCCTCGCTCTTGTCCGGGTGGGTCCCGACGGTTCTGGGGAACGACAGCAACATCAGGGCGGTTTGCAGATCCAGGGTCTGGGGGTCCATCGTCGGCCATAAGCTGGCCATCTTTGGCTTGGATTTCTTGTCGCTACCGCCATCGCCCAACTGGACGTACCACCCGAAGCGCCCGTTCTTGACGTAGACGGGAAGATCGCTCTCCGGGTCGTTGCCCAGGGCTTCATCGGCTTTTCCGGCGTCGGCAAGCATTTCCAACGCTTTGGTCAAATTCAACTCGTCCGGCGCCACATCATCAGGAATCGAGGCGCGCTGATCGCTGTCGCCGCGCTGGAGGTAGGGGCCGTAACGGCCCACTCGGACGGCGATTACTTCGCCCTCCTTGGTCGTCCCAAGGTCGAACCGGGAGACCACCCGTGGGTCAATCTGTTCGGCGTGAGTCGCGATCAACGCCTTGAGCCCCAATTGACGGATCTCAGTATTCGAGCCGTTGCCACCGGCATGCCCCAAAAAGAAAGCACCCAGCCATGCCGTGGAGTCCAGTTGTCCCCCGGCGATGGCGTCCAGTTCGTTCTCCATCCGGGCCGTAAAGTCGTAGTCGACCAGATCGGGAAGGTTCTCTTCGAGTAGACGGGTCACGGCGAAGGCGGTAAAGGTGGGTACCAACGCCGGCCCTTTGTGCCAGACGTAGCCACGGTCCTGAATTGTCTGGATGATGCTGGCGTAGGTCGAAGGCCGGCCGATGCCGCGGGTTTCCAACTCCTTGACCAGGCTGGCTTCGGTGAAGCGCGCGGGCGGTTGGGTTGTGTGCTGGGTCGGCTCAAAATCTTCTGCCCCGACACGGTCCCCCGTCGCAAGCGGCGGGAGGATGGCCTCTTGATCCGCCAACTCAGCAGAGGGGTCGTCTGAGCCTTCGACATAGGCCCTCAGGAAACCGGGGAAAGTGATGACCTTGCCGGTTGCGGTAAAGAGGGCGGGGCCGTCGGGACCTCCGTCCCCTCGCAGGCTGACCGTCGTGCGCCGGCCGGTGGCGTCGCACATCTGTGAGGCCAGGGTCCGTTTCCAGATGATCTCGTAGAGCCGTTGCTGGTCTCTGTCCAACTCGCCACGCAGACTCGAAGGAGTTCGGAAGACCTCTCCCGCCGGCCGGATGGCTTCGTGGGCCTCCTGGGCGTTCTTGGACTTCGAGGTATAGATACGCGGACGATCGGGCAGGTAACTGTCGCCATAGAGCTCCGCAACCTGCCGCCGAGCTGCCGAAACCGCCTCTTTGGAGAGTGTATTGGAGTCGGTCCGCATATAGGTGATGTAACCGTTTTCGTAGAGGCTTTGTGCGACCCGCATCGTTCTTTGAGCGTTGAACCGGAGTTTTCTCCCGGCCTCCTGCTGGAGCGTTGAGGTCATGAAGGGCGCGTAGGGTCTGTTGGTGAAGGGCTTGGCCGTAACGTTATCGACCTGCAGAGCATTGTCCTTGAGGATTGCTGCTAAGCGGCGGGCGACCTCACCATCCAGTACCAGGGCCCTTCCTTTGACCTCGCCGGAGTCCGGGTCGAAGTTCTTGCCGACGGCGATTTTTTGGCCGTCCAACTCAGTCAGACGGGCCTTGAATTGGTGATCGTCCTTGGCTGTCAGCGACGCTTCCAAACCCCAGAACTCGGCCTGCACGAATCGGATTCGCGCTCTTTCTCTTTCGACAACCAGGCGGGTTGCGACCGACTGTACCCGGCCGGCAGACAGCTTCGGCTTGATCTTGCGCCACAAGAGAGGCGAGACCTCGTAGCCCACCAATCGATCCAGTACCCGCCGTGCCTCCTGGGCCTTGACCAGATTGGAGTCGATATCCCGGGTTTCCTCCAGGGCTCTGGAGATGGCCGATTTTGTGATCTCGTGGAAGACCATCCGCCGGACCGGAACCTTGGGTTTGAGGACCTCCGCGAGATGCCAGGCGATGGCTTCTCCCTCGCGGTCTTCATCAGTGGCCAGGTAAACAACCTCGGCCTTGGCCAGGTGTTTCTTGAGTTTAGCCACGTGAGCCTTCTTCGAGGCTGGGATGACATAGACAGGCGTGAACCCGGAATCGACATCGACGCCCAACCTGGCCCACTCTTTGTTTTTGAGCTTTGCCGGGATCTCGGTCGCATTGGACGGAAGGTCCCGAATGTGACCAATTGATGACTCTACGGTGTAGTCCGAGCCCAGGAACCGGGAGATGGTTCGGGCCTTGGCGGGCGATTCGACGATGATCAGTGCAGCTGCCATGGGGCCAGATGAAACTCCCTTGGCAGGATTTTGTCAAGCTATCAATGAATAAATTAATCGAATTCTGAACCGATTTTGGGAATGAAATGATCAATTTTTCCCTGTCAGTGCTGCGTTTTATGCACTCATTTTTTGATTTTCCGACTGATCGTGTAGAATCCGCAGCTGTGTTGCGCCCGGAGGAGATGACTGATGAGCGAGATTCCCAAGAGATACGATCACACTGCCGCCGAACAGCGTTGGCGGGAGCAGTGGGACCAGTGGAAACTTCACAGCTGGGATGAGTCCCGGCCGCGGGAGGAGACGTTCGTCGTCGATACGCCTCCGCCGACCGTTTCAGGTTCACTCCATGTAGGCCACGTCTTCAGCTATACCCACCAGGATCTGCTGGTTCGGTTTCAGCGTATGCAGGGTCTTAATATCGCCTACCCGATGGGTTGGGACGACAACGGCCTGCCGACCGAGCGCAGAGTTCAGAACGTTTTGGGCATTCGCTGCAACCCCCATTTGCCGTTTGACCCGGATTGGACCCCGACCAAGGTCGAGGGCATGAAAAAGAAGGACATCACGATCACCGAGGTCTCCCGTCAGAACTTCATCGACGCCTGCTCGGTGATCACCGAAGAAGACGAGAAGGCCTTTGAACACCTGTGGCGGCGTCTGGGTCTGTCCCTGGATTGGGATGAGCAGTACGCGACGATTGATGATCTCAGCCGGCGGATTTCGCAGCTGTCCTACCTCGATCTGGTCGAGAAGGATCAGGTCTACAACCTCGATTCACCGACGATGTGGGACATCGACTTCCAGACCGCCGTGGCACAGGCCGAGGTCGAGGATCGGCCTCAACAGGGTCTGTTCCACGACATCCGGTTTGCAGTCGAAGATGGTGGCGAGCTGTCGGTTGCAACGACCCGTCCCGAGCTTCTGGGCGCCTGTATCGCCGTCGTCGCCCACCCGGACGATGAACGCTATCAGCCGCTGTTCGGAAAATACGCCATCACACCGCTGTTCGGCGCGAGGGTGCCGATTTTGGCTGCCGACCACGCCGACCCCGAAAAGGGCACGGGCATCTTGATGGTCTGTACCTTCGGTGATGCGATGGACGTCGAGTGGTGGAAGCAGAGCCGTTTGCCGGTCAAGCAGTTGATTGGTCGCAATGGACGGCTGGTTCCGGTCGTTTTCGGCCAGGCGCCGTTTGACAGCGTCAACCCCGAAGCCGCACAAGCGGCCTACGATCAGATCGCCGGCCTGACCGCAAAGCAGGCCAAAAAGAAGTCTGCCGAATTGCTGGCCGAAGAGGGCTCCTTCCCCGGAGGCGGCGTGGCCCTGGCCGGGGATCTCAGGCCGACCGACCAGATGGTCAAGTTCTACGAAAAGGGCGACCGTCCGCTGGAATTCGTGCCGACCCGCCAGTGGTTCATCAAGATCCTCGAGCACAAAGAGGCGTTGATGGCACAGGGTGAAAAGATCCAGTGGCATCCGGCCCACATGAAGACCCGGTACGACCATTGGGTCGAGGGCCTCAATCAGGACTGGTGCATTTCCCGTCAGCGCTACTTCGGCGTCCCGTTTCCCGTCTGGTATCCGGTCGGCGCCGACGGTGAATCCGTCTTCGACGAGCCGATCTTTGCAGCAAAAGACACCTTGCCGATCGATCCACAGTACGACTGCCCCCCGGGCTTTGACGAGAGTTCAAGGGACCAGGCCGGCGGTTTCACCGGCGACCCCGACGTCATGGATACCTGGGCGACGTCGTCGCTGACGCCGCAGATCCAGAGCCACTGGGGTGTGGACGACGCGAGGCACGAAAAGCTCTTTCCGATGGACGTTCGGCCGCAGTCGCACGAGATCATCCGCACCTGGGCCTTCTATACGATCGTCAAGGCGTGGATGCACCACGACCAAGTGCCGTGGCACCACGTTGTCATTTCGGGCTGGATCCTCGATCCCGACCGCAAGAAGATGTCCAAGTCCAAGGGCAACGTCGTCACACCGGAGAATTTGCTGGACGAGTGGACCGCCGACGGCGTGCGCTACTGGGCCGCCCGGGCGCGGCTGGGCACCGACACCGCCTACGACCCCAGTGTCTTCAAGGTCGGCAAGCGCCTGGTCAACAAAGTCTTCAACGCCAGCCGCTTCGTCTTGATGCAGCTCGAAGGGGTTGAAGGCGATCTGCCCGGTTTTGAACACATCACCGAGCCGCTGGATATGGCCCTGGTTGATCGACTCCGAATGACTATCACCCAGGCGACAAGCGCTTTTGAGGCCTTCGACTACGCGACTGCCATGCAGGCAGCTGAAGACGATTTCTGGAAATTCTGCGACCACTATCTTGAACTGGTCAAGCTCCGGTCCTACTCGGAAGAAGATACGGCCGAACGCCGCTCGGCTTTGGCTGCATTGACCTGGGGCCTCAAGACCTTCCTCAAGCTCCTGGCCCCCTTCCTGCCCTACGTCACCGAAGAGGTCTGGTCCTGGGCCTTCGCCTCAAAAGAGGGCCGTGATCGATCGGTCCACACCTCGGCCTGGCCGACAGTGGATGAGGTCGCCGGTGTCGACCGCCCCGACTACGACGGCGTCTTCGAGGCAGCTGTTGAACTGTTGGCCGCCATTCGCGGCGCCAAAACCAAGGCCCAGAAAAGTCTGCGTTGGCCTGTTGCTCGCCTCGAGATCACAGGGCCGGAGGTCGATCGCAAGGCCCTTGAATTGATTCTGAACGACGTTCTCCGTGCGGGGCATGTTGACCCGGAGGCCGTCAGCATTGATAATGGCCCGTCGCCCGAGGGCACACGGTTTGCCGTGACGGTTGACCTCGCCGAGGCGATGCCCGAGTAGAAACAATGAAAATACACCTGAAATACCGGCCCTGAACAAGGGTGGCCCTGAAAGAAATGAGACAACGATGATCGCACTGAAAAAACTCTTCAAGAAGCAAACGCCTCCGGATTCCGCCCGCATGATGGGCCGCAACGACATCTGTTGGTGCGGCAGCGGCGACAAATATAAGAAGTGTCACTGTGACCGCGACCGAGCCTACTTCGCCCAGCTCCGCGCAGACGGATGCCGCACCGGGGGCTGAGCCCGCTGAGAGTGCCTGCCGTGTGTGGGCACAGCTGAGACTGAACCAGTTCTGCCCCTTCAGATTTGGCCGACGGTCTTTTTGAAGATGCAAAGGTAGGGTGGGCATTGGCCCACCAAAAGTGGGTCGTGCTATTCCTTACATGCCGGTCGGTATTCGAGGCTGATAAGATCATTGTGATAAATCTCAGCGGGAGTATCGGTTCTCCGATTAAGGAGTTCGGGATGTATATTGGGAGAGCACTGCGAAAGATTGGTTTCCCTACGCAAGGGCCTTCCCTGGATCTTTGGCGCCAACGACTGGTTGGACTGTTGGTGATTGGATTCGCGGTGCCGGTTCTCGCTGGGTTCCGGGAGGACAACATCGAGTTTTTTCGGATCACCCATCCCCCCACTACCGCCGACCATGTTCTCGTGGCGGAGTTCGAAAGCGCAGGTGAGCTCGTTGTAGGATGGAAATGCTCACACCTCGACGAACTGGCCGTTACAATCGTCGATGCGACCAAATCGGTCGTGCAGATCGTTGTCTTGGCGGATTCCGCAGCTGAGAAGACTTGCATGCAAAACGCATTGGCATCTTACGGCGTGGATCCGACCGGAATCATTTGGGAAATTGTAGGCCGCGAGACACCATGGGTCGGCGACTACGGTCCACTCGCTATCCGGCACTCATCGTCGGGCCGGATATCCTTCGTCGACCCACGCTATTTCGACATGCGGCCCCTCGACGACAAAGTGCCGACCGAGCTCGCGTTGAGCCGTGGCATCAACGTCTTCCGCCCAAGTGTTCTACTACCCCGCAGCGTGGTCACAGACGGCCAAGGAACCTGCTTCCTGTCCGAACGCGACAGCCTTGAGAGCCTCCCGGATCCCGACGAAGCAGCTCTCATTGCCTTGATGGAGGATCATCTCGGCTGCATCGAGGTTGTGGTCCTGCCGCCACTCGTCAACGCGGGTACCGGCAACCTTTCGCTGGCATTTACATTCCTGGATTCGGATACTGTGCTCGTCGGGTCCCAGGCCGCCGGGATCGACTGCGTCAACCGCGATCGCCTCGACGCCATCGCTGCGGTGTTGCAAGGTCTGGGATACCAGGTCATCCGTGTGCCCTTCCCTCCGGATACGGACGGTTACCTCCGTAGCTACACCGACCTTGTCATGGTCAATGGTGTCGTTATCGTGCCGGAATTTCCGGCGTTTCCAAGTCACAACACTCAGGCTCTTGCCATAATGATCAGCCAATTACCGACGTGGAATATTATCCCGGCCGACGCCAGCGCCTTGGAGACAATCGATGGCGGCCTGGGAAGTATGGCCGTAACTCTGCCGGTCGGCGACTACTCTGCACAACAGGCACCACCGGATCCCCTGTGCGGTGACCAGGCGTCCTGCCAAGCATCTGGATGCGGGACAGTGACCTTCGAGGGCTTTTGCACCAACGATACGGTGGTCTGGTGCCAGGACGCTCAGATTCACATGTATGAGTGCAGCACTCCATGCTTCTTCGTGGAACCAGGCTTCCCATGCGAGTTGACCTGCGGCTGGGCACCGGAAGGCTACTACGATTGTCTGGACGATTATGTCTGTTTCGAACCGGAGATTTTCGCAGATGGTTTCGAGGACGGGAGTGTGAGCGCCTGGTCAAACTCGAGGCCGTAAGGCTCCAGCATCAGCATCAGTGCCAGTGCCTGCCCTTTACTCCGGCCGGCCCACCAGCTATCCCGTCCACGAGAACGACACGGCGGACACTATGCTCGCGGTACCGTTGAATCTGGCGCCGCCCCGACGCCGATGCTGAATCCTGCTATAATGCATTCATGCGGAGGTGCAGCATGCTAGCAGTCAAGACTATTGGTAAGAGTGGACAGATTGCCCTCGGGAAGGAGTTCGCCGGTAAACAGGTACTTGTTGATCGAGTGGAACCGGGCGTGTGGGTTGTCAAGGTCGGCGAGTTCGTGCCGGATTCCGAACGGTGGCTTTTCCACGACTCTGTTTCCGGTGATCTGGATGAGGCCATTCGTTGGGCAGAGACCAACGCGCCCCAAGAGACCAATCTCGAAGCGCTGGAAGCCGAAGGCGCCGGTCGTTGAGCTCGCAATCAACGCTTCTTCTTGATCTCAACAATGCGGTTTTTCAACGGCAGCTCCTTGCTCTGGAGGCAGCTCAACAACGTGCAGTCCTCACCTCCCTCCGCAAGTTGAGTCAAACGACCTGGCAGCAGGTATACCGTGACTCCGGCTTGCGATGGGAGGCCATCTTGTCGCGGTCAGGGCCAAACGGTGGCCGGCTCTATTCCTTACGTTTAGGCCGTGCTTGTCGAGCCGTGGCTTTTCGCGAGGAGAACTGGTTACGGCTTTTGACCCTGCATCCCGATCACGATTCCACCTATCGTTAGCGTGACCGAGCAGTGACCAGCCGATGGCCGGCATGCCCTTGACCACAGTTGTCCTTCAGCCACCTCAGCCGGCGTACCTTTACACGGTGCACAAACGAAGCATCTCGACCAGGGCCGTGGCGGCTTTTTCCATATCACTGATGGCGACACATTCGTCGGTCGAGTGCTCGTTCTGTGCGCCGATGCCTACGACCGCCATCTCGATGCCCTTGTTGTTGTAGATGGAGGCATCGGTGAAACCGGTGATCAATACACAGTCGGCCTCGATGCCGACGTGGCGCAAGCCTTCCTTGGCGATTCGTACGCACTCTGCATCTTCCGAGATTTGCACTGCTTTGCACAGATTGTCGATCCGAATCTCGACTTCGGCCCCGAACCCCGTCACTTTCTCGCGGATGATGCTTTCCATCTCTTCGGCCAGAGCCACTGCCTTTTCGTGGTCGGCGGAGCGGCACTCGGCCAGAAAGGTGGCACGTTCGGGCACACCGTTGCGGATGATGCCGCCTTCGATCACGCCGACGTTTGCGGTCGATTCATGATCGAGACGACCGAGTCGCAAGGCCGCAATCGCCGTGGCAGCGGCCTGAATGGCGTTGATGCCCTTTTCCGGCTCCATGCCCGCATGAGCAGCCTTGCCGGTGATCTCGACGTCGATGGCGAAGTAGGAGGGCCCACCGATGACAATGGTATCCAGGGTGTCGTTGTCCATCAGAAAACCCATACGGGCACTGATTCGAGAAAAGTCCATATTCTTGACGCCGAAGAGACCGATCTCTTCCTGTCGGCTGACGGCCAACTCCACTGGAGGCATGACCTCGGCTCTTCGCAACGCCTCGAAGATCTCGGCAATGCCGGCCTTGTCGTCAGCCCCGAGAATCGTGTCCCCCTTGGAGCGGATGACGTCGTCGGCGATCACCGGTTCGATGCCGACGCCGGGTTTCACGGTGTCGGCGTGGCACGACAGCAGAACAGCCTCATTGCCCTCGGTGCCTCTCGCTTCGAAACGGGCGATCAAATTGCCGTAATCATCAAGAGAGGCATCGCCACCGAGTTCGGCG
>JAUXDC010000050.1 GCA_030618605.1 Holophagae bacterium | reverse complement strand
GAACTCTGGTGCATCGTCGGCAGGAGCAGACCCAATGCGATGATCCAGATCAGGGCCTTGTCGAAGAAACGCAAGCCGAACTCCGCAAAGCTCCTCAAACCCGGACTGGATGCATCCTTCATTTTTTCAAGGAACGCAGGCGCCAACTCCAGCCAAAGGACTCCCGTGTAGGCCATGACACACAGAGCAACTTCCAGAAGCGCTGAATTGAGGTTCCAGTCAAAGACCCGGAGAGGAATATTGTGAATCAACCAGGGCCGACCCACGTCGATGACAATCGAAAGGCCCGCCATCGAATACCCCAGGGCCGAGGTCAGAATCGCCGGACGAACCAGCGGGTGATACTTCCCCTTGTTGAAGATGTAACAGAGGATCGCTACGGCGTAACCACCGCAGGCCAGGGCCGTCCCTGTGACCACGTCGAACGCGATCCAGATACCCCAGGGATATCCATCACTCAATCCGGACACGGCCCCGATTCCGGCGGCAAATCGCCAGATCAAAACCACACCCCAGATTGACAGGAAGAACAGGAGGAACTTGTAGGAACGGGTCAGCAGTGGGCCGCCGACCGGTGAGGCTTCAGGATGTGCCATCACTCTTCCTCCTTCCCTGAACGCCGGTTTCGCCACATCACGGCCCCAAGGATTCCATAGAGTGCCACCGGAGCCACGAATCCCTTGTAGATCGTGTGTTGAATCGTGGCTGCCGAGATACCGGCGGGTTCCGAACCCAGGTCAGGAAGACCCAGGTTTTCGAAATCAACCCCGGCGAGGTAGAGGACCTGCGTGCCGCCACCATCCTCGGCGCCGTAGATCTTGGGCGCACCCGCGGGGTAGTAACGCTCCGGGTGCTCGTCGATGCGACGTTGAGCTTCGGCCAACAACTCCCGATAGTCCCCAGAGATGACGGCCTCTTTGGGACAGACCTCGCAACAGGCCGGCATCGGTTTGCCGGTCTCGTCGTTGATGCGGTGGTTGCACAACTCACACTTGACGATCTTCGGCATCGCCTTTTCCCATTGAAACTTCGGAATCGTGAACGGGCAGGCAACCTGGCAATAGCGGCATCCGATGCACTTGGTCGGATCCCAGGTCACAATGCCGAACTCGCGCTTCTGGAACGAGCCGATCATGCAGGCTCGCACACAGGCAGGATCCAGGCAGTGCATGCACTGGGCCTTCATGTAGCTCTGGTCAGCCTGATCCCGATGCCAGACCTTGATGATGTTCTTGGTGTCACCCGACAGGTCTTCGGGCGGATTATAGAGATTCCCCGGCATGGCGTTGGCCTCTTTGCAGGCAGTGACGCACGCCCGGCAACCGATGCACAGGGTCGCGTCATACAACATGCCGAAGGCGTCGGCCGGAATCTCCGGTTTTGGTGTGGAAGCCTCAAGAGGCAACGCCGTAACCGCGGCGCCTGCCCCAGCTGCCGCCACACCCTTGAGCAGGCTGCGGCGATCCATCGTCATGAGGATTCCTCCTCCCCGGCATCCGCTATCTTCTTCGATGCCATCATGCCCGCCCCGATCACGGCGCCGGCGGCCAGACCGGCAACCCCATACCAGCCGGCATTGGTCGGACCGTGTTCGGGTTCGATCGGCGGATGGGCCCCATCGGGGAGCGTCGCCGCCTCATGAACGAACTTGGTAAAGCCGACTCCCTGCTCGGTGCAACCGAAACACGGGTGGCCGATACCGATCGGCCAGGCCCCGGGAATCTCGTTGAAATGAGCGACAGAACAGTTGGCATGGGTCTCGGGACCCTTGCAGCCAAGCGCGTAGAGACAATAGCCCAACCGATGACCTTCATCACCGTAGACGCGGGCAAATCGACCGGCATCAAAGTGGGCCCGCCGCGGACAGTGCTCATGAATGGTCCGGCCGTAGGCGAACATCGGACGGCCCTTGTCGTCCAGCGCCGGCAGGGTTCCGAAGGTCGCGTACTGAAGCACGGTACCGAGGAAATTGTAGGGATTGGCAGGGCAACCCGGGATCGTCACGATGGTCTTGTCCGGAAGAATTTCCGGAGCTCCAACGGCGCCTGTCGGATTCGGCGCCGCCGACGGGATACCGCCCCACGACGCGCAGGACCCGATCGAGATGATCGCACCAGCTTTGGAAGCCACGTCCTGGAGAATATCCATCGCGGTTCTGCCGGCAATCTGACAGTAGATTCCGCCGTCCTTGGTTGGAATAGCACCTTCGACAACCAAGATGTACTTGCCCGCATTGGCCTCCATCGTCTGGTGGAGTACCTCTTCGATCTGATGCCCCGCTGCCGCAAACAACGTCTCGTGGTAATCCAACGAAATCAGATCAAGAATAAGCTCCGCCAAACCGGGAGCGGATGTCCGGAGCAGGCTCTCCGTACAGCCGGTGCACTCCTGGAAGTGGAGCCAGATGACCGATGGTTTGAGGCCTTGCTCCGCGGCCTCGGCCATCTTCAGACCTGCCGAATTCGACAGGCCCACTGCTGCGGCCGCCATCAGGCAGACCTTGGTGAAATCTCTTCGATCAACGCCTTCGCCGACAGGCTCCATCGACGGCGTTTCCCACAGGTCCCTCCGAGCCATGACATCCTCCTTTTCTTTTTCGCACGCTTTAGGCTTTTTGCCCTTAGGAAGACTTTAGGAGGATCAACTCTACAATGTCAAATTATTTCTCTTTAAAGTAAATACTGTCTCAATAAGAATCATTATTTGAATGGCGACCCATTCTCATTCTCTTTACAGCATCTCGAGAGGAGGGGTCCGAAGGGCTTTCCAGACGGGCAAGACAGCACCGCCTATCGCGCCCCCGACCGCCAAGACCACAACCCCAATCAACAATTCAGGATCAAAAAGAAAAAGTGTCTCCGGAATCAACGGCAGGCTCGGAACCGCCCCCAAGAAAAGTGTGTCGGCGCCGCGCCCCAGGAAAACTCCGGCTACCGCGCCCACGACTCCCCCGCCAAGCCCGACAAGAGCGGCTTCGGAGAGGAACAGCAGGGACACATCCAGTCCAGAGGCGCCGATTGAACGCAGAATACCGATTTCACGCCGCCTACCCTCCACCAGAAGAGCAAAGGTGTGGCCAACCCCTAGGGCAGCGACGCAGACAACGGCCAGCCCCACCAAGGCCATGACAACGGTCGCAACGGAGACCGCGGCAGCCATTCTCTCAACATCATCCTGGACAACCCTGAAACCCATTTGCCTGACGGCGGAAGTCACCGTTCCCAGGTCACGCCCGGACTCAAGGCCGAGGGTGACGGTGTCGAATCCACCTTGCCGATCGCCATCACCGAAGTAGGCGTTGAGCCGCTGGACCTCTTCAAGGGGCAGGCTCACACCCAAAGGCATCGCCCGGTCAGAGAAACCTACCAATTGCATCCGATCTTTCAGGACGCCTTTTCGAGCTGATGCCGAAAAGGACGAAGCACCAAATTGAACATCAGCACCCAACCCGAGGACGGCCTCGGGATTGAGCCTTGGAAGCCCATAGGCCCGCCTGATGGAACCGTTGTAGAGTCCTATCAATTTCTGGGATACGACAACCGGGACCGGAGCTCGGCACACTCCCTTTCGTTCCGGAGCATCGAGGCAATACTCCGCCTTTGGGCAATCCCTGTCGGCCCAACAGGAAACCGCGTTAGGCCCGACCTTTGGCCGGGCGCCAAAGACGAAATTCCCACTGATCTCACTGCCCAGTAGCTCCGGATCGATTCCCTCGACGGCCAACTCAGTGACCAGAGATTGACCCAGGATCGCGCTACCTCCAGACGCAACCGCTGGAACAGCCAACCCTACTCTGGGCCAAACCGACACAACCCCTTCGATGGCCCTCAGTCGCTCAAGATCCTCAAGACCGAGCACATCCGATCCCAAGGCCATTCGAAGGGGTCCAAAATCAATGTGGGAGGTCGAGGCAGCAACCTCAATTCGGTCTGACGGCGCCAACTCGCCAATCACGGCGCTTTCTATTCCGCGCCCAAGCCCGAGGAGAAAGGTCAGGACCGCCGCAGCCAAAGCAACACCCAGTCCCGCAGCCAGAAGTCTGCCCCACGATCGCCTGAGGTCTATCAAAAGAAGTAGGGGCCTGCCGGCTCTCTTCATCCCCGAAGCACTCATCGGAGCTTACCGTCCTCGAGTCGCAGCTGACGATCCGCCAGCCTGACCAACGCCTCGTCATGGGTTGCCGCCAATACCGCTATGTTCTCGTCGCGCCTCAATCCATCTATCAGAGCCACCATCTCCCTTGCGGTCTCGAGGTCCAGGTTTGCCGTCACCTCGTCACAAATCAACAGTGCCGGAACCGCAAACAACGCCCTGGCCAAAGCGATCCGTTGCCGCTCACCGCCTGAAAGCACACCGGGCAAGGCCTCAAATCGATCGCCAAGCCCCACCTTGTCGAGGACTTCACCGGCACGATCCCGGGCGTTTTCTACCCACCCACGGAGGAAAGCGGCAGGCAGCATGACGTTCTCACCAACCGTCAAATGCTCCAACAGGTTAAATGCCTGGAAGACAATGCCGATAGTACGGGCTCTTAGCTGAGCGCGGCCACTCTCGCCCATACGGTTGAGGGCCTGCCCATCGAGCAGAACCTCGCCCTCGTCCGCTCGCTCCAAACCTGAAACGATGTGCAGAAGCGTCGTCTTGCCCGCCCCCGATCTTCCGGTAAGGCAGACCAACTCGCCCGGTGCGACCTCCAGGTCCACACCTCGGAGTACCTGGCGCGCCATTCCCCGCCGCCCGAATCCGCGGTGCACGCCTTTCAAACGAACCAGTGGGTCGGAAGTCATATGTTCATTATGCGGGAGTAGGGGGAATTTGTGGATACCGGATAGTGGAAATGACAGGGAAACAGCGTCAGGTGGCCTCGGCTCACGGATCACGGATCACGGCCGCCGTATCACGTTGGGATCTTGAACGCGACCAATGCTATGGGCACGGACACGGCACGCCGTGCCCGTACCCCGAACTATGGGAAGCGAGAAAAGAACAGTGTCCCCTATAAATGAGAAAAGAACAGTGTCCCCTATAAATGTCACGAGTTCTGCCGGGCGCCACCCCTGCAGTCTCCTCCGTATTCTGTAGGGGTGGACCCCCGTGTCCACCCTTCGACCCATCTGCCCGGGCCCCACAATCTCTGCTAAAGTTCCAAAGAACCCCGGAGGTATCTGATGGTCCTTGGTTTCGGAAAGGGAGAGGCGCTCTCCAATGTTGATGCTGCTTGGCTTCACATGGAGGACCGAACGAATCTGATGGTCATTACGGCGGTCATGGCTTTTCATGAGCCGTTGGTTTTCGATGAGGTCAAAACCGTCCTCGAAGACCGATTCATCTGCTACGACCGTTTCAGACAACGCATCGTCGAGGGTGGACCGCTCATGGGTCCTCGGTGGGTTGAGGACGAGCACTTCAACATGAAGAGCCACTTGATCCGACTGGGCCTGCCCAAACCAGCGGACAAGGATGAACTCGAAGAACTGGTTTCAACTCTGGCCTCAACTCCGCTGGATCCGACCAAACCCCTGTGGCAGTTTCATTTCATCGACAACTACCGTGGAGGCTCCGCTCTGATCGGACGGATCCACCACTGCATCGGTGACGGCATCGCCTTGATTCGGGTGCTCCTCAGCATGACCGACGACTCACCAACCGGCCACCAGCCGACCAGAAAACGGCGTCGCCGACGCCGAACCCATGCTGCCGGATTCTGGCTTCCGGAGGTCGTCAATGATGCTTTCTACACCGTTCGAAGAATCACAGGGAATGTCGTGGACAGTGGTGTCGAAGCCCTGGCGACCCCTGGAAAGTTGGCGGCGCTGGCCAATGAAGGTGCCAAGGCTGCCGGCGTACTGGCCCGCCTCGCCTCGATGCCTGCCGACCCAAAGACCTGTTTCAAAGGTCAATTGGCGACGCAGAAACGTTGTGCCTGGTCCGAAATCATGCCGTTGGAATCGGTCAAGACATTCGGGAAAGAGGTCGGCGCCACCCTCAACGACGTCCTTCTGGCCGGCGTGTGCGGCGCCCTTCGCCACTACTTGATCCACTGCGATGAACGTGATCTGGACGGCATGAACATTCGAGCAACGGTACCGGTCAACCTGCGGCCTGAAGGACCTCCTGGCGAGTTGGGAAATCTGTTCGGCCTGGTGTTTCTGTCCCTTCCGGTCGGCCTTCCGACCCGGATGGCTCGCCTGCGGGAACTCAAGAAACGCATGGACAGGATCAAGAACAGCTCGGAAGCCGTTGTGACCTTCGGCGTGCTCAACGCCGTCGGCATGGCCAGCGCAGAGATCGAGGGCGCCGCCATCGGTTTCTTCGGCGCCAAAGCAACCGCTGTGATGACCAATGTTCCAGGACCAACAGAAGAGATGTACCTTGCCGGCAAAGCGGTCCGTTCAATGATGTTCTGGGTTCCCCAGGCGGCCCACCTCGGCCTGGGGGTCAGCATCCTCTCCTATGCCGGCCAGGTACGGTTGGGCGTGATCAGCGACGCCGGGCTGGTACCCCGGCCTGCCGAAATCATTGAACATTTTGAGAAGGAAATGAATGCGTTCATCGAACATTCGGCGGAGCAGGACTAACGATTGTGCCGGGGATCGAAGAACATCAGGTAGGCCGTGACTGGATGAACACAGTCGGGCTCCCAGCCGTCAAGTCGTCCAACCAAGCGTCCTGAACTATTTCGGAGGGCAGAACCGCCATCGATTCGTGCGATCAGCCGTCCTGAGCCATTCCTTAAGATTCCCTTATTGTCCACAACACCCAGGCGCCTGCCGGATCCGTCTCGGACCACTCCATCACCGTCGATTCGCCCGATCAGTCCCCCGCTTCCGGAACGGACTGCCCCACCGGCAGCCTCGAAGAGACCGATTCTCCGTCCCGAGGCATCCCTGAAGATACCGTCCTTCTGGATGCGGGCGATCAATCGACCGCCGTCATCCCGAACGACGCACTCACAGGCTCCAGCGGTACCCGCTCCTGCCAGTAGTCCCAAAAAAACAATCAGCACTGCCCATCGGAAAATGGTCATATCGGCATTGTAACGGCAAGGGGAAATCTCGCATAGACCCAAGGATGACGTCATGACGAAATCAGAAGCCCGAAAACCGGGCGCCCCCTCGGGTCTGACACGGCCTCAGCTGAGGTGACCTCTACTTCACGATATGCTCTACAGCCTTTCGAGCCGTCAAGACGCAGCAACCGAGAAATGTACCCTCCAGGGCCCTGAGGCCGTGGCTGCCTCCACCCCCGAAACCGGCAGCCTCACCGGCGGCGTAGAGGCCGGGAATGACCTCTCCCCTACCGTCAAGGACCCGGCTCTGAACATCGGTTTGGAGACCACCCAAGGTCTTTCGGCTCAAGATGAATTCTCGGATGGCGATCAAGGGGCGGGCCTTCGCATCGTCGATCCGCTGGAATTTGCAGGTTCGCGCCTTGTCCCCCTTGTAACGCCGAAGCTGAGCCAGCCGCCTGAGCTGGTCGTCATTGAAGAATTTCGGACCACGTTCAATATTGCCGTCATAGCCTTCAATCGTCGAATGAAGGACGGCCGGATCGATGTCGTCGTTGCCGCACAGCTCATTCATTCGATCGGCCAATTGATCAATCGACTGGGCCACAACGAAATCAACGCAATTCTCGGTCAGGTCCTCGACCAGTCCACGGTTACCCAAGAGTACATTCTTAAGGAAAACGAAGATCTTCCTGTCACGGATCGCCTCATTGAACTCCGACCCCGACACCGCCAATTCCTTGACTGCGATCTTCCGATTGAGCACCTGCCAACTGAACTGCTTTTCCTGTGCGCACACCTGTGTCACCAGGCGGCGAGTGTCGAAACCCGTGATCATCGGTTCCGGGCCGATGCGTTCACCCCTACTGTTGAGCCAGAGGGCAGAACGCGGCGGCACCATGCTCAAGCCGTGGTTGGGTCTCTTGGGCCGGGGATGGGTCACGCCGGCAGCGTAATTCCACATTCGGTCCAGATGGGTGATCGCAGCGCCACACTCGGCCGCCGCATCATGGACCAACCCATCGGCGAAGTGGTGTGAGCCGTTGAGGATGCCTTTGGGCGGTGACGACCAGTCCCGATGCCAGTTGGCCCTCACCCTATCCATATCGCCGTTGATGCCGCCCGCGGCAACAATCGTGCATCCGGCTTCAACCTCAAATTCCTGTCCGTCCGCCTCAGTTTTTCCTCGGCACCCACTGATGCAGCCCTGGTCGGATACCAGTCCCTCAACCCTGTGCCCAAACAAAAGTGTCAAGCGGTCTCGATGTACGTGCCCCTCGAGGTAGGCCGCTATCGCCTCGGTCAAGTGGTGGCCCGTGCCCCAAATCATGTGAAAGCGGGGCACCGAATTTCCTGGCGTAAAGAGCCCTCGTTCAACCCAATGGACGACCGGGAAAAAACCAACCCCTTTTGATTTCAGCCAGTGATAGACCTGTTCGAGCGACTGTTCAACGTAGAGATCCGCCCAGCGCCGCGGCCAGTAGTCTCCGGTCTCGAACTCGGCGAACGAGTACCAATCCCGCCGTGCAAGTTCCGCTGAATCCCGGATGCCGCCCCGCCTCTGCTCCGGCGTATCGACAAAGAACATCCCGCCAAAACTCTCTTTGGCCAAACCACCGAAGTTCTCCTCAAGGTCCCGATCGACGATCACGACCTTCCGACCTGCGTCCAGCAGTTCAGACGCCGCAACCATTCCGGCCAGGCCACCCCCGATAATCACGACGTCACACTGGAATTTCAAAGTCATGGAGCCTCCTCTACAAGGCTACCGCACCCAGGCGGAGATGAGACCACACCTCTTCCCTAGCAGAAAGTCGGAACCAGACGAAGTTGGGAACGGTAACGGGCACGGGCTGTCCCTTGGAAACCCGGCCCGACAGAAACAGGAAAACTGACGGCCTGCCGAAACCGGTTTTCCACAATCCCACAGCCTCGACGATGATGATGAAATCATTACTAATGACCCAGTAATCGGACTTGACCTATTTTCGAGGGCTCGGGCACGGGAATGAGCACCTGCTCGGGGACCGGGGTTGGAATTCAGGGACCGGACCGATTGGAAAGACGGACGCGCCTGTAGCAGACCATCAGGGTCCTGTCTAGCTCAGGCCGTGGTAACCTCATTAATATAGAAATACCACTAGCGTCCCATCGTTAGTCGAATAGTGACAGCTGTTTACAGTAGGAGAGATCTTGGTTTTGGGAGTTGTGACCTGAAAGCGCCTCCAGGATGGGGGTTCTCTCGAAAAGGGACACGCTCAAAACTTGTAGAATTGTGTAGAGACTCTGTTCGATACCGAGTTCTTTTTTCAGGATGGCTACAAGGAGATATGTGGAGATTGCAATCCAGATCTGCGTTTTCACTGCGTTCGGCGAAGTCCCGTAGAAAACCTTGATTCGCAGATGCTGCTTGATCCACTTGAAGAAGAGTTCGATCCGCCAACGGGCCCGGTAAAGCATCACAATTGTCAATGCCGGCAATTCGAATTGGTTCGTCAGGAAGACCAGGCGTTTCCCGGTCGTTGGATCGAGGTAACGAATGCGGCGGAGAGTCTCCGGGTACTTTCTTGCGGAATAAAACGTACTCAGAACGATAGTCTGGTCACATTGGATCCCATTCAACTTGTCCGGACGATTGGAGTATCGACGTTTGAACCGGAAATTCTTTTTTGCTCTGGTGATGAAGAATGCTTGGTCCTCGTTAATCCTGAATAGCCGGTCGAAATCGAGGTACCCGCGATCCATCACGTAGTAGGCGCCTGGTTCTGGGGTCAGAAGGTCCAAAACGTTGACATCGTGCAGCTTACCGTCGGAAATATGAATAAACGAAGGGATGCTCCCTCGGAGGTCCATCAGTGTATGGAGTTTTACTGCACCTTTTGCCCGCCGGAAGCGAGCCCAAGGAAAAAGTGCCAAACACAGATCAATCGTCGTTGCGCCGAGGGCATAGAGGGTTGCGTCTTGAAGATCTTGTCCAAAGTCCTCGTCCGCGTATAGATGCCGAGCCTTGTCGATGAGAATGTGGGCAAAGTCTGCAAAGATGCGCCAATCACGTACTTCGTTTGCATTGGCCAAGGTGTTGCGGGAAACCCGAGCGCGAATACCCATGTGGTATGGCTTCGGTTGCATGGCGCGAAGACAAACCTCGATGTCACGCAAACTCTCGCGGTAGGTCAGTTGGGCAAAGGCCATCACCAGAAACTGATCGAGACAGGTGAATCGTTGGACCTTGTGATTGCCATCAAAGCGTTTCACGCAGGTGTGAAATCGCCGCAGAGGGAGAAACGCCATGACTTGGGAAAATACGGTTTGACCTGTGTACATCGAGCCAGCCTTTCGAAGCTAATGGGTTCGATGATAGGTGGATTCTGAAGTCGATGCAGGTGCAATATTCCCGCAATTAACTGAAGATATTTACGTTACAACATTTTTCTCGGAAGACGTTGGGACAGCAGTGATTCCGCATCTATGGCAACGGCGGAAATGCCATCTCAAACGTTGAAGCATCCTGGGAACCGTTTGCAACACGGGAGCCGAATACGATCACCCTTCCGTCTCCAGACCCCCCAGTCACGTGAAGCCTGAAGTTGTCGCTTTCTCCGATCGCGTTGTTGAAGAGCTGGTCGACGGACATCTGCCGCTGTTCGAATGGGCGCAGTTGGATCGAGCTGGATACCCAGCTGCTGCCCGAGCTTCCGTACAGCGCCACCTGAACCCAGACATGTTGTCCGGTGGTTTCCACGAAGCCAACGTTGTACCGAAAGTCGCCCCCGACGAGGTTGGTGAGACCGATCAGGTCCGACTCTTCGCCGATGCCGATCGCACGTTGGGCCGGCACCGCGGCGAAAGCCTGTCCCGAGGAATCGCGTTCCTGTTGACCCGTTTCCTTGGAGTAGATCCGCGCGGTTACCTGGACCGGCACGTCGGCAACCGCTCGAATTGCGCCAAACCCCTGGACACCGAACATCGCAGTGACGGCATCGTCGATCTGCACGACCTCTCCCCCGTCGACCACGATCGTGTGCGTGATATCGGATGGAGTGTTGCTCTGGTTGCGGCGGAGGAAGCTGAATTCAACCTCGGTGGGTCCTTCGTTCGGGTTGAATACCCAGATGGTCGTGTACCAGAAGGATGGTGGAACTCCCGCCCCGGTTCCTACAGCCGGCAGGAACAGCTCGGTGGCCGAGACCGATGCCGCGACCGGCAATGCCGCCATCAACATGGCGAGCAGAACGAACGGGATGATGAGGGCAATCGGGACAGAAATCGTGCGTACCATGGGAAAACTCCTTGAAGATACGGCGCATCTCAAAAAACTGAAACAGGCTCACGAGAAAAACAATATCACGATGCGAACAGCAACGAAATCAGAAAGTGTCCACCAGTGGATCACCCGGACGCAAACCACGCCGGTCCGCTGTTCCCGGCGCTGACGCTGTCCCGACCCCTGCCTCCTGCGCTACACTCAAACCATGCATGACGCCACTGAAGGAACGGTTGCCATTGTCGATGATGAAGCCGGGGTTTTGGAGAGTGTAGGCAGGGCTCTGGAACGCGAAGGCTACCGGGTTCAAAGGTTCTCGGACGGCGCCGAGGCATGGGATGCCTTCGAACACGGCTCGATGCCCAACCTGGCCATACTCGATATCCTGATGCCCCGGATGGACGGTCTGGAACTGTGCCGACGGCTGCGCGCGCGATCGGAAACCCTTCCGATCATCTTCCTGACCTCGAAGGACGAGGAGTTCGACAAGGTCCTGGGACTCGAACTGGGCGCCGACGACTATCTCTGCAAGCCCTTTTCCATGCGAGAACTCCTGGCCAGGGTCAAGGTCCTCTTCCGAAGAATGGCCCTCGCCGGCGCTCCGGCAACGCCGGCCCAGGACATGGTCGTCGTCGGCCCGCTGGAACTCGACCTTCAACGGTACCTCGCTACCTGGAACGGGAACCTGGTCGCGCTGACGGTGACGGAGTTCCTGATCCTGTGTTCTCTGGCCCGGCGGCCGGGCCATGTCAAGACCCGTCAGCAGTTGATGGACGGAGGCTATCCCCACGACACCTTCGTGTCCGACCGTACGATCGACAGCCACATCAAAAGACTGCGCAAAAAATTCCAGGCCCTCGAGCCCGGTTTCGACGCGGTCCAGACAGTCTACGGGCTGGGATATCGCTATCAAGAAGGTGCCGAGTAATGTCTGACCCGGCGAAATCGGAACCAGAATGGCCCCAGCCGGATTCGCTCACCTCCTCAGCGGCGCCGTTGAATCACCCCGCCTTACACTTCACCCCTAACCCCTTACCCCTAACCCCTCAATCCTCGAGCCTCCAGGAATATCAATGACTCAAGGCGGAATTCTGCGTTTCCTATCGAGAATCTCCATTCGCCTTCTGGCCTTCAACCTCCTCCTCGTTTTCCTCCCCGCGACCGGGGTCCTGCTGCTGGACACCTATGAACGCCACCTGCTCGAGGCCCAAGAGCGAACAATGGGCCAGGAAGGCCGCCTCCTGGCAGCCGCCCTGGAGGCAACCGGCCGGCTGGAGAGCAGCGACGCCCGCAACATCCTGCTCCATCTGGGCATGCGCCATATCGCCAGACTTCGGGTGGTCGACCGTGATGGTGAGGTGATCGCAGATTCCTCAGCACTGGGCCCTCGTCGAGAACCCGATCAGCCTGCGGTCGAGACCGCCGGCAGTTCCGACAGGGAGAACCCCCTCTACAGAATCTTCATGCTCCCGGTGAAGGCGACCCGGATGCTGACCGGCCAAGAGTCCGCGGAAACCACGCCGTCTCGACCGTTCGACGAGTTGCCCAGCTCGGCGATCCAACAGGCTCTTGAAGGCCGCTACGGCGCCGCAACATTGATCCGCCCAACTATCGGACGCGACACAGTTGAACTCCACATCGCCATCCCAATTCGCGTCGATGATGCGGTGGTCGGCGCCGTTCTGGTCTCCCAGTCCACCTGGAGGGTCATGAAAACCCTCTATGACGTGCGCCTTGACGTCGCCCGTGTCGTATTGATCAGTCTGATGGTCGCGGGCGCATTGTCCCTGCTGCTGGGACTGACGATCGCCCGGCCCCTGGCTCGCCTTCGGCGACGCTCCGAAGAAATTCTGGACCGTCGGGGCCGTTTGACCGGCGGCTTCGAAGCCGGAAGGCGGAAGGATGAAATCGGGGACCTTGAGCGGGCCCTGGCCGAACTGACCCGGCGCCTCGAGGACCACCTCAGCGCAACGGAGAGTCTGGCATCGGATCTGTCCCACGAATTCAAGAATCCACTGGCCTCTATCCGGGCAACGACGGAGGTTGCCCTCGATGAAACTGACCCAAAAATTCGACACAGGATGCTGAAAAATATCCAGACAGATGTCGCCCGTCTGGAAAGACTTCTTTCAGGTGCACAGGAAATTTCCCGCATCGAAATGCTGATCGAACGGGAGGACCGCGAACAGGTGCCGCTCGGCACACTCCTCGAGGGTATTCAGGAAGCGTTCAGGAGACGCCGGCCTGATCGGGGCCCAACGATCAAGCTGAGTTTGGGAGACCAGTGCGTCTGGATTTGGGCATCCGGGGACCGCCTCCTTCAAGTCTTCGAAAATCTCCTGGCCAATGCCGTCAGCTTCACGCCGGCGGACCTGCAGGTCAACGTAACGATGGAGGTTGTGAACGAGTGGGCCGAGGTCGTCATCTCAGACGGCGGCCCCGGCATCCCGCCGGAACACCTCGACCGCATCTTCAGTCGGTTCTTCTCCTATCGACCCGGCACAGATCCCGGCCGAGGGCATATGGGAGTGGGACTGGCGATCGTCAAGGCCATCGTCGAAGGCTACGGCGGCACAGTCTCGGCTGAGAACCGTGCGCAGGGCGGCGCCCGGTTCACAGTCCGGCTTCGCCGGGAACTCTCGGCGATAGGGTCTTAGCACCTCGGCAAGAACGATCACTTCCCACCAATCTTCGTCGCCAGATATACGATATGCCGCGGTCCGCCCTTGCCGGGGCTGGTGCGTTGACACTGGAAGCCGATGGTTCGTAACCGCTTCTCAAAGGCCGGATCTGCAAACTCGGTCCAGACGGCAAAGACTCCGTCGTCTTTGAGGGCCTTCCGCATAGTTTCCAGGGCCTTCCTGCCGTAAAACGGGTCGTGGGGATCGTCGGCGGCATCGTGGGTGCCCTGGTAGAGGTCCAACACGATCGCGTCGAAGACTTCCTGTTTCTGCGCTGCTTGAGCAATCACCTGGGCCACGTCCCCGATTCGTGTCTCGACCCTGGGATCCTCCACGGCGCCGTCGGTCAAGGAGAGCAACGGTCCCCGGCACCAGCGCTCGACCACAGGATTGATCTCGGCGACGATCACCTGCGCAGTTTGCGGAAGGGCGTCCAAGGCCGCTCTTAGCGTGAACGCCATACCCAGCCCGCCAATCAGAACCCTCGGTCGTCGACGCGCCCCCAGCAGTGCACAAGCACTCCCAGCCAACGCCAACTCGGTCAGATTGAGGCGGCTGTTCATCAAGACGAAAGACTCCATCTTGATGACGAATTCCCGATCTCCCCGCTGCATCAGGGTCATCAGACCCTCGTCGGTCTCAGCGGTGTCGACCACCTGCCAAGGAACGCTCATCAGAAATGGACGCGCAGGTAGACGCTGATGTCGTTGATGTCCAGGTCAATCTTTCCTTTGAAATCGTCGCCCTGGCTCTCAACATCAATGGTCGAATAATTGAGGCCCAGTCCAAATCCAACATTCGAAAAGGTCTGGTGTTCCATCGACAATCGCCCAATCCACTGCCCACCGTTGATGCCTCGAATCTCGACGTCGAGCCAGCCCAGCCCGGCCCTCATTCGCCATTTGTTTCCAAAAATTCTGCGGTACTCAAAGTTGACATAGGGAAGCGGCGCCGCCACCGAACCGTCGGCGTCGATTTCCAACTCTTCAGCGGTGAAGATCGTGTTGATATCCATGACGCGCACACCGAACCCGAAGCCCGCGGCCCACCGATCCCTGATCCAGGGGTAATAGGTGTAATCGATGGCCCAGGTTTCCACCTCGAAGGCCAACCCAAGATCGGTGTCGATCGGTATGATCTCGTCGCCAATTCTGATTTCTTCCAGCACCTGGGTTGAGGAATCGCGATCGATATCCTGCCATCTCACAGCCAGGCGGTGCTTCGTGGCGAACTGCCACTCGAAGGACACCGTCGGGATCCTTTCCTTTTCTCCGAGACCGAGATCATCTTCGAAGGACAGTTCGGCTCCGGTCTCCTGGCTCGATGAGTCAATTCGCATCACGGTATTCAGTCTGACCCGGCTGCTCTCGAACTTGAAATTGAATGGATCAAAAAGCGCAATATCCTGGGCGCCAAGGGGTAGCACTGCCCCTCCCCATATGATCGCAACCGCTGCAGCCACCGCGTATCGCCTCATACAACCTCCACCCCTGAGTCCATTACTCTTCCCGGAGGTAGGAATCCAGTTCCTCGGCGGAGATTCCCAGTTCGTGGGCCGCACGGCCGAGATCGCCCTTGAGAGAATCAACAGTCCACCTGACATGCTCCACAATGACCTCAGATAGCTTTCTCAGTCTCCGACTGGCCGGGTTTCGCGTCCCGGCTCGGATCTTGTCCCTCAAATAGTTCGAAAGAGAATCAACACCGAGAAGACCATCCTCCGGCACTTTTCCGGAAGTTACGTACTTCCGAACGCACGTGGCGATGACATCCCGCAGTTCTTCCAAATTCCCCGGAAAGGCGTAGGTCTGCAAAAAGGCGCCCAACTCTGGAGCAATTTCCCTGATTGCGATACCGGTCCGGGCGACGTCCCTCTTCAGGTAGTGCTCGGCCAGCAAAGGAATATCGTCCGCCCGGTCTCTGAGCAACGGCAAGAGAATCTGGTTGACCCAGAGGTGATAGAGGAGATCCTGAGAAAAGCAGTCGCGATATTCATCCGACCGCAGGTCCTTGGTTGATCCACCAATGATCCGAACGTCCGCCGATCGGATCTGTGTGGTTCCCTCCCGGTAGAACTCCCCGGTCCGAATCAAGCGATCGAGACGGTGCTGCACAGCCATGGAAAGGCACTCAATATTGGAGATGTAAAGTGTGCCGCCTTCGGCAGCATCAATCAGCCCGGGAGTCTCCTCGTGTTCGCCAGTCCAATCAGCCGCCTGACCAAAGAACTGGCCGGCAAATTGATCCTGGTCATGAGCGACAGCATTGACGGCGACGAACGGGCTCTCTTTCCGGGGACCGGCATTGTGAATCGCCTCCGCGACCTTGCCCTTTCCGGTTCCCCGCCCACCCATGACAAACACACCCTGCGTTCCCATGGCGATCTTCTCGACCCGATGCAAAAGGTGGATCATCTCGGGATTCTGGGTCGGGAGCCTGGAAAAGGCCTCCTCATAGGCAAGGTCATCCCGGCTGAGTTCATCCGGAAGGCTACTGATGTTGTTCCGAAGGTCTCGATTGCGGAGAGCCTTTTCGACCACTTCGAGGAGATACTCGTCATCGACCGGTTTGGTCAAATAGTCAAATGCGCCGAGTTTGAGCGCCTTGACTGCAAGGTCAACGTCGTTGACGCCACTGAGAACGATGACCGGCGTTTCGATGCCGTTCTCACGGAGAATCTTGAGCAGATCAATGCCGCTGAGATTGGGCATGTCCATGTCGAGCAGAATGATGTCGAATGTTTCCTGCTCAAGAAGCGGCGGCACTTCCAGACTCTCGTTGATGACCGTCGGCTCGAAGATCTCGCTCTGCATGAGAAAAACCATCAGGTAATTGGTGACCGCAACATCGTCGTCGATGATCAGAATACTTCGCATGGTCATGGGTGACTCCAGACTCTTAAGCCGTTAGCCATTAGCTTTTAGCTCTTAGCCTAGGCCCTGATTGAAACCGCTCGGTATCGAGCAACAATCGCTCGCCCCTATGTCGGATGGCCTTCACGCAGAAACGGTCGAGACTACTCTTGCTAATGGCTAATAGCTTACAGCAAACAGCTTGATACGGTTTCTCAAAGAATCTCATCGGTGGGGAAAATTCAACCCGCATCACTCTAATGCTGCCCCATCCCCGTCCCCGATCGGAAGCCTTATCGTGAACGTCGTTCCCTCGCCGATCACACTGTCGACCGAGATGACGCCCTGATGCTCTTCGATGATGCGATGCGCGATTGACAGCCCCAAGCCGGTACCACCCCTGGCTCTCTTGGTCGTAAAGAACGGGTCGAAAATGTTCTTCGCGGTGGACGGACTCATCCCCGAACCGTTATCCACAACCCGGGCAATAATGTACTGCCCATCCATCTCCGACGAGACTCTGATCAGTCCCCTTTTATCAGCCGGCATCGCCTGACTGGCG
>JAUXDC010000010.1 GCA_030618605.1 Holophagae bacterium | reverse complement strand
GCGTGTATCGGACTGGCCGGCTGCGGGAACGACCGGCCAATGAACGTCGTCATCGTTACCATTGACACAACCCGGGCCGATCATATCGGATGTTACGGCAAGGCGGAGGCCTCGACGCCGAACATTGACGCCCTGGCGGCTGAGGGGGTTTTGTTTGAAAATGCCTTTGCTTCGGTGCCGATAACGCTCCCATCCCATTCGACGATCATGACGGGGCTTTATCCGTTGGCACACGGCATCAGGGACAACGGCATCTTTGTGCTCGACGATCGCCATACGACGCTAGCTGAAAGGCTCCGTGACCAGGGCTATCGAACGGCAGCGGCGATCGGGTCTTTTCCCCTGGCTGCAAAATTCAATCTCGACCAGGGTTTTGAGGTCTACGACGACCGGTTCAACGCACAATACGAGGATTTTCGAGGGCGCCGGGTTTTGCCGAGAACTGGGATCTTCTTTGACGAACGGCGGGCAGCCCATGTGAACGAGGCAATCTTTCCATGGCTCGAGGACCATTCCGACGAACCGTTTTTCCTCTGGCTGCACTACTTCGACCCGCATCAACCCCTGGAGCCACCGACACCCTACGACCAGCTCTTCCTCGACGATCCCTACCTTGGTGAGATTGCCTATTCCGACGAGGCTCTGGGCAAGGTCATGGATACGCTTCGAAGATTGGCCATCGATGATCGAACGATGGTCATCGTGACCTCGGACCACGGGGAGGGTCGGGGTGATCATGGGGAAGACACTCACTCTCTTTTGGCCTACGGCAGCACCCTTCATGTTCCGCTGATCATCAAGGTGCCCGGAGGGCGCAGGGGTGGTGTGGTGGCCGAGCGGGTTGGCCTGGTCGATCTGGCGCCAACTGTCTTGGAAATGCTGGGCCTGAAAGGGGACCCTGTCCTTCAGGGCCGCAGTCTGGTACCGGAACTCGAGGGCAAGGTGCGACCTCCGGCGGCCCTGTATGCCGAGACCCTTTCGCCGCGTCTCAGTCACGGTCTGGGAGAACTCCGGGTTCTGTTTGATGGCGAAAGCAAGTACCTCCACGGCCCGCGCTCGGAACTCTTTGACCTGGCGGCCGATCCCGGGGAGTTGCACAACCTGGTGCAATCAGATCCGGAGCGAGCCGAGACGATGAAAAACTCGTTACAGGCCTTCATGACCGCCCACGCTGCGGCCGATCCTCAGCAGGTCGGGTCGGTCGACGCCGACACCCGGAGCCGGCTGGAGGCACTTGGCTACCTCAGCAGCGCCTCGGGGCCGGAGGAATCGATTGCAGAGGTCTTGCGCTCGGAGGGATTGCCCCCGCAGGATAGGGTTGGCGACGTCAATTTGATGAGCCGTGCCAAGCACCTGCTGTTCCAGAAGAACGGTGCCGCTGCCCGAGACGCCGCCGCTGAATTGCTCAAGCGACAACCGGGAGATCCAATGGCTCTCGAGATGTTGGCCTCGGCCAGCCTGCTCCTGGGTCAGGTTGACGATGCGCTGTCGTACGTGGAACAGCTTCGTCAAAGCTATCCGGAAGGTACGCAGATGTCGGCCCGCTTGATGCTGCAATTGGGTACGCTCCAACTCTACAAGGGCGCCCTCGACCAGGCCTTGGATCTGCTGGAGGGGGCACAGGCCCTTGAGCCCAGCGCCGAAGGCCAGTACCTGGTGGCGCTGACCCAACTTTCGGCTGGGGATGCCGAGGGCGAACTCAGGGCGCTGGAGGCTTCTCTGGAAATCGATCCTGCCTACGGTCCCTCCCGGGTGGCCCTGGGGGTTTACCTTGCCCGGCAGGGTGAAGCCGGCGCTGCAGAAAGTGCCTTCAGGCGCGCCCTGGTTGATCAGCCCTATTTTCCCAGGGCGCACTTCAATTACGGTGCCTTCCTGATTGAGCAGGATCGCATCGAGATGTCCCTCGAGCAGTTCGAGAGGGCGGTTGAACTGGCTCCCGACTATGCCCAGGCTTTGTTGGCCCTGGTGGCCGTGACGATCGACCTCGGTCGGCCGGATGAGGCCCAACGGTGGTTTGCAGACCTCAAAGAGCGGGCGCCGAACAGCCCGGAGGTGCAGCAGGCCGAGTCCTTTTTTGAGGCGAAATGAGAGAGCTTATGAAGAAGATGAAGTTTTTTGGGTCTGTTGTGGCCGTGGTGGTTGGGGGACTCTCGATTCAGGGCTGTGGACAGGCCCCGGTTGGGCAGTCTCTACCTGATGACCCCGACATCATCGCTGCGTACGACGGTGGTGTGGTCACCCGCAACGATCTCGATCGGGTGATTCTGGCCAGGGCGCCGAATGAACGAGTTCCGGACTCAGGGGATGTTCAGGGCTGGTATCGCTCCATCATCGAGGAAATCGTACTCGAACGTCTGTTGATGCAGGACGAGGCAATCGACTCGAAAACGATCGAGGGACAGTTGGCAGCGTTCCGGCTGGAGGAACTCCATCGGTTGTCGGCCGAAGCCTACATCGAAGGCCACCTGCCCGAGGCGGAAGCGGTGACCGAGGCCGACGCTCGGAGCTTCTTTGACGAGCATCAGGAACAATGGGTTCAATCCGCCCGTCGGGAGGTTCACAATATCTTCCTCCGTGCCGATGAGCAAAATCCTGTCGAGGCCCTCGCCAAGACTGCCGACGAGATTCGCCGACGCCTGGAACGCGGCGAGAGTTTCGCTGCGCTGGCCGAGCAGTATTCCGATTCGGAAAGCCGGCATCAAGGTGGCTTTGTCGGGTGGTTGGAGTCTCGCCAATTGACCCCGGCGCTGGCCGAGATTGTATTTTCTCTGGAGGAAAGGCAGCTGAGCGAGTCGGTTGAGACGCCCCAGGGAGTGCACCTTTTCCTGGTAACCGGCATTGTTGAGCATCGAGACATCACTTTTGCCGAAGCAATGCCGCGGATCAAAGATCGTCTGACGGCTGAACGGCGCGAGGGTTTGATCGTCGAAATGACAGATGGATTGCCCGAAGTGCCGGAGACTTTCGTCGCAAGGGGCGAGGATTTGGAAGGCCTGATGCGGCACGGCGAGGCGGAGGCAGTAGTCCTTCGTGTCGGTGCCTATAGATTGCACGTCGGGCGGCTCAAAGAGATGGTGGCGAAGCTGGTCGCTGACGGCCAGACTCTTTCCGGTGCATTGCCGGAACGGCTCTTGGAATTGATTGAACGCCGGGAGCGGATTTTTGCTGAGGCTCAGGCGCAGGGGCTTGATCGTGATCCGGAGATTGAGCAGCGCCTGGAGGCGGCAATGATCAGCGCACGCTTGAACCTTCGGCGGCAGCAACTGATCCAGCGGGTTCTCGATGAAGACCAGGAGCGTCTGGAATCATGGTATGTAGAAAACCAACGGCGGTTTTCCAGCCCTTTGCGTCTGAACGCCACACGTCTTGTCGTTCCGCTGGTCGGCGTCACCGCGGACAAGACCATGGCGGCCCTGGAGGCCCTGGCCCAATCCGACGATCCGGGGGATGCGTTGGAGCGTGCGGCGGACCAGTTGGGTGGGCAGATTGAACACGACGGCTGGAAGACCTTGCCGGAGTTGGCGGCGATCCGTCCGGTGGTCGCCCGGTTGGCATCGAATCTCGAGATCAATCGGGTCTCGGCGCCCTATCGAACTGCGACGACACTGGAAGTTCTGCTGATCAGCGACCGGCAGGAACCTGCGGTCCAGCCGTTGGCCGCAGTCTATGAAAGGGTGCGATCGGAATACCTCAGGCTGCACGCGGCCGAGGTTTATGGTCACTGGGCCGAGGCGACCCTGAGGGAGGCCGAGCTTCGCTTTTTCCCCGAGAGGTTGGTGGCCTCCGCAGGTCAGGTTGAAGGTGCCGACTCGCTTCCGTGAAGGACGGTGGTAACCCATGTTGGTTTGGACAAATTTGTATTTTCAACTTCGGCTTGATAGAATATTTACAGTATTGTTTTGAGTGATCGAAGGGAGGCTGAGTGATGAGCAAGAAGTTTTTTGTATCCCTGTGTGTATGCTGCCTGGTTTTAGGGGCGGTGACTCTGGCCTCGGCTCAAAGGCCGAAGCCGGCTGAGAAGGTGGCGTATGAAGGTCTGGACAATACCCCAGCCGAGCATACCGGTCCCGTGATCAAGAAACTGGACACGCCGGTTCAAACCAAGGCGCCCAAGAGCAGAGTGGCCGGGTTGATCCAATATGACGACGGCGTAGTGACGGCAATTCCAGGCCTGAGCAGTTTTAGTTTCGGTAATCAGTTCAGCACGGCGGCGGGTTCGCCGGTCAATGCCAACGGTTCGGTAACGCAACTACAGTTCTACATGGCATCGGGGGCCGGAACGGATGGTGTCTGGGTCTCGGTGTTCGGTCCAGTGGCCGGGACGACTGCTCCGGTTTTGAGTTCGGCTTTTGTGTCTGTGATTGCAGGCTCGGCCACGTGGAGCACCCATACTTTCGCTTCACCGGTGACCTACACCGGCGCCAGCTTCTTGGCCGGGGTTTGGTACCTCGGTGGTGATTCCGTGGGCCTCGGGAGCGGAACCAGCGCCGGTCAGGGCCATCACGGCATGATGATCAATGACGTCGCCGGGACGGGATTCTCCACCCTGCCGGGGTTGAACGCCCTGGTGCGGGCCGGTGGCGACGTTCTGGTCCCTGTCGAGCTGATGAGCTTCTCGGTCCAATAGTTTTCCCAGCAAACGAGCATGTGGGCGCACCCTTGGGTGCGCCTTTTCTATTGGAGGATGACGACATCCAGTGTTGTGCGGATATCGGCGTCCATGGCGTGTTGCACCTGGGCGACCCGCTTCTTGGTCAGCCGGTTGCGGGCCTGATCCGCCGCCTGTTCGAATTCCAATGGTTGCTGTGGTCTGCGGGCATCAAGGCGAACGATCCACTCACTCCCGTTGGCTGCAAACTCCCGGCTGATGTGGCCTTTGTCGAGCTCGGAAACTGTCTTCATGAACTCGGGGCCTCGGCCGGCCATCTGGCGGCGGGTCATCGACGCGAGTCTCCCGCCCGCTGGGGCAGAAGCGTCGTCCGAGTTGATCCGAGCGGCTTCAGCGAAATCCCGCCGGCCGTTTCTGAGGTCGTGGGACAACTCAGCCGCCTTTCGGTGGACTGCAGAGCGATCGCTGTCACTGTGATCCAGTCTGATTACCGACAGTTCGAAGGTCTCAGGACGAGTGAAAAGACCCCGATTGACATCGAAATAACGGTGCACCTCGGTTTGGGTCGGGATTGTCATGGTCGTCTCGACCCGTCGCCTGATCGCTTCTGTAGCCAGGTACTGCCGGCGAGTCCATATGATGGCGGCAACCGTCTCTGGGTTGCTGTCAAGACCAAGGGCCCTGGCCCGTTGTGCTGCCGCCTTCTTGAAGGTGGGTCCCGAGGCGTCACCATTACCCAGTTCGAGGGTCAGAGCCTCCCACCGCCTCTTCTCTTCGATTCTCCTGAGGTTTTTGGCCAGGCCGTCCCGGATTTCGTCTGGTGACGGAAGCCTGGCCTCGATTATGCTGTCGCACTTGAGGATCGTAAGGCCATCCGGGCTTTCGATGACTTGGCTGACTTCCCCCGGGGCCAGCCGCATGGCGACTGCGTCGATCGGTGCGGGAAGTTGCCCGGGCGCGACATTTCCCATCAGACCCTGTCTGAAACGGGTTTGGGAGTGGCTTTCTTGCTCCGCTAACATGCCGAAATCCATGCCCTCTTCAAGACGTCGCCTCAGTTCGGTCATGTGATTTTGAACGGCTACCATCTCGGCCTCTGATGCCCCGGGTGGGTAGCTCAAGAAGAGATTTTTCAGACGGAGCCTCTGAGGTTTGTGGAATGCGTCTGGGAATTTCCGATAGGCGGCCTCAATCTCTTCGTCTGGGATGGTGATCTCAGACCCCATGTTCCGCCTGAGTTGTTTTACCAGGATGGCGTCGGTGGCGTCCTCGATCCGTTGGGCCGTGGTGTTATCGACTCCAAACGCTTCGATCTCGGCGGCCAAGACCTTGACGAGCAGAAGATCTTCACAGGTGGCTTTCGTTTCTGCCTCGTCCGGAGTGGTGTGCCGGAAGCCCAACCAACTCTGGTATTGGTCCGAGGAGACCGTTCCCCCACTCCAAGTGGCGATGACCGTGGTCTCATCGATACGAGAGTGCGAGCAACTGATCAACGAGCCCACCACGAGGAAGGCGATGCAGGGAAGGGTCCGAAATTTCGCAGACGGGCACATAGAAACGCTCCTTCGCTGGGTGATGCTACCGTAACCTCGTCTTTAGAGGTCAAGGAAGGATCGAATCCAGGATGAGGCGTCGAAAACGAATGTTTGAGGTGACGTTGGCCGTTGTGGCCTGTTTGTTCTCGGCTGCCTGTGGTTTCCAAGAGAACGGAGATCAGATCCCGGACTTGGCCTTCCACCGGGCACGGCATGCGTTCGAAAAGGGGCGCTGGGACTGGGCGCGAGTTTATCTGGAGGAGGATCTCAAGGCCAATCCGGATCGACATCAGTCGGTTCGAGATCTGGCCGTTTCCTGGATTTCCGGGCACGGTGGCGGCTTGGCCCAGGGAGTGCCGTTTTTTGAGCGCTACCTTGAGGCGCAGCCGAACGATCAAGCGATCAGGCGTCGGTTGATTGTGACCTTGATTCGGCTTGGCGAAATCGAGCGGGGGTTGACATGGGCAGAAGGACTGGACGACCATCCGGACGCCCGTTATCTGCGAGCCCTGCTGTTGGCGGGGGACGACCCTCGGGAGGCTCTGGTTGAGGTGCTCAATGTCGTCGCGGAACAAGGTGAGAACTCGAGGGCTCATGCACTGACAGCCCGGTTGCATGAAGAACTCGGCAATGCCGCGGCGGGAGCTGCCTCGTGCCGCAGGTCGCTCGACATTGATCCCTTCAGTTCAAAAACCCGTGCGAGGTATGAGCGCCTGCTCAAGAAGACCGGCAGTATCGAGAATGCCAGGGCCGAGCTTCGGGCACTGGAGATCGTTGGCCGGCTCAACCAAAGCCGGGAGGCGGCCCAGTTGGGTCCGGCCGAGGAACTCCACCTGCTTCGGGAACTTGAGTCAACGGGCTCGGCCTCGGGTTTCCTCTTCAATCGGCGTTTGGCGAAGACCCTCTTGCGTTCGGGCCACCTCAAGGAGGGCTGGCTACTGTGCGGTGAACTGATCCGGGATGACCGATTTTCTATTGAGGATCGATTGGTTTTTGCCAGGATTCTGGTCGGCATGGGCGAGCGACAACGGGCGCGCCAGTTGTACGAGAGCGTTCTGGATCTCGATAAGGCCAATGTAACGGCTCGGTCCAGTCTGGCCATTCTGGATTGTGGTCTCGGCCTTCATGATGATGCCATACGGAGAATGGAGTCGGCTCTTGCGGAGGATCCTTTTGTGGCGACCTATCACGCGACGTTGGCCCAGGCCCAGTTGCTGAGCGGCCAGGAGGACGCGGCGGCGGCCGGGTTCGAGACTGCGCTGGAGTTGGCGCCGTGGGAGGATCAATGGCGAAAGGCCCTTGCCGACTTCTGGCGCGCCAGGGGCGAGATGAAAATGCGGGAGGCCGTACTCGCCGATGCCCCGCCACCGGGGGGAGTCGGTCTGCCGGTCCATACGGGGCGTGTCGAGGGCGAGGAGGACGATGTGGTCATTTTGTTCGCGCAAGAACCCTCTCCAGTCCTGTTGCCTGATGCTGAGGGACAACAAGGTTGGTGGGTCGATGTCTCGGCGGAAGTCGGCCTCGATTTCGTTCAATACGACGGACGCTCGGGACACCGATATTACGTCGAGACGACCGCAAGCGGCTGTGGCTTTTTTGATTTTGACGACGATGGGGATCTTGACGTTTACCTTCTGACAGGGGCCCCGACTCCGGGGTCAGACCCCGTTGAGACTCCTCGAAACGGACTCTTCGAGAATCTCGAAGGCCGATTCGTCGACGTCACCGAGCAGGCCGGCGTTGGAGACGACGGTTATGGGATGGGAATGTGCGTCGGGGATATCGACGGCGATGGCCTGTTGGATTTCCTTGTTGCCAACTACGGGCCTGATCGGCTCTACCGTAACCTCGGCGGTGGCCGGTTCGAGGAGACCAGTAGGCTAGCCGGCGTCGATGATCCCCGCTGGAGTTCCAACTGTGCCTTTGGAGATGTCGATGGCGACGGTGATCTGGATCTCTACGTCTCCCACTATCTCAAGGCAGGTTTCAAAGACAATCCATTTTGTGGGGATCGGGCCCGCAACATTTCGGCTTATTGCCGGCCCTCGGTGTTTTCTGGAGTCTCCGACAGCCTGTTCATCAACTCGGGCGACGGGACATTCACTGAGGAAGGCGCTCGCCGTGGGGTTTTACAGGGTCAACTTGAAAAGGGCTTCGGCGTCGTTCTGACTGATCTTGACGATGATAGTGACCTGGATATCTTCCTCGCCAACGACAGCACGCCAAACCGCCTGTATCTCAACGATGGTCAGGGCTTTTTTGATGAAATCGGACTCATTAGCGGCCTGGGATTGAACTCGGAGGGGATGGCAACCTCCGGTATGGGCGCCGATATCGGTGATATCGACGGCGATTTGCGACAGGATCTGGTCCTGACAAACTATGCCATGGAGAGCAATGGGCTCTACCGGAATATGGGAGATCTCGTATTCGAGGACGTCAGCAGAGCAACTGGGTTGTCCGCCGCTTCGAGGCCCGAGGTTGGCTGGGGGGCGCGTTTGGCTGATTTTGACAATGATGGCGATCTGGATTTGGCAATCGCCAACGGCCATGTCGTCGATAATATCAAGCTCTTTGAACCCGACAATAGTTATGGGCAGCGGAACAGGATATTGCTTAACGACGGGAGCGGAACATTTTCCGACGTTTCGGCCGGCGCCGGTGCTCCATGGCGGGAGGCCAAGGTCAGCCGCGCGTTGACAATTGGTGATTGGAATAACGACGGCAAAATGGATCTCTTGATCGCCAATGCAAACGATCGATTTGAGTTGTTGGAAAACCGGGCGGACCATGACAACCACTGGTTGGGGTTGAAACTGGTCGGCCGGGACGGGAATATTGCGGCGATCGGCGCCCGTGTTGTTGCCTCGGTACCCAACCGTTCGATGATGCGGGAAGTGCGCAGCGGAACGGGTTTTCAGAGTCAGGGTGATCTAAGGCTGCATTTCGGGTTGAGTGATTTTCAGGGACCGGTCACCCTGGAAGTTCTCTGGCCAGATGGGTCCGAGCAGGTAGAATCCGTGAACGAGATCGACCGGTACGTCGTCATCAGGCAACGGTAGCGGGCAGAGGGGGCGAAGCATGATCCGGGGAGAGTGGTTTCGGTTGAAGAGGATTTTCGTTGGTGTGACGGTATTGGTTGGCGCGTTGGGTTGCGGGGTGCCGGCGCCGGTCGATACGCTGGTTGAAGAGAGCAATAGAGGCGTTGCCCTGATGGGTCGATTCGACTACGACGGAGCACGGACCGTTTTTACCGCGCTCGAAGAGAAGCATCCTGACAATCCGGACCTCTTGGTCAATCTGGCCATTGCGATACTCAACCGGCAGGCGGAGGGCGACGAGACCCTTGCGATGGAGACCCTTGACCGGGCGCTCGAACTGGACTCCTCCAATCTCAGGGCTCGGTACTGCCGTGGATTGCTGGAACTTCATGCCGGGGAGGCCGAGGCAGCGCTCGCGGATTTTGAGGTGGTGGTTGCGGCGGACGCAAAAGACCCTGACGCCGTCTATTTCGTCGGTCAGTGTTTGATGCAGTTGGATCGGGCTGAAGAGGCCCTGGGTTTCTATCAGAGGGCTATCGAACTCGATCCCTACCTGCGCAGCGCATACTATCGAGCGTTTCAGACCTTACAACGAATGGGCCGGCGCGATGAGGCGATGGCGACGTTGCAGACATTTCGAAAACTCGAAGACAACCCACGCGGTCGACTGGTCGAATTCAAATACACCCGTATGGGTCGGCGGGGTGAAGCGATCCCGCTGGGTGGTGCCGATGTCCAGCCTGCCGTCCGGCCGTCTGGGCCGGTGTTTGACGAACCGGTTGCCCTGGCTCTTGGTGCGGTTTCATGGCGGATAGGCACCGAAGCCAATGTCGTCGATCCCTCATTGTCGGCCTGCGACATCAACGGTGACGGTCTGTTGGACCTGCTCTTCGCCGCGGCTGTCGAGGCCGAGGAGTTTGTGAGCAACGCCGTGGCGATAGGCCTGGCCGAGGGTGGGTTTGCATTTGAGGTCGAGCACCCCTTGGCAGAGGTTACCGACGTCAACGCCGCACTCTGGGGTGATCTGGACAACGATGGTCTGACCGATGTCTACCTTTGCCGGCAGGGTCCTAATCAGTTGTGGAGGGCGACTGGCGGCGGTGGTTTCGAAGAGATCACCTCGATGAGCCTAACCGCCGGCGGAGACTGGGACACCGTCGACGGCGCTCTGGTTGATGCCGATCATGACGGAGACCTCGACATCTTTCTGGTCAATTCCAACGGCCCCAATGAATTGCTCAACAACGACCGCAACGGGGGCTTTCGGCCCCTGGCGGCGGACTGGGGCCTCGGTGGCGATAATCAAGCCTCAAAAAGTGTGATCTTCGCCGACCTCGACGGGGACCGTGATGCCGACATCGTTGTGTTGGCCTCCGACGGGCCCCACGAGGTCTTGACCAACGATCTTTTATGGTCCTACCGACAGGCTCAAGGTTGGGATGCCTTCCGGGCGGCAGATGTGGCTGCGGCCGTCGCCGGTGACGTCGATACCGACGGGAAGGTCGAACTCTACACGCTGGGAAGCGACGGCCGGCTGTCCTCCTGGAAGCCTGGAGACGACGGCGTCTGGAAGCCACATGAAGTGGCGGTACTGGGTAACGGTGGGGATTCTGAGCGGCTGGCTCTGGTCGATGCTGACGGCGACGGCGTGCTCGAGCTTGTGGCCCAATCGGGGACTGACTTCGGGGTGGTGAATCTCGGAACCGGTGAAATCACCAAGCTTCAAGGCGAAGGGTCCGCAACCTGGGCCCTGGCCTCCCTCAACCCCGCGCTGGGTCCATCCCTGGTGACATGGGCCTTTGACGTTGGACCGGCGCTCCGAAGCCCGGGTACGGGCCGGTTTCCCTTTGCTGCCATCGAGGTCTCAGGCCAGGAGGACGAAGGGGCAGCCCTTCGTTCCAACGCCTCGGGAATTGGAACCCATCTGGCGGTACGGATCGGTCCGAAGTGGACGGTGACCAATACCTTCCGGCGCGATTCCGGGCCGGGTCAGAGCTTGCAGCCCCTCAGCCTGGGCCTCGGTGGCGCAACCGCCATCGATTTCATTGCGATCCAATGGTCCGACGGTGTTTACCAAACCGAGATAAACCTGGCCGCCGGCGAGTTGCACCGGCTCACCGAGACCCAAAGACAACTCTCAAGCTGTCCGGTCCTCTTTGCCTGGGACGGCGAAAAATACGCCTTCGTCAGTGATCTCCTGGGTGTCGGCGGCATCGGTTTTGCCGTTGGGCCGGGTGAGTATGGCGAGCCGCGACCGTGGGAGAACTTCCTGATACCGGAGGGCCTCCTCGCTGAGAGAAGCAGCCGCTTGATCCTCAAGATCGGTGAACCGATGGAGGAGGCGACCTACCTGGACACCGTTCGGCTGATCACTTATGACCTCCCGAGGGGTTGGTCGATGGTCCCGGATGACCGCATGGGGATCCTGGGCCCTGTGCCGACGGGCAAGCCGTTGTTCTATCGAAGGGCTCTCCAACCGATCGAGGCGGTCAACCAACGCGGGGACACCGTTACGGAGGCCGTCTTGACGGCCGATCTCCGGGGTGCGCCGGTCGGACCTCTGGATCATCGTTTCATCGGAATGCTCACAGACGAGCATATCTTGACCCTCCGATTTGGGCAGAGCCTCAATAACCTCGGCAATGATCTCGCCCTGGTTGTTGACGGCTGGATCGAATATCCCTACTCCCAGACTGGTTTTGCCGCCTGGCAGGCTGGAGCGGCATTTGAGGCGCCGACGTTGCAAGCCCGGGGTGACGACGGCTTGTGGGTGACAGTGCTCGAACAGTGGGGTTACCCGGCCGGTATGCCGCGTCGCATGGCGGTGCCCCTGCCGGCTCTGCCCGCGGGCACGACCGGATTGCGGTTACGCACCAACCAGGAAATCTACTGGGACCGGCTGGAAATCATCGCCGTCGAGCCCTGCCCTGAGGCCGTTCGGACGGTACTGCCGTTGGTCGAGGCATCGATGGCGCAGACCGGGTTTGCCTTGAGAACGACCGGGGCGCAACACCTGCCTCATTACGATTACGCTCGCAGGGCGCCGGTGTGGGACACCCGGTCCCAGGAGGGCTGGTATACACGGCTCGGGCGGGTTGAACCACTGCTGGCCGCTGCGGACGGCGCGACCGCGACCTTTGGGCCGGGCGAAGAAATCCACATGGAATTTGCTGCGCCCGCCGTACCGCCGGCCGAAGACCATCGACGGTTCTACGTTCTTGAGAGCGAAGGCTGGTGCAAGGATATGGACCTCTACACCAAGGACGGTGAGACTCTCGAACCATTGCCTGGAAGTGAGTTGGGTGGTGGTGAGCGTATCGTCCTGATCGAGGCCTACAATACGCGCTACCGCCAGGGCAGGGACTAATGAGGATGGGCCTTGGGCAACCAATGGGTACCCCTGATGGTGGGCCGAGGCCCACCCTACAGATATCGAACATTCAACGCTCAACGTTCAACGCTCAACGTCGAAGGAAGAGGCGTCTTCGTGCACCTCGATCGTCGGGCACGGCAAGAGCCATTCGAGCGCCCTGGTGGCCGGTCGTTCAGAGCTGGATCGTTGGTATTGGACGTTGGACGTTCCTTTCTTGTGACACGAGTGGACCTGACGGGGGCTTGTTGGGCACTTCTCACCAATATGCGGCTCGCCCATGAAGACGTGCCTTCTCCCTGTGTTGATCGCTATGGCTCTGCCGGTGGCAGGACAGGACGCGGACCTGCCCTGGGAGGTATGGAAGGACCCGGGGGTCATCTCTCAGGTCCGTCCCGACGTCCGGGTGGTCATGTCCTCCAGTGTGGCGCCTGACGGTGGACGTTTTGACCGGCATTCCGAAGGAGATTCCCGGTTCATCAAAGTCGTCGACGGTGAGGGTGTGATATTCGAGACTGAAGGGGCCGGCGCCATCACCAGGATCTGGATGACCCAGGGTAATGGCATCAGCACCGATCTCGACCCGAAAATTCGATTGAGGGTTCGCCTCGACGGTGCGGACGACCCGGTCATCGACCTCTCACTGCCTGAGTTCTTCGGGGGGGAGGTTTCACCCTTCCTCTCGCCGATGGTGCTCGATCGGTACCGATCAGGAGGTGGCAATATTTCGTTCGTGCCCCTCCCCTTTCGTACGGGCTGCAGAGTTTCCCTGGTCAATGCCGAAAAAGCCAAGATCTGGTTCCAGGTCACAGCCACGCTAATGGAAAATTCGGAAGGCATCATCAGTTTCACGGGTTTGCAGGATCTTTCCCGGTGGCGAAGAATGCTGGCTCATCCCGGTACGGATCCTTGGGTTGCCGGGTCTCGGGAAACGGTCTCGGGAACCGTCGTGTTGAAGCCGGGGACTGCGCAGCAATTGGCGACCTTCGACGGCCCCGATCAAATCACCGCGATTGTTCTGCGGGTGCCGTCGCGCCGTCTCGGTGAGGTCAATATCCGAATGTCATTTGATGGGCGAACGACGGTTGATTTGCCTCTTCCGTGGTTCTTCGGCATCGGCCGACCTGATTGTTCTCCCGTTCGTTCTCTCTTCGTCGGTGTGGACCAAGGTGAGGTCTACAGCTATTTTCCGATGCCGTTTCATTCGAGATTTGCCCTCGAGCTTGAGTTGTCGGCAGGCTCTGAAAAGGGGCTCAAGCTGGATTTTGCCGTCCGTCGGATGGGGCGTGCCCCCGCCCCTGATGCCGCTCTCTTCGGGGCCCGAGCGATTGACGTGCCCGCCTCCGCACTTGGCCGTGACGCCGTTCTCCTCGAATTGGTAGGGCCGGGACGCCTGGCGGGGCTTGCCGTGACGGCAGGTTCCACTTCTTCAGATGGGTGGGATTTTCTCGAAGGTGATGAAACTCTTCGGGTCGATGGTGAAGATCCACCGTCGTGGCTGGGCACCGGAGTAGAAGATTTTTTCGGTGGTGGCTTCTACTTTCGGAAAGACCGGGGAAAGCCTGGAGTTTTTCGTCAGGCCCTGCACGGCATGACCTGTGTTGGGGGAACTCTGGAGCAGCCTTCCATGAGCTTCTACCGATTGATGCCGGCTGACGGCCCGATTTTTGAATGCTCGTTGCTTTTTTCGGAAGAAGGGGGGCCGACCGGTGAAGTCTCCGTCCGATGGCGTGGAGTTGCCTGGTTGTACGAGTCGAAGGTTGCGTCAGGTGGATCTTGGCGTTAGGCTGCCGTGCCGAAAGGTCTCTCGCTTTTCCTGATCAGGGGTGAAATTCGAAGGAGAGCACCAACGGTGAAAATGGGAGCGGCGCCGAGCAGGCACTGCGTGGAACGGAGTAGAACGAATAATGCTGACGATATCGAACGGACCTGGGGATCTCGATTTCCTGTCCTGGACCACACCGGGCAGTGATACACCGCCGATCCGGCAGGTTGAAGAGGCGACCCGGCGAATTGCGGAACACCTCGACGCCACAGGTGCAGTTCTGCTGCACGAAAGAGTGTACGGTGAGCTCGAATGGGCTGATCGCCTTCTGAACAGCCGCGCACAGGTCCGGAGAGACATCGGATTTGAAGATGAAATACCGCCTACATTCGTTCAGGGTCATTCGTGCACTTTGTCACCCCTGGCCGGCATCCAGGCCATTTCGGCACGTCCGGCATCGTCCGATCAGGTGGAAGTGATCCGGTGGCATGGTTGTGTCGCTGGGCGAATGGTCAAGGGTTCAGACGCACACTATCTCTATCTTTCGGATCTCGCTCGGTTCGTCCCCGCGGGCAGTAAGGGAACCGCCGGCGAAGAGACTGGAGCGACCTTTGAGGTGACCCAAGACATCCTTGACAGTAAGGGCTGGAACTTCGGTGATGTCTGCCGGACATGGTTCTATCTTCGAGATATCCTCGACTGGTATGACGACTTCAACGAGGTCCGCAACCGCAGATTTGAGGACCTCGGTCTTTTCAGAAACGACGCAAACGCGATGATCCCTGCCAGTACCGGCATTATGGGCTCGAATACTCGTGGCGGCTGGTGCACCCTGGACCTGTTGGCCACAAGGGAAGCGACGGCCGGGCCGATTGGAATCAAACGTCTGGCCAACCCCTACCAGAACGAGGCACCGGAATACGGCTCCGCATTCTCCCGCGGTCTGGCCTTGGCCATGGGCCAGAGCGGTTACGTTCTGGTGTCAGGGACCGCCTCGATCGACAACGCCGGCATAAGCATCCATCTCGGTGATTTTGAACGGCAGACAATCCAGACTCTGGAGACGATCGAAGCGTTGCTGAATCAAGGTGGAGCGGGCTGGGGTGACGTGTGCCAGGCCACGGCCTTCATCAAGCGACCGGAGGATGTGCCGGTGTACCAGCGTTTGATCCGTGAGCGAGGACTGCAGGATCTCCCCATCGTCTGCACGATCGCCGACGTCTGCCGTGAGGAGTTACTCTTTGAGTTGGATTGCACTGCGATCCCTTCAGCAGACCAATAATCCGAATTTGTGGAGGGCGGACCCTGGCCCACCTTTTTCAACCGAGAATAACGGTGGTGGGCCAAGGCCCACCCTACGGGAAGGCTCTGGCTGCCGGGCGCAGTTTTCCTTTGTGTACGATTAACAGTACCGGCTGGAGGGTTCTTGCCCCCGAACCATCGAAGCGGATCTCTCCGGTCACTCCGTCGAAATTCACGGTCTGAGAGAGAACATCCCTGATCCTGGCCCGGTTGAGTCCGGTTTGGCGAATGGCTTCGGTTACCAGGCGAACGCCGTCGTAGGCGAAGGCCGCGACAACATCCGGTTGAATTCCGAATGCGGCAGAGAAGTCCAACTTGAACTTTGCGAGGATCGGGTCATTCCTGCCGAGATCACAGAGCGAAACGATGGTCAGCCCCTCGGCGTTGGGACCGGCCCGACGGAGGAACCCAGTATTGTCCAGACCGGGGCCGGCGAAGATATCGAATGCAGCCAGAGCCGTTGCCAGGGCGGCCCCTTCGTCCGGTCCACCCCAGATCACAACGGCATCCGTGCCGGATCGCTGGATCAGGGCAAGTTGTTTTGAAAAATCCGTGTCCCCGGGGTTGAAGCGAAGACTCAGGGCGAGGGGTTCACCAAGGCGGGCCATATTTCTTTTAAAAGCATCTGCCCGCAGTCTGTGGTCGTATGCGGTTGAGGCGATGGTGACGATCGTGTCGTAGTCCTTTTCTTGGATCAGGTGGGTTGCCAAGGTTTGGGCGATGGTTTCATCGTCCGGCATCAGGCGGAACATCCAGGGAATATTGATCTGTGTCAGGGAGGCGTCGGTAGTGGTGGTTCCGATCAGGGGCAGGTGTACCTTGGTGATGATCTGTTGCGCCACATGAGTGCTCTCTCCGCCGATGGCGCCGGCGACGGCCCAGACGTGATCATCGTAAACGAGCTTGACGACCTCGCGAGCGCTTCCCCACGGGGAATCGTCGGTGCGGATGATCAGTTCGAAGGGAATGCCGTTCAGACCATTTTGAGCATTCGCCCCAAGTATGGCGAGTTCGGCGCCTCGACGCAGGCTCAAGGCCTCGGCAGCACGAGGCCCCCTGGATGGAGCAAAGAGCCCAATTCGAATCGTCTCGATTTTCTCGGGCTCAGGCTTCTCTCGCCCGAGCCCGTGATATTCGAACGGTTTTGATTGCAGATCAGCGTAGGGCTCAGTCTCCCGGACGATGGTGTCGCCGGTCTGTGCCCAAGCCGTTCCAGTAAGAGTGCATATCAAACAAACGAGAGCCAACCCGGCGGCGCCAACAAATCCATGAACCCTGAACCCTGAACCCTGAATCCTCAGACCTGAGACCTGTATCCCCGCCCCAGACCGCACGGCATTCATTCGTCAGTCTGCCCGTGAGCGATGATTCGCCAGGCCTTCTGCAGATCGAATTCGATGGTCATGACTGCTTCATGAGTCGGTTTCATACGATGACAGGACGCGGAACAATCGGCGATGGTCGATTTCGTCATGACAGATTTCTGTGGGCGTTCGTGGCCTGCTGAATTGCTCTGTTCCATCCAAACGACATGAGCCCCGCCAGGGCCGTGACAGGCTTCACACTGCACCCCGTCCTCGAGATGAAAGGTTTCCGCCTTGTTTTTGTCGGTGATGTTGTTGGCGGTGGTGTGGCACTGGAGGCAGTCGGTATCGATGCCGAGGCGCTGTGCCTCCTTGAGGATCGATCCACCGAATCCATCCGGAACAAAGCCTTTGGCGTCCGGATCGATCATCTCGATGTATCCCGTGCCCAGCTGCACGAAGGTGCGGGAGTGTTTCGAGACCGACCACACCGTGAAGGGGTCGTTCTCCTGGGTCGGGCCATGGCAGGTCTTGCAGACGATCGCACCGACGTACAGGCTCTCTTTTTCCATCGGAGATTTCATTCCGCCGGGCTCTGCAGCCCAGGAGAGGGTAGCCGCCAGAGCGATGCTCAACGATATAAAGACCCGGTGGGTCACTCGATACGCTCCTGCATTGTGACCGCTTCAGGGAGGGCCGTTCCGGCTTCGTCAGCGCTGATGAACGTCCATTTTCCCTTGCGGACAATAGCCAGAGAGATCGGGCCCGCATCCGAATAGATATCATTCAACGGAATCTTGCCGGTCACGCCGTGAAAGATATTGTGTTTGCGGTTTTCGAGGGCATCACGGATCTTGGCCCTGTTCAATCCTGCCTCTTCAATCGCTTCGATCAGCATCGTCATGCCGTCGTAGGCGTGGGCGGCATAGGTTTCGGGTTCGGCGTTCCAGCGTTCCCGGTAGCGTAGCTTGAAGGCGTCGAACTTGGTATTTTCCACGGTCGGGTCCCAGAGGTTCGCGGCGATCACACCCTCGGCAGCATCTCCGGCCAACTCGAGGAACTGAGGACTGATCAACCGGTCTGATCCCAGGACCGTCTGGGTCATTCCCATGGAGCGCATCTGTTTGACGATGGTTGCGCACTCCACAGCGTTGCCCCAAAGCAAAACCGCATCCGGTTCGAGGCGGTTGATCCACTCCAGGCGTTTGGTGAAATCGGTCTCGCCATTGACGAACTTGAGTTCGATCAGTAGGGGATTGCCCAGTCGTCTCGACGCCTCACGAAATTCCTTGGTGCCGACTCTTCCATACCGTCCGTTGTAGCGCAGAACGGCGACTTTTTTGTGTTCCAGAACTTCGTAGACATATTTCGCGAGGGTGTAGGACTCCATGCGATCGTCGGAGATCACCCGGAAAAGCCAGGGGATCCGAGTCTCCGGAAATGTTGGGTCGGTGTCGGCAGAGTTCATGATCGGGATCTCCGCCTTGAGGGCGATGCGGATAAGGATGTGAGAATTCTCTCCGCCGATCGTGCCGAATAGGGCCCATACATTTTCTTTGTAGCAGAGGTCGACGACGTTCTTGGAGAAGGGGGCCCACATCCAGCCGAAATCGACCTGCACGACCGGGTCATTCCTCTTGACCAGCTCAAACGGCAGTTTGCCCCGGTAACCGCCCCGTGCGTTGGCTTCCTCGAGGGCAAGTTCAGCGCCCTGCAGCATGTGCCGGCCGATTTCGGAATATTGGGCCGGCATCATGTCGCCGTGCTGGTTGGCAATGACACGGTAGAGAGGGCCGACGTAGCCGATTTTCACAGTCTCCAGATCGGTGGGCTCTGGGTAGTCTCGGCCCGGCCCGGTGTATTCCAGGCCGGTATTGTGCGAATCCAGAAAGAACCGAACATACGGCTCCTGCCCCTTGAAGGGGGTCATCTCGTCCGGAGTGTTGAAATAGCGGTCTTTTTCATCGACGACCGGCTGTGTGTCTTGAACCTGACCGAGAAGCGACATCGGCGCAGTGACCAGTATCAAGGTCAGACATAGCGCTCGGTATTGATGGCTCTTCATTGAGCCTCCTCCCTCGCCGGCTTCGTTGGTGTGAGCGTGCCGTGGCTCAGCCCTTGCGCGGTGCCAACCCAGATCTCGTCCCCGAAGAAGTCGACCGAGAGCACGAAACGGTGGGCGATGCCTTGGTTGATTTCGTGTTCGTGGAGCTTCGTGGCGCCTTCGTGCAGGCGGATCAAACCCTTGCCACCGTGATCCTCGGTTGTCGTATAGGTCACCCATGTGTTGCTGTCGTGGTTGAGCACGCTGAGGCCCTTGTCGGTGCAGATCCACCCTTCGTGTGTGCCTGGTCTCGCTCTGCCGAAATTGATGAAGTTGCTCGCCAAGCCGCTGTCATGGTCAAAGTAGCTGTTCCAGCGTCTGAAGTCGTAGACGCTCAATCCGAAGTAGGTTGTTGCCCACAGGAGGCCGCTCTCGTATGAGGGGCTGGTGGTGATGTTGTGGACCAGGCCGTCGTTGGGAAAGAGTTCGATCTCGAATTCTCCATCGGGGTCGATGTAGTGCCTGAAGTGGTCCTTCTCCACCTCGTATTCAATGATGCCGCCACCCCAGGCAGCGATGAAGACCTTCCCCCCCCCGCTCGAGAGGTTGTAGCACCAGTTTTCGTCCGTCGGCATGTTGAGAGAACTGTAGATCTTCCACTCGCCGCTCTCGATGTTGTAGCGACTGGTTCCGGCGATCGTTGCTGCCCAGACATCCCGGCCTTCGACGATGACCGCGAAGACGACGTCGTTGGCCAGACCGCTGTTGACCTGAGTAAAATTCTTGGCGACCTTGCCGCCGGAAATCAGGCTCAGACCTCCGAAGGTCGCAGCCCAGACATCACCGGTCACGGGGTCGACCGCGACCGACATCACCGCCTGGTGGCCGAGGCCGTCTGCCGGGGTGAAGACTTCAACCGTGCCGTCCTTCCACTGATAACTGGCCAGGCCGTCGTCCGTTCCCAGCCACACCCGGTCCTTCCTGACATCGTCGACCTCGACCCAGAAGATGTGGTCGTTCGGCAGGCCGTCGGCGGTCGAAATCGTCTCCCAGTTCTCGTAGATCGGGGGGAATCCTTCAAGTACGGTCTCAGCGCAGAGATTGGAGGTGAACACCAACGACAAGCAGGCGAGCAGGTGAGAAATACAGACAAGCTTTGGTGGTCTCATATGGTGATCTCTTTCACTCACAAGGTCTTCAAAAACTCGATCAACTCGTTGAGTTGCTGTTTGGTCAGGTCGTTGGCGACGCCGTGCAGATCGTAGGGGTTGTAGAGGGTCCAGATTTCTTCCAGCGACCAACAGCGCCCATCGTGCAGGTATGGAGAGGTCATGTAGATGCCGGTCAGTTGTGGCGTATCAAACTCTCCGTCGGTATCGAAGTAGGCCTTGGTCCCGACGTCGTTCATCTGACGGCCGGTGTGGTGTGGGGCCGGGTGGCAGGTGATGCAGCGGTTCCCGATTGGGATGTACTTGCCGTCGTTGGTCTGAGAGCGTTCAAAGATCCTTTTGCCGCGCTCCTGAGCGGGGGTCAGCCGGCCGTCGGGTGCTTGATGACGGTTCGGGTAGAGCGGGGTGGACTCGATGAAGGCAACGACCGCATGCTGGTCTGAGCCTGTGAAACCGTGGGATCGAAAAAACAGTTGGGCGGCCCGGGGGCCCTCCTGACGCATGAGGGTCGGGTTCTTCCCACTCCACTTGAAGGGACCGGTGTAGGCGACGCCCCGCAGCGTTCGATTGTCCACCAGATTGCCGCCGAGTCCTCCGTCCACAGCGATGTCGTAGAGCAGGCCGTCGACGTTGTTTTCGGGATGGCAGGTTATGCAGGAGAGCTGCCGCTGGAAGCTGATCACGGCATGATTGAAAAGATATTCCCCTCGGCGAACAGTGGTCGTGACCTGAGGCCCGCCGAGATCAATCTCACCGACAACAGCCTGGTTTTTGGTGTCGATGATCGTGACGGAGTCCGAAAGCCGATTGGCGACGTAGACCCGGGCGCCGTCGGGGGAGGCCACGAGACCTTTGGGGTTGAACTGTGTCGGGATTCGGGCATCGACATATTCGCTGCTCAGGCCCAGGTGGCGGGCATACAGGGAGATGGTCTCGTCGGGAAGCGTGATCCTGCCGTCTTCGATCTTCAGGATGCGCTTTACCTCATCCATGTCGAGCACCGACACCGTATCGACCCCCGAGGATGTTACGAAGATCTGTCGCCCGTCGGGAGAAAAAACCAGCCCGAAGGGATCGGCATAGTAGAGGTCCATCTCGTCCAGCAGCAGAAAGGCCACGCGGCCTCCGGGTCTGGCCTCAAGTACCGCAATGCCGTAGGTCACCATCCAACCCTGGTAAATCTGGGTCTCCGGGATCAGGTTTTTGGGGATTTCCAGGGCGACAAAAACCAACTCTCCATCAGGAGAGACGGCGATGCCTTGTGAGATGTTGGTTCCCGGCAATCGTCGACGATCGACGACGATCTGCATCTCGGTATCGATGATCGTCACCTCGGACTCGGGTGGCTCTCGAAAGCCGACTTCGGCGGTGAGCAAATTGCTGACGTAGATATGGCGTCCATCGGGACTCAGGGCGACCTCGAGGGGTTTGACCCCGGTTTTCAGCAGTTTGATCGTCTCTCCGGTTTCCGTCGAGATGATTGAGAGAGTGCTGCTGTAGAGATTAGTGACGTACAGGTTCTCGCCGGTACGATCGAGGATGAGGCCGTGAGGGTCGGCCCCGGCCGTTATCGTATCAACGACCTCAAATGTCTCGATATCGATGACCGAGACGGTGTCATCCCAGCTGTTGGAGACGTAGGCTCGCCGATCGTTAGGGCTGAGAGCAATGCCGTAGGGACGTCTGCCGACGGTGATTTCGCCGAGCACCTCGCGTGTGAGAGGGTTGACCATCTGCACCGAGTCTGTGTTGTGGCAGACGACGAACAAGAGGCCTCCGTCTCGGGTCAGTGCCAAGTGAATCGGTGACTTGTAGAGTGTGTCCTCGGGCTGGAAATGCTCGTGTTTGGAGCCATCTGGATTTTCGCCGTATGAAGCGAAAGCGAGAGTCATCACGATCAGAACCGAGGTCGAGACGAGCACCCGAACAGTCTTGGAACGACCTTTCACTTTGCCGGCTCGGTGATCGTCAGGATTTGGTCAGCCTTTACCTTCTCCAAGACCTGCGTGATTCCGCTCGGCCAGGCGATGTCGATCCGGTCCACTTGTGCACGGCCGCCGAGGCCGAAATGCAGCCGAGGGTCATCAGATGACAAATAACCGGAGCCGGCAGTCACTTCCCCGATCTGGGTGGTTGTGCCGCTGGTCAAGCGCACCCGGGCGCCGACCCCGTCCCTGTTGCTCTTCGTTCCGACGAGACGCAGGGTCAGCCAGTGATTTTCTGTCTTTGAATCGTTGCGCAGCAGCAGGGCAGGACCTCCGACATTCATGATCAGAAGGTCGATGTCCCCGTCATTGTCAAAATCGCCTCCGGCGGCGCCGCGCCCCACATATTCACCCTCGGAAAAGTAGGCGCCCGCTTTCAGTGAAACGTCTTCAAAGGTCAGATTGCCACGGTTTCTCAGCAGAAGATCCTCTTCCGGGTAGAGGTGGTGCGCATCGCCGTTGGTGATGAAGATGTCGGTCCATCCGTCGTTGTCGTAGTCCAGCATGACCGGCGCCCAACTGGTGTATTGACCACTGACCGCGGCCACGCCGGCCTTGGCGGTGATGCCCGTAAAAGCAATCGGGTCATTTCGATAGAGACACGAAAAACCCATGTCCGGCACGAAAAGATCGAGATCACCGTCGTTGTCGAGGTCTGCAAAGGCGGGCGCCATCGACGACGTCGATTCGCCGAATTCTCCGAAGGCAACGCCCCTTTCCAGGGCTTCGTCTTTGAATTTTCCGTCACCCTGGTTGGTGAACAGGAAGTTCTGCATGGCGTCGTTGGAGACGAAGATGTCACTGTCGCCGTCGTTGTCGAAGTCACCGACACCGACGCTCATCGCTCTTCCCGAGGCGTTCAATAGGCCGCTCTTCTTTGTTACATCTGTAAAAGTGCCGTCCCCGTTGTTGCGGTAGAGGATGTCGGGCTGGCCCTGGTAGGTCAGCGGTCCCGGGAAGCCCTCCGGTTTGTAGTAAAACGTGTATTCGGGATCGAAGGCCAGGTAGTTCCCGACGTAGAGATCGAGCCAGCCGTCCTTATCAAAATCGAGGAAAGCCCCGTGAAGGCTCCAGGTCGGGAAGCCCTTGAGTTTTTGGGGGCCCTCGACGCCGGCCTTGGCGGTGACGTCGGTGAAGGTGCGGTTGCCGTTGTTGCGGTAGAGAATATTCGGGCCGTAGTTGGTGACGAAGAGGTCGGGGTCTCCATCGTTGTCGTAGTCCGCCACTACCGTGCCGATAGAATAGCCGGGGTTGCCCACCCCGGCCTCGGCGGTGACATCGATGAATGTGCCGTCGCCATTGGAGCGGAAGAGGCGGTTCGTCGGCTCAGGCCTGGTGGTTTCTTTTTTGTCGGGCGGGTTGCTGATGCCCTCGAGAACGGCGCCGTTGACGACATAAATATCGAGGAAGCCGTCGCCGTCGTAGTCGAACAGAGCACAACCGGGTCCCGTCGCTTCGAGGATGTTGCTCATCTGTGTGTCGCCAAAGGTGTGGGTGAAATCGAGGCCCGCTTTCTCGGTGATATCAACGAAGACTGGGGCGTCGCCCGCGTTGGCCTGCGAAAGGGGCAAGACAAGGCCGAGTACAAGCGTGAACCACGGACTGAGCTTTCGAATCATGGTGTTCGTCCTTCCGAGCCTTGGCTTTCGTGACTGCTTTCCATCTCCGCCGGGGAGACGTCTTGAGCGGGCTGTCGGCCCGCGGTAACAAAAGTCGGCTGCATCTTGAGCAGCGCGTCCGTCGCCCTGTTCTGGGGGCTGAGTTCTTTGTTTTCATGGCAGCCGATGCAGCCCCGTTGGCTCTTTGAGCGAATCCAGATCCAGCTCTCCATTGAATGGAGGATCTCTTTCTCTTCGTCGAGAAGTTCGATATAGAAGGGGATATTGCCGGTGATGTTGACGAAGAAGGATCCATCCGGCTCGACCGGCGCCTCACCGAGGACCCGGGTGTCGACGCAGAGAGGCGGCCAGGCGAGTTCATCGCCTGTTGAACGGCACCGTTCCTGGTCTTCGATAAAGAGGGGCATACCTTGAACGAACCGCGCCCATTTGACACTGCCGGGCTTGAGTTTCCGTATCGCTTCCTGATCGGAGTCGTAAACGCTCATGCAGTGCAACTGCCCGGCATACTCGAAACCCTCGATGTCGAGAACGGAGGCGAACTCCAGCATCGGGATACGGGCCAGCGGTTCCGGATGGGGCGCCAACTCGATCGCATCGACGTCGTACCATTCGGGATCGTCGAAGATCGTCGCGCCGACTGTGCCTGTTGCCCGGTCAAAGATGTAGATGCCGTAATTCGTCGCCCCATCGGCGAACGACACCAGAATGCGCCCGTCTGAGGTTGCGTGGGGAGTGAGATAACGACCGGTGTCGTTACTCAGAATCTCGTGAAGATGGAGGGGTCGCCGAAGCGAGACCTCGGCCAGGCGACCGCCTCGGCCGGGCGCATGCGATTCCACCAGGACAACCGAGCGTTTCTGAGGCAGTTCGCACGCCATCGATGGGATGATCCCGCTATCGCCTGGTCGGAAGAGATTGAGGTTGTCGCCGGCCCAGGTCACCGTCATCAGTTTGACCCGCCGGCCTTGGTGTGACGAAAAAAGCACTCGGCCGTCCTGAAGCACAGTCGGCGAAAAATCCCCACCGAGGTTGTAGCTTGTGCGCCACACGACCATGTCCCGCCCTTTTATGGGGTCGAGGTTGATTACGTACATCGATGCGGCCGGCCCTCGGCCGAGTTCATCGGTCGTGCCCGGGGCAGTGCTGGTGAATGCCATCCACCTGACGGGGTCCTCAAAGAGTGGGGCGCTGACCGAGGCCTTCGGCAGATACAGTGGTTCACGGCAGTCGCCCATCTCCCGAGTCAACTGTTTGGCGAGCCCTCCGTCGAGGCTCAGTTCGAAGATGTTGAATGGATCATCTGGGTCTTCTTTGCCCGCAAAGAGAATTCTCCGGCCGTCGAACGAGACAGTAGGTTCACAGGCTGAGGAGAAACCCCGAGTGATTACCTTCAGCTCGTTATTCGGCTCGAGAACGACCAACCGGCTGCCGGCGCCACAGAGATTGGGCCCGTGGTCCACCGGCGCCTGGGTGAAGACGATCGCTGTCTCAAGACCCACGATGCTTCCGGGGAGAAGGCCGAGTAGGCTAGAAACCATCAGGACCGTCAGTGAATACCTCATCTGAGACCGGATTGTAGCGTGCCGGGAGATCGTCCGGTCAAAAAAGGCGCACCCGAAGGTGCGCCTTTGGGGTCAATTCTGTATCTTTCTATTCGATCGAAAAGCTCATCAGCTCGACCGGGACCAGGACATCTCCGTCGGCCCGCATCAGGGCGTTGAAAGTGCCCGGTGCGGTGAAGCTCGTCCCGGTGATATCGTTGATATGCATGCCGTGCATGCCTTGTCCGCCGGTGGTCCCGCTGCCCAATGCAATTGAGTCGCCTGCGACGTACCACACACCGGCGAGGAAGCTGGCGCCGGGGTATGCGATGGGTGTCGCAAAAGTGTGAACGTTCCAGGTACCACTAGAAGCGGGTACTGAAGCAGAGGTCAAAACCGATGCTGTCGTTCCGGACACTTGTCCGAAGACCGACAGAAAAACGTTATCTGAGCCGGCCCCAGTCGCCATGAAGAACTCCAACATCGTAACCGAGCCGGCGGAGTTGACCGGCGAGCCTGCGGCCGTGTTGAACTGGTTGCCAAAGCTGGAGCTACTGACCCCTGGCGCTGAGGTCGCCACACCGTCATCATATTTAATACTACCGGCGACTCGGTTCTTGGGCGGCTTGGTTTGTACCGGCTCATCCAATGGCCTGATCGCGGGTCCTGTCTGCTCGGTTGGGCTATTGTTTTGAGCCTCATACGCCTGCTTCTCAGCCGGAATTGGACGTTCGGCTGAGGCCAGGGTCAACGCACCCAGGACCAGGCAGCACACACATAGAGACACGAAAAACTTGTTGCTCATTCTTGAATCCTCCTTGTTGAAACAGTGAATTTTCAGTGATTGTCCGCGTTGTTCACGCGGCCCGGGGAGGGGGGAACTCGGGTTCAGGGCGCCATGATCGGCTCTCGTCATCATGCGCGTGACGGAATTCTTTGTGAGTCATCGGCCGCATCAAGGTCCGGTGGACCAAATCGGCCGTATGGCTATTGTGGCTCGACGGCGTAACGGTAGCGTCTTCGATCCCGCTGTTAGTGGACCGGGCGATCGCGACGATAGTCTCTGTGCCGTCCACGCCGAGATACCGCAGTTGGTAAACCTGAGATGGCTGCTGTGTCCGCAGGCGGAGATCCCTGAAACGATAGTCTTGAATACCCTCGGCGACTTTAATCGTGTCGGCCAGGGTGAAATTCCGCCCGTCGGTCGAGCGATAGACTCGCCACTGACCTTCGGCCGAGGGTGATTTGGCCTGCCACTTGAGGACAACCTGGGTGCCGGTGGCGCCAGTTGCCTCAAGAGGCGGCATGTGCAATCCATTCGCCCCTATCGAAGCCGCAGTGATCGACGGAATTCCGGTGAAGGCCAGACACAACACTCCCGCGACGACCGCCGCACGAATTGGAAGAACGTGATATCGGAGAAAACCCCGATCACCCGATTTTAAAAGAAATCTACTCATGGACTGGCAGACAGTATACACGGATTTGTCAGATCAAAACTCGATTTTGTTTTGAGAGTCAGTCTCTGAAAGTACATTGATTCGCGCTTCCGAGCGCTGTTTGCAGGCGCCGCGGGGTCAGTGGCCGTGTTGGCTGTGCGCCGATGGGTTTGCTGAGATTCCGGCGCGCCTCGTTCGTCAGCCTCCTTCACCCATCGACAAGTCTCTCCAGGAAGCATTCTTCGGCCAACCTCGGCCTGGTGATGTGGCCGTAGCCTTCGTTCCTATCATTCCACTGGTCGATGGTGGAGATGGCGTTGGCATTGCGGGCCCAGGCTCGGCGGCTGACGCCGCACATGGTGTCCCAGTCCAGGGCCGTGTCGAGGATTCGGTCGACTCGTTCAGATCCATCAAGCACCAGGCCGAAGCCGCCGTTGATCGCCTTGCCGGTGCCGACACCGCCGCCGTTGGACAGGACCGCCATCGTCATGCCGCGGGCCGTATTGCCGGCCCAGCACTGGTGGGCCATGTCGGCGGTCTGATTGGAGCCGTCGTAGATGTTGGCGGTCTCCCGGTAGGGCGAATCGGTTCCGCCGGTGTCGTGGTGGTCGCGGCCCATCATCACCGGACCGATCTCGCCGTCACGCACCATTCGATTGAAGGTCTTGGCGATCAGAGTGCGGCCCTCGGCGTCCGAGTAAAGGATGCGGGCCTGTGTGCCGACGACCAGTTGGTTTTTCTCGGCGTCGCGGATCCACTGCCAGTTGTCACGGTCCTGCCCACGGCGAGTCGGGTCGATGCAGCTCATCGCGGCCTGGTCGGTTTTGCGCAGGTCCTCCGGCTTGCCCGACAGGCAGACCCACCGGAAGGGCCCGTAGCCGAAGTCGAAGCACAAAGGTCCCATGATGTCTTCGACGTACGAGGGCCAGATGAAGCCGCGGGAGGGGTCCTTCCCGTCAGCCGTGATGGCCGGTTCGCCGGCGTCGAAGACGGCCTTCATGAAGGCGTTGCCGTAATCCCAGAACCGGGCGCCCTTGGCTGTCAGGCGCTTGAGCACGCGGAAGTGGCGCTTGAGCGAATCGTCAACCAGGCCCCGGAATCTACCGGGGTCAGCCGCGAGGATCTCGCGGCCTTCATCGAAGGATACGCCTGCGGGCGTATAGCCGCCCTCGTAGGGGGCGTGGCAGGAGGTCTGGTCGGAGATCAAATCGACAGAGATGTCGTTCGTATCGATGTAATCCAGGAGATCGACGACATTGCCTTCGTACGCGATTGACAGCGCCCGGCCGGCGGCGGCGGCGTCCAGCATCAGGGTGACGGCCTCGGCAACATCGTTGGTCTTTTCGCTGACCCAACCCTGCGAGTGGCGGGTTTCGACCCTCGAAGGATCAACCTCGGCGATGATGCCGGCGCCGCCTGAGATTTCCAGTGCCTTGGGCTGAGCGCCCGACATGCCGCCAAGACCGGAGGTGATGAAGGTCTTGCCCTTGAGGTCGCCGTCTTCGGGCACACCGAGATAGAGACGGCCGGCGTTGAGCAGGGTGATGTAGGTGCCGTGCACGATGCCCTGCGGACCGATGTACATCCAGCCGCCGGCGGTCATCTGGCCGTAGTTGACGCAACCCAGCGCCGCGAGGTGTTGGAAGTCCTCGGGTGTGTCGAACTGCCCGATCAGCAGGCCGTTGGTGATGATCGCACGGGGCGCTTCGGGCTTTGAAGGGAAGAGACCGACAGGATGACCCGAAGAAACCACCAGGGTCTGGGTGTCATCCATGATTGCTAGGTATTTCTTGATCAGCAGATACTGCATCCAGTTCTGGCAGACTTGGCCGCTCTCGCCGTAGGTCACAAGTTCGTAGGGATAGAGTGTGATGTCGAAATCCAGATTGTTGTCGATCATCACCTGCATCGCCCTGGCCTCGACGATCTTGCCTTGATACTGATCGACGGGGAGGCCGGTGATGCGGCCCGTGGGTCGGTACCTGTATCCGTAGATCCTGCCTCGGGTTCGCAACTCCTCGAGAAACTCCGGCGCGACGATTTCGTGGTGTTCTTCGGGGATGTAGCGCAGGGCGTTTTTCAGTGCCACAAGGGTGTCGTGGCGGTCCAGATGATAGCCGCGATTGGGGGCGCGACGGTACTGCGGGTCGAAATCTTTGCATTCGGGAAGTTCGGTCAATTCAACGGTCAGCATGGTGAAGCCTCCGAGAAATGGACACGCTCAGCGCATCCGTGGGGGATCTTATAGCGACTTGAGCCGAAAGGCGAGGATTCAGGAAACAGGGGACAGGGAGCGAAGCGGTACAAATTCCAAATTGATCCGAAAAATCTCAACAAGGCGGGTGTTTTTGATTTGAGAACGTTCGTCAGGATGTTGATGTCTATGTATCGAGAGAGGGACGAGACCTTGTGTTAAATATGGTTAGCAATCCAGAGCTTTTTGAGTTACTATCTCGTTTTGGGAGATAGGATTTGATGACCACTCTGGATACCGTCAACGTCTTGCGCAAGAGCCGGGTCGTTTTTATTGAAGGCGGGCAGGGTGTCGGCGCCCACCTCAATACCCTGGGTATCCACGTTGGTGACCAGTTGGAAGTTGTCGAACGGGCGCCGTTCCGGGGGCCGGTTCTGGTTCAGATCAACGGAACTCGACTGGCCTTGGGCCGTGGGGTGGCACGACGTGTCAGGGTCGAAGAGATCAATGACCGGCCGGTCGCTCCTGAAATTCACGTCTGACAGGCCTGATGAGGTTTCTGCTCGCCGGCCAGCCCAACTCGGGCAAGAGCACGATCTTCAACGCAATCGCAGGATACCGCGCAGCGACCGCTAATTTTCCGGGGTCGTCGGTCACCTACACGCTCAGTCGTGCTCTGATTCACGGGCGCGAGGTCGATGTTGTCGATCTGCCGGGCATGTACTCCCTGACCTCGGTATCGCCTGAAGCAGGTGAAGCCGTTCGTTATGTTGCGGAAGAGGATTGGGATCTGATTATCAATGTTGTCGACGCCAGCAGGCTCGAGCGGTCTCTGGAATTGACTCTTCAGCTGCTCCAGTTGGAGCGCCCGATGGTTGTTGCCCTCAACATGATGGACGAGGCCGAACGGCACGGTATGACGATCGACGCCGAGGCCCTGGGGAAAAAGCTGGGTGTTCCGGTCGTTCCAACTGTTGGACGACGGGGACAGGGGCTTAAGGATCTCTTCCGAACTGCCCTTCAGGCTGCCCACGGTGGGTCTGCTGCCGGCACAGGGTGTTTTGACAAGGAAGTCAAAACGGCCGTCGCACAGGTCAAGGACCTCCTGGAAGGGGCGGACTTCGAGAGCCGATTACCGTTGACCCTGGTGGCCACCAAAGTACTCGAGTTGGATCCGTACTTCAGGGAGAAGGTTCGGCAGTCGGCTCCGCAGGTCGAAAACGATATTGACAGCATTGTCGAAAGGCTTCAGGAAATCCATGGGTGGAGTGCCGACCAGGTGGTTTCCGGGTGCCGGCACGCAATGGCCCACACGATCTGGGATGAGATAGGACAACTTGGCAGGCCCAAGGTCGGATGGCGCGAGCGGGTCGATCGGCTGTTGCTTCATCCATGGTCGGGCGGTCCACTGATGGTGTTGATCCTCTCGGCGGTCTTCTACACGGTTTTTGGAGTCGGACAGATACTCGAGGCGCCGCTGGTCGGTTGGTTCGACGGCATACAGGCGGTGTTGGAGGGGCGTTTCCCTCTGGAGACTCTGGCTGGGGCTCTGCTGTCGGGGATCTTCCTCGGAGTTGCCGGAGGCCTGACCATCGTCTTGCCCTATCTCTTGCCGTTTTTGATTGCTCTGGCAGTGCTGGAAGACTCGGGCTACCTGCCACGGATGGCCTACATTTTGGACAACTTGATGCACAGGATCGGCTTGCATGGCAAATCCGTTCTGCCGCTGATTCTCGGCTATGGCTGCACCGTACCGGCAATCATGGCGACGCGGATCCTTGAGTCCAAGAGAGACCGGCGAATCACCGCAGCCCTGGCCTCCTTCATCCCCTGTTCCGCACGGACCATCGTCGTTTACGGTTTGGTGGCGGCATATCTTGGGCCCCTTTGGGCTCTGGGCATCTACTTCCTCAACCTGTTGGTGATCATGGTCATCGGTCGAGTCTTGAGCCGATTCCTCAAAGGGCGGTCTCCGGGCCTGATCCTCGAGATCCCCAACCTGGCATTGCCCACGGCTAAAACGATGATTGCCAAGACCTGGCTCAGCCTGAAGGAGTTCCTCGTCATCGCCTGGCCGGTACTGGTTGTGTCGTCAATTGTTCTCGGGCTCCTGGAATACTTCGGTGCCGGGGACTTCATCAATGCCGCCCTGACGCCTCTGACCGTATGGACGCTTGGGTTGCCGGCGGCCGTCGGCATGACCCTGATCTTTGGAGTGCTTCGCAAAGAACTGACCCTGGTGATGCTGGTGCAGGCCATGGGGACCAACCACCTCGACCAGGTTTTGACGACTGAACAGTTGGTGGTCTTCACCCTCTTCGTCGTTTTCTATGTGCCCTGTGCCGCTACCATTGCCGCGATGGCGCGAGAGTTGGGATGGAAGGACACGGCGTGGATTTCGGGGCTGACCGTCGTTGTCGCTCTGGCCTTGTCGGTTGCGGGTCGGATGGTGTTCTCGGTCGTCTGAAATCAAGTTGAGCCGGCGGTGATCGCCGCTGCTCTTCGCTTCGCTCAGAGCTGACGGTCTTCGGCCGTCGGCGAATCGAGGCTCGAAGGGGAGCGTTTTCGGGGTGGTCAGGGGAGCCTCGCTTCGCCTTTCGGCCAAAGCCCGGCCCGCTGACGCGGGCAGCGGCTCGGTTAGTCTGGGGGCGCTCCAGGAGCGCTCGCTACGCTCGCCCGCCCCCACCCCACCTCCC
>JAUXDC010000300.1 GCA_030618605.1 Holophagae bacterium | reverse complement strand
CCCTCTCCCCCTCTCCCCCTCTCCCCCTCTTTCCCTCCGGCCAATTTCTTGGGAGTTGCCTATGACCAGGCCTTTCACTCTCCGTTCCCGGCTCGGGGACTGGATTCGGTTCGTGGGGCTTTCGGCGCGGCTGATCGGGGGCCGTCGGTTCTGGATTGCGCCTTTGTTGACCCTGTTGTGGCCGGCATTCCAGGCTTTTCGGCTAGTGGTGGGGTGGCAGCAATCGGCCTTCGAACCGTCGTCGGTACAGACCACTTTGGTGGGTTTCCCAATGATCGTCCTTGCGATCGGCCTGGGCGTCCGGATCATCGCCGACGAGATCGATCGACGGACCCTTGAAATTGCCTACACCGTGCCTGGAGGAGCTCACCGAGTGTGGCTCGGCAAGCTGGCCGCGGCCGTCGGGATGCTGGTGGCGGCAGAGGTCTTGTTGGCAGGAGTCACCTTTGCCCTCTTCGCACCTGTGACCGCGGAAGCCCTCTACGGCGCCCTGCAGGCTGCGGTCTTCTACCTGGTTCTCTCAATGGGTCTGGCCGTTCTGACTCGATCGGAGATCACCGGTGCCCTGGCAGCGGCGGTGGTCCTCAGTGTCAACGGTGTTTTCACCGGATTCGGTGGCAACCAACTCCGTGTCTCACCGACATTCAACCCTCTCAGGTTGGCCGGGACCGCACCGGAGATCGTCGTAGCCTACACGCTGCAGAACCGCATCGGAATCGCCTTGGCGATCGCGGCGCTCACCGCTCTGGCCTTTGCACGGGTCGAGCGGCGTGAGAAACTCCTGGGCTGATGTTCCTCCGTCTCCTCCTCCTGTTCACCGTGGTTCCAGCGTTGGAACTGTTCCTGCTGATCCAACTGGGACGTTACGTCGGAATTTGGCCGACTGCGGCCCTGGTGCTCGGGACAGGTGTCGTTGGCGCCTGGTTGGCACGGCGCGAGGGCCTCAAGGTTCTTAAGGCGGTCAACACCGAGATGGCCGAAGGCAGGATGCCCACCGATCATCTCCTGGATGGCCTGCTGATCCTGCTGGCGGGGGCGGTGCTGTTGACGCCGGGCCTTCTGACCGACGCGGTCGGTTTCGTTCTCTTGGCGCCCCCGGGCCGGCGAGTCATTCGGGGAGTTGTCTCGAAGGCAATCTCCAAACGCATTACCACTACCGGTCCCGTGACGATGGACGGCCAGTGGCGGAGGATAGAGTAAATTTTGAATTTTGAATTTTAAATTCTCAATTGAGAATCTCAAGGTGTTCCAACGATCAGCTCCCTTGCTACACTGCGCTTTGTTGGGGGTGTCAATGTCGGTGGGCAAGAAAATTCTGATGACGGTTGGGGTCACGGCCGTATTTTTTCTGCTGCTTGAGGGCATTCTGACGTTCGTCGGCGTTGAGCCTCGCCGTTTTTCAGAGGATCCGTTCGTTGGTTTCACCTCGACCTCGCCGCTTTTTGTTGAGGATGTCGACACCGAAGGCCGGCGGATTTATCGGACGGCCGACAACAAAAAGAGACTCTTTAATCCCCAGTCATTCCCGGTCGAAAAGGCCGACGGGGCCATCCGGATTTTCTGTATGGGGGGGTCGACGACCTTCGGGCGCCCCTTTGACGATGCGACGTCCTATTGCGGGTGGCTGAGGGGACTGCTGCTTGAGGTCGACCCCGCACACCGGTGGGAGGTGATCAACGCAGGCGGGGTCAGCTATGCCTCCTACAGGGTCGCCCTGCTGATGGAAGAATTGATTCACTATCAACCCGACTTTTTCATCATTTACTCGGGCCAGAACGAATTTCTCGAGGCCCGAACCTACGGTGGCATCATTGCCATGCCGGCCTCGGTGAGGGGGTTGAGTGCGGTTGCGGCGCGAACCCGTCTGTATGCAGCCCTTGATGGTGTAATTCACCGGGCGCGCCTCGACGAGGAGGACGCCACAGCCGTGACGACGCTGGGCGACGATGTCATTACGCGGCTCGATGCATCGGTCGGTCCGGACGACTACCGCCGGGACGAGGCCTGGCGGCAGCAGGTCATCGATCACTACGCTTTCAACCTCGTTCGCATGGCCGATATTGCGGCCTCGGTTGGGGCCGGCGTTCACCTTGTCGTTCCGGCCTCCAATCTTGGCCACTGTACGCCGTTCAAGTCTGAGCACGCTGAAGGCATGGACGGTGAATCCATGGCCCGATGGAACCAGGCGATGGCCGCAGCCCGGCAAGAGGTTCTCGACGGTGACGTTGATGGTGCGCTTGAGCAGATGGAAACGGCCCGTGATATCGATCCGCACCATGCCGCGGGCCTGTTCGCCATCGGAACGTTTCTGGCGGAGCAGGGTCGTTTCGACGAGGCGAGGACAGCCTTCGAGCAGGCGAGAGACGAGGATGTCTGTCCCCTGAGAATTTTGGGAGAGATGGGTGACGTTGTGCGGGAGGTGGCCGCCCAACGCCGCCTCGGTCTGACGGACTTCGAAGCGGTCGCAGACCGGCACACCCCTGACGGCATTCCCGGATCGGATCTCTTTCTGGACCACGTGCATCCGACAATTGAGGGCAACGGGCTCTTGGCTCGATCGATTTTGGACGATCTGATCGAAAATTTGGTTGTGGTTCCGTCCGCCGGCTGGAACGAGACAGTTTATAATGTTGTTGAGGAACGCATCTTGGCCGGCGTCGACGATAACGACCGCGCATTGGCTTTGATGAAATTGTCCAAAGTTCTGGGCTGGGCCGGGAAGATTCAGGACTCGTGGCGCTTGGCCCAGCAGGCGGTGCAATTGGCGCCGGCCGAATCTGCCATTCAATACCAGGCTGGATTGACGGCGCAGTTGATTGGGCAGCCGGAAGAAGCGATCATCCACTACCGTAATGCGATAACGATTCAGCCCGATGCCGACCTCCCAAGGCAGAACCTGGGCGTTTTGCTCCAGCTGCAGGGTGACTTCGATGGGGCGGTCGAGCAGTTCCGGGCTGCCATCGAACATGCCCGGGCTGAGAAGACCGTCGAGGACAACAGAGAAAACCTCGGCGATGCGTTGCTCGGCCAGGGCTTCATCCGCTATCGGCAGGGCCGGGCGAAGGAGGCGGTGACGTGCTTCGAGGAGAGCAACTCACTGATCCCCGGGCGGGCGGACACGCTCGGACGACTGGGCCAGGCACAACTGGCTGCGCGGCAGATTCCGCAAGCGGTCGCCTCGCTGGAAGCGGCTTCTCAGCTCGTACCTTCGGACGGGATGATCCTCAACCGGCTGGCGGTGGCCTACGTTTCGGCCGGTCGGATGGACGAGGCCTCGTCGGCGTGGCGCAAGGCCCTTCGTTTGACGCCCGAGTTGAAGGATGCCCCGGATGCGTTGCCGCGTGTGCTCGCGGCATCGGGGAGGGCCGACTTGGTGGAAAGGTTGGAGTTGGCCGGCGGGGGATTGTAGGGGCGAAAAATCTTTTGCCCCCTACCTCAACCTCCCAAGATCTCAACCTTCTTGAGCCTGTCGATCAGCCCAAACTCGGCGCATTCCTTCCAGAACAACTGCATCGCCACCAACTGTGTTGGTCCGATTTCATAGTCCAGCAGGTCTCGCAGGTATGTCAGAGCCGTCTCCTTGGGCCAATTGTGTGCGTCGGCCCATGGTCCCACCAGGTCTTCCATGTGGGCGCAGTTCTCCCTGCGAATTTCAGTCAGCAGACGGGGAAGATCCCCCAGATCGGCTGCTGATGGCGCCAGCCAGGTGGCGAAGACAAACGGCAGCCCGACTAGATCCCGCCAGGCCTCGCCGAGGTCCAACTGATGGGGAAACCGAGAGGGATCGGGTTCGGCAGTGACAACCTTGTCCCCGATCAGGAGGGCCGCCTCGAGGTCTGTCGGTCCGTCCAGGGCGGCTGGATCCTTCAATGGTGAGATTTCCAGGAGGCGTCCGAATCGATGGTGAAATATCACCTGAGCCAGTGCAACTGATGTATGGCTGTCGCCGTCGACGTGAAGTCTTTCAATCCGGTCCAGGGGTTTGTTGGAAAATATCCTTACGGTCAGGGTTGTGGAGCGCGAACCAATTGCCCCCGAAGGAACAATCACCAGGTTTTGTGAACTGGTTTGGGCGTCGATGACGGGGCATAGGGCTATGTCAAGTCGAGCGGCCTCGAGGTCGGTCAATAGAGCGGCAGGAACCTTGCGTACCAGGCGAATCCCCGGCCGCCGGTCCAGGGTATGGACAAGAGGTAGGGCATTGAGGTACCCGACGGCGCCGATCGTAATCATTGACGAACCCTAGCAGAATCAGGAAATGGGGGAGCAAGGGGGAGGGGGAGATTAATTCTCAATTTTGAATTCTTAATTCATAATTGGGGAACGCGTGGGTTTGGGAATAAGACGACTGTTGGCGTTCCCGCGCTTCGAGAGTATGGTCCCCTTGCGATGATAATTAAAAATTGAGAATTCAAAATTCAAAATTGATATGAGGCCTACCCCCCCTGCTCCCCCCCTCCCCCTCCCAGTTTCCTCGTCTCCCGAATTCCGGACGGGTGTCCGGAACTTTGGATATGCCTCTG
>JAUXDC010000254.1 GCA_030618605.1 Holophagae bacterium | reverse complement strand
TGCCGCCTGGATGGGGAGTGAAAGGGCAACCTGTCCGTCCGGTCCCGTGATGGTTTCAGAGTGGAACCAAGAGGCGCCCGGGACACCGTTTTCCTGGAGGACCAGCTGAAGATCCTCCTCGGGTGCACCGCGCCATGTGGCTTCGATGACTCCGGGTTGGCCCCATCCGGAATCATCAAATTGAACCGAGAGATCGAGGGTCCCAGTCTTGAAAAATTCCAATGGAAGGCGACGTTCCGGGACGACAGGGACCCTCACCAGGTGCCGCCGTGGGCCTTGTTCGGAGCCGGTGGCGATGACGGTGGCCGTTCCCAGACTCGCTTTGATCCAGAGCTTTTCTCGACTCAAGTCGACCGTAATCGGTTCCTTGTTCCAGGTGCCGACGATTTCAAGGCCTTCAAGTTCGAAACCCAAATTGTCGATACCATTCAATTCCAGCCCGATGGGCTCTTCGAGGAGCGGTAGCGACACGTGTTGCGAAATCACCATCGATACGCCTTGGATCAGCTGGGCCGGCCATCCGACGGCGTGGTAACGGGCGTATGTGGAGAGCTCTGCCTGGTCCGTGACGTTCAGGCCGAAACCGAATATGTGGACCTCGGCCCCCTCACCGTCGAGAGTCAAGGAGTCGAAGGCTTTTTGGAGGTCACGATCGCAGCGAGTCAGGCCGTCCACTATGATCAGCACCAGGTCATTCTCGCTCGGCACTTCCAGATCCAACAGAGCCCCGTCGAGCGCAAGGGCAAGTGAACCGGCGCCGCGGGGTTGGACCTCGTCGAGGCAGGCGCCAAGGTTGTCCTCGTCGGCCGGGGTCCAGGATCGAATCAGGCGGGTGTCGGCGCACGACTCAGGATTGCTCGGCTGCAGCTGATCCCCGAAGATACGGAGGGAGACTTCGGGTTGAAGTTCTCGTCCTTGAAACACCCCGTCAAGGGTATCCAGGGTCGTCCGAACCGCGCCGATCCGGTCACCTGCACTGCCGGACCACGAGGTTGCCATTGATGCCGAGGCATCCACCAGGAATAGTATTCGGGTGGGCTCATTCTTGGCAGCGGAAGCAGGGAAAGCGATGAGGCCGGCGAGAAGAAATGCTGCGATTCTCATGGTGGAACCATTGTACGCGGCCGACCGGGTGGGGGTATCCAAGAAGAAACGGTCCGTCGGTATCTCCGCAGGGCATCACCTCAGCTCGGGTTCATGCTCCACTTTTTGGTTATTGTAGGTCGTGTTAGGTAATACTCCCTGCTACCTGTTCCCTGATCCCTACGCCCCGGGCCCTTCACTGCTTGACCAGGCCGACGACCCCGTTTAACGTACCAACCCTATGGCAATCAAATACGACGTTGTGATTCTAGGCTGTGGCCCCGGTGGCGAAAGGGCAGCAATTCTGGCGGCTCGGACCGGGAAGAAGGTGGCGGTGGTCGAACGTGCTGGGGTCGTGGGGGGGACTGCGGTCAATTGGGGGACCATTCCTTCGAAGACGCTCCGAGAAAGCGCTCTCTTCGTCTATGCCCATACCCACCAGAAACTCCACGGTATCAAGACAGAGATTTCCGAAGAGATAACGGTTGCCGATTTCATGCACCGCGAACGACAGGTGGTCCAGCGGGAGTTGGAATTGATCAATCGTGCCCTGGCGCGGAATGAGATTGATATTTTCCATGGAACCGGCCGTTTTCTTGATAAGAACCACGTGGCAGTAACCGGCGCTGGTGGCCAGACCCGCATGGTGCTCAGGGGCGAGACCATCGTCATCGCAACAGGAACCTCGCCGAACCATCCTGACGACGTGCCCTTTGATGGTGAGTGTGTCTTTGACTCCGATACGATCCTCAATCTGCCCCGAATGCCGAGGTCAATGTTGGTTCTTGGCGCGGGTGTGATCGGCATCGAGTACGCATGTATCTTCACGGCACTGGGGTTGGACGTCACCCTGATGGATACCAGAAGTCGTCTGTTGCCCTACCTCGATCGGGAGATTGTCGGTCGGCTGCAACGAGAGATGCGGCGATTGGGGATGATGATTTCGCACGATGAGTTTTACGATTCGATCGAAAAAGTGGCGGGCAGTCCGCCAATTATTCGATGCCGAACCAAGAGTGGAACGGTGCTTGAGGCGGATGTCCTTCTGTACAGTGTCGGGAGGGACGGAAATACAAGTGACCTGGGTCTCGAAGATATTGGGATTGAGCCGAATGATAGGGGCTTACTGGAGGTCAACAAACACTACCAGACATCCCTGCCCCACATCTATGCGGTTGGTGACGTGATAGGCCATCCGGCGTTGGCTTCGACCTCGATGGAGCAGGGACGCAGGGCGATCCGTCATGCCTTCGACTTGCCGGGTCTCCAGAAGCAGACCGAGGTGCTACCGTTCGCCATTTACTCGATCCCGGAAGTCAGCTATATCGGTGAGACCGAAGAGACCCTCGCGGAGAAAGGCCACGACGTCATCATCGGGCGCGGCTTGTATGCGCTGAACCCAAGGGCTCAGATCATCGGAGACAGTGGGGGCATGCTCAAGCTGCTCTTCGATGCTGACAGTATGCGGATCCTCGGCGCCCACGTGATCGGTACAACCGCTTCTGAGTTGATTCATGTCGGTCAGGCATTCCTTCAGACCGGCGCCACGGCAACTGTGATCGCCGAAAGCCTCTATAACTATCCGACCTTGTCCGATCTCTACAGACATGCGGCGATGGAGGCTCTCGGACAGAAGCTGCGCCGAGAAAAGGGCGGGGGGACACTGGAGTAGGTTCACCTAACCTGAGCGATTCTGGTGGATGAGATGCGTCAAGTCCTTGAGGCTCTGGTGCTTGAAAAATACGCAGGCATACCTGTTTGTCTGTCGAGGCTTTTTGAAAGTAGGAACCGACGCCAGACCGAAGGGCTACCACGGTGGAACCGTGGGGGAGCGAAGCGACCAGCGTGGGCAAACCAGGGTCCAAGGACTTGGCGCAGGTCGCCGATGAGAATCGCTCAGTTTAGGTTTCATTCAAACCGTCCGATGTCGATTGCGTATGATGAATGGAGGTACGCCATGCGTCGTTTTTCGCTCGACAGTCTCGCCGTGGTTGGGACGCTCCTCGCATCGGCCTTCGCCGTAAACGTTGTCGGGGCCCAGGAATCACCCGAAGCCAAGGCTGTGTTTCAGGACGAAATTCGAGTCGAGGTCGTTGACCTGCTGGTCAGTGTGGTCGATTCGATCGGGGAGCCGGTCAGGGGACTCAAAGCCGAAGATTTCGAGATTTACCAGGATGGAGAGGTCGTAGACCTGACCTTTTTTTCCGAAGAGGCACATTCGGAGGGTCCAGCCTTGGGGGCCGCCTCTTCCGGAATCATTCAGCAATTTTCCCCACACCGAATGATTCTGGTCTTCGACCGTGTCAGCCTTGAGAAGAAGGCTCGAAAGCGTACGCTCAAAGGCTTGGAGACCTTCCTCGACAGCCGGCTATCGCCGGACACTCTGGTCATGGTGGCGTTGGCTGGGGGTGGCATCGAGGTCGTTCAACCATTTACCGATGATCTGAAAAAGGTCAAGGGCGCCCTGGAGGCCGTCAATGCTGTCGAGTTCATGGGCGATACGCTGCGAGGGCAAAAGAGAGTGTTCAATCGGTCGATGTCCAATGCCCACACGGTACAGTCTGGCGTCTATACTCCTGGCGCTTCCTCCTCCAGTCTCGGGATCGAGGATGGGTTGGGCACAATGCAGGCGGACGGGTATCTCGGGCAGATCAACCAAATGAGGGATTTGGAGTTCAACCGGATTTTTTCAGCTCTGGTCGATCTGGAGAGCATCGTCCGTGGAACCTCCGGTACGACGGGACGGCGTGACGTCGTGTGGATCGGGGAAGATCTTTTCATCAAGCCGGGAATCGATAGCTACGGAACCTTCTTCGAGGTTTTTCAAAGGTACTCCTCGAAAGTCAACATCGAGCATCCGGAAATCTGGGCCAGCGAGAACGAGCTTTCCCAACAATTCGAGGCGATCGCTCGGATGTGCCAGGGGATGGGTGCCACTGTTCATGTTCTCGATGCCTCCGACCGTAATCGTTACGCTCAAGAAAATGAGATCACCAAGGGCTGGAACACCGGGGTGACCCCGTTTCCTCTTGGTGACCAACGCAACATGACTTTCCGACAGGATGGCGCCCGGGCACAGAATCTTGTGGAGGGAGGACGGTTCCTTGCATCGGCCACGGGGGGTGCATCTCTTTCGGGGTCCAGGGATGTTGATGAGTTCTTCGACCTCCTCGGCGCCATCATCGGTGGGACCTACTGGTTGGGCTACAACCCTCCCGGGGGTCTGGACGGAGGACTGCACGATGTGACCATCGGCGTCAAGCGAAAGGGGCTTGTGATCCACTCGGCCGACAGGGTCCCGGCGGAAACCGTCCACCATCGCCTGGCGGACTTCGCTGCCGCCGAGATGCTTTTGGCTCAGGGCGAAAACCCCCTTGGCTTCGAGGTCCAGGCCGGAAAGAGCGAAAAGCGAGATGACGGCAAGGTTGTGCAGACTTTCCGTTTGATCCTCCCGACCGGGAGCATCAGATTTTCGGAGGACGGAGACCAGCGAACGGCTCGGTTGAGCGTTGCGGTCGTTCTTATGGAATCTGATGGTGAGGTCAAACCCCCATCGGTCTTTCTGTTGCCAGTGTCCGTCCCGGCCGAGAGGTTCAAGGATGGGAGCAAAATTGCTTCGTCTTTTCGACTCCTGCTTGACGAGAGCCTCCAGAAAGTCGCGGTCGCTCTCAGGGATGAGTTGTCCGGGATCTCGGGGTGTCAGACGCTGAGCATTGTGGCGCCTTGAGGTTCTGCCTGGCTTTTCGGTGCTGAATAGGAACCAGCGGCAAATTGGTTTCACCAGTCTGGCAGCGGTTTGGTTCGCCAGACTTTGACGACGCGATCTCTCTCGTTGGTCAGGTGCTGGTTTGCGGCAGGAATTGCCCATGCCTTGAGTTCGAGGGTACGGAAAGACCGGGCGACCAGGATCACTATGACGCTCGGCAAGAGGATCCAGACAAAATCACCTGGCGTCAGGCTATCGATCATCAGACCCCAGAAAAAACATGCGGGTGCGATCAGCAGCAGGACACCCTGAGCCAAGGCGGCCCACATCTGGCGGCCGGCAATTCTCTTAAAATTCTCGAGGTCCAGGGACGAAGCCAATTCGGGAGTTGTTTCAAGGAACTGCTTGAGCGCTCGTCCCTGTATCAAAGCGTTGACAATTGCCAATGCAGGGCTGATAAGCATCGCGGTCAGCAGAAGTAATCGCATCTTTTGATTTTACATGCAGGCGGTGAGAACTGCTTCCCCATGCAATTTGTTCCTCTCTCATCATGCAATTCGTCCGACGAATTGCTACTGGTCAAAGAACCTCCGGATCGAGAATTCGGGATCCTCGTGGAGCAGCGAGGTGGGGTCATCGTCGATCCAGGCCTTGGGAAGAAAACGGGCATGGCGGCCGTCCTGGAATCGTCGGCCGATCAATACAATGACGCCGCGGTCGGACTCCGAGCGAATCAACCGGCCCGCCGCCTGAACGACCCTGGTCATTCCCGGGACTAAGAATGCGTAAGAGAAACCGTGGCCGTAGGTTTCTTCGAAGTATTCCTTGAGGAGTTGACGTTCTTTATTGAACAGGGGGAGTCCGGGAGACACCACGACCACCTGGGACAGCATCTCTCCCGGATAATCGA
>JAUXDC010000389.1 GCA_030618605.1 Holophagae bacterium | reverse complement strand
CGTTTTTCTTTCTTCTCGGTGTCTTGATTGCCTGCGCAGGGGCGGCGTATGAGTTCCCGGTGGACTACGAGATTACGGTTGAGTTGGATCCCCAGACGCACCGGCTCCAGGGCTCCGAGAGAATCCGTTGGACCAATATGGGCGGTGCGCCGACTGCCGAACTCTGGTTTCACCTCTACCTCAACGCCTTTGCGAGTGACCGCACGACGTTTATGCGGGGCATGGGTGACGGCACGCTTCGCGGGGGACGTGAAATAGATCGCGAGTGGGGATGGACCCGGGTTGTCTCCCTCCGGTCGGAAGAGGGTACCGATCTGCTGCCGAATTTGACCTTCGAACGTCCCGACGACGGAAACCCGGAGGATTTCACCGTTGCCCGGGTTCTGTTGGAGCGTTCGGTCGAGCCGGGTGCCTCCGTGACCGTCGAACTCGCCTTCGAAGCACAACTGCCGAGGGTCATCGCGCGAACGGGATGGGCCGGTGATTTTCACTTGATCGGCCAGTGGTTTCCCAAGTTGGGGGTCTATGAAGCGGCGGGACACGGTGGGCGAGTGGAGGCGGGGTGGAACTGTCACCAATTTCATCCCTCAACCGAGTTCTATTCGAACTTCGGGCGCTATCGAGTCCAGCTGACCGTCCCGGAGAATTTTGTCGTTGGCGCCACCGGAGTTCAGATGGATGCAAGAACGGTGGCTGAAGGAATGGCCCGTCAGCGTACGCTGACATTCACCGCGGATCGTGTGCATGATTTCGTGTGGTGTGCGGCGCCGGCCGATCTGATGGCGGTGATCGAGAGCGATTTTGACCCCGGCCGTGACGTTCCGGCGCCGTGGCTGGAACGGGCACAGTCCCTCCTTGGGCTCAGTGGCGCCGAACTGGAACTGCCGCCGGTTCACCTGCGTCTTCTTGTGCCCCAAACCCAAATGGATTTAGCGGATCGGATGCTGCGAGGCGCCCGGCTCGGCATGGCCTGGTACGGCTTGTTCTACGGCGCCTACCCTTACCCCCAGTTGACCCTCGTCTCGCCGCCGCCGGGCGCGGAAGAGGCCGCCGGCATGGAGTACCCGACCTTCATTACGACCGGTGCAACCAAACTATTGGAGTATCCACCGGTGTCCTGGCTCGCGATCAACGAAGGCGTTACGGTTCACGAGTTCGGCCACCAGTACTTCCAGGGCATGCTGGCCTCGAACGAGTTCGAGCAAGCCTGGCTGGACGAGGGTCTCAACACCTATGCGGACACCTCGTGTATGGAGGCCATCTCCAACGACCGGCTCGTGCCGGAGATTCGAATTTCGGGGTCCTGGACCACCAAACGTCTGTCGTGGGCACTTCGTTCATCCCCCCTGCGAGTTGACCGGGAGGCATGGAAATTCAGAACCCGACGGGACTACGGGACTGCCAGTTACAAGAAGACCGCTCTCGCGTTGAAAACCCTGGAAGGTCTTCTGGGTCCAGACGTCTTTGCACGGGCCATGCGATCGTATGTTGACGTCTGGCGCTTCCGTCATCCGACTGGAGACGATTTCCGCGCGGCGATCAGCGAGAGTGCCGGTGAAGATCTCAGTTGGTTCTTTGAACAGGCCCTCGAGGGGGATGCCATTGTCGACTGGGCCGTTGAAGATGTAGTTCATCGTGAGACGACACCGGCTGAGGGCATGACGTGGGACGGGGGCCGGTGGGTGGAACCGGTCGGCGAAGAAAATGGCGCCGGTATCAACGACATTGTCGGAGAGCCTGAGGCCTGGGACATCCATGCGGATATCATGCGGCGTGGGGATTTTCAGGGTCCCGTCGAAGTGCTGTTCCTCTTTGACGAGGGTCGTGAAGAACGGCGATTATGGGACGGACAGGATCGATGGGTTCGTTTTGAATTTTCAAATTCAGAGCGGCTGGTCTCGGTGGTCATAGACCCAGAGGGTGTCTGGGCTCTCGAGGGTGAGAGAAGAAACAATTATTGGCGGGATCAACCCAATTTCACTGTGGCCTCGAACCATTTCTGGTGGGCGACGGCCGCCATGAGGTTGATGGCCTTCGCCGTGCAGCCGTGGAGTTGACGATGAAGCACCGAAAGCAACGACCGTCGATCGTTTGGGGTGTGCGTACGGCAGCCCGGATGTGGGCCCTGGTGTTGGTTGTGTGGTTGATGGGGATGGCCGTATTTGTGCCGGTATCGGTCGTGTGGAACCGGGCAGTTGCCGACGCTTTTGGACACGTGCCCGAGGGCTTCAATCTCCCAACCGGCGATGGCGCCATCCTGATGACGGAACTGGTGCGTGATATCGCCGACACATTGGTCGTTGGTCTGGTTCTGGCGGTTGTCTTGTCGTGGGGTTGGACCGTCTTATGGCACGCCGGAGTCGCCCGGGTATCGGTTTGGGATCCTGAAGGCTCGTCCAGGGTCTCGCGCATTCTTGGGTTGGGTCTGGGTGCGTGGTGGCGCTACTGCCGCCTTTCCCTGGTTGCTCTCGTTGTGCTCTTGGGCTTGCTGGCCGCCATTTGGTTTCCCCTGACTCTGGGCATCAAGGCAGCATTCGAGGCCATGGCCGAGGATAGGATGGTTCTGTTGATCGGTGTCGGTATTGTGCTCAGTCCGATGGC
>JAUXDC010000143.1 GCA_030618605.1 Holophagae bacterium | reverse complement strand
CGCTGGTCCTTGGCGGCCTTGCGTTTTTCGGTCTTGGTCGAAAAGACTGACAGCATTCCACTGATCTTCAGGAGGATCTTCCAGTGTCCCATGTTGCCCGGAAGGGATGTTTTTCGGATCTTGGCGCCCCACAGCCGGGTCGAGATCATCGAGGCCTTGGTGAAATCGGCGTTCCGCAGGTCGGCCCACCGGATGTCCGACCGGTCCAGGTCGATGCCGACGGCGTCGGTGAAACGGAAGTCGGCGCCGACCATTGCCGCATCCTGGGCCTTGGCCAGAATTAGATTGGTTCCGGAGAGGTCGGCGCCCCCGGCCTGAACCTCCGAAAGGTCCGCCTGTTTGAGATTGGCGTGTCTGAAGTTTGCCCCGCTGAGGTTTGCTCCGCGGAAAACCGCTCCTTCCAGATTGGCGTTGCGGAAGTCGGCGTCTTCCAATTTTGCCTCTTTGAAGTTCAATCCTCGAAGTTGACACTTGGAGAAGACCGCCTTTCGGAGATCTGCGCCACCAAAAGAGAGACCGCTGATTCTGGGTGATCGGAAGTCAACCTCCGTGAGTATTGCTCCGGACAGAGCGCATCGTTCCAACTGGGTATGTAACAGAGTTGAGTGTCGCAGGTCTGCCTGAATAAGGTTGGTCTCAACCAGAGAGGCATCAGAGAGGTCGGCATGCGAGAAGCTGGCGCCCTCACATTGAGCCTGGTCGAGATTGGCCTTGGTGAGATTAGCCAGGTGGAAGTTGGCATTTCGGAGTGCTGCGCCCCGGAAATCAGCACCTTCGAGGTTGGATCCCTTAAATTGGGTGGTGTCGGCCTGGGCATTTGTAAAGACCGCTCCTTCGAGGTCGAGGTTGATGAGTTCAACCCCTTCGAGCACCGAGGAACCGGCCTTGATGCGCCTCATCGTCGTCTTGTCAAAACGAGCGCCCCGAAGCGAGGCGCCGAACATGCTGGCCCCTGAGAGGTTTGCGCCATCGAGAATGGCGCTCTCCAATTGGGCCCTGTCCAGATTGGCATTGGATAAATCGGCCTCTGAAAGGACAACGCCTCGGAAGGAGGCTCCTACCAAGGAAGCCCCAAGCATCAGGACGCCGGAAAGGTCCAGGAAATCCAGGTGTACGTGGTCGAGGATCGTACCCGCCAGGGAGGCTCCTTCAAACCGTGCTCCTTCAAGCGAAGCCCGACACAGATTGGCGCCGTCCAATTGGGCTCCCGAGAAATTGGCACCTCTCAGATGGGCCTTTTCGAAGTTCAGGCCGCGGAGGTCGGTTCCGGACAAGTCCGCGTCGATCAGATCGGGTGCAAGAGTTGGGTGTGCCTGCCGCCAGGCATTCCAGTCGCCCGATCGGAGGTGTGCAAGGTGATCCTGATTTGCCATGTGTCTATTATCCATGAGAATCCTTGAGTTGTGGGAAGAGGAAGGATGAAGGCTGAAGGAGGAAGGATGAAGTTTGCTAAATTTATGAAACAGTTGCAAGATGCTCGAAGAGGCACAAAACGGGATAAATGACTCCGCTGGGCCTGTGGGTTGGAGGAATAACGATGACTCTTTGCAGGGTGACTCTGGTCGTTGTGATGGTAGCCGGTTGTCTCTCGGTCGGTTGCATCTCCTCGATGGTCGATTCGTTTTCCGGCGAGGATATCGCCGGAGATGTTCGGGCGAATGGTCTCCCGGCATCAGGCAAAGTTCTCAAGATCTGGGAAACCGGGGTTCGGATCAACAACAACCCGGTGGTGGGGTTTCTTCTCGAGATTCATGCGGAAGGGATTGAGCCCTACGAGGCTGAGACCAAAGGCTTAATCTCGATCCTCTGGATTCCCCGGATTCAACCGGGTGAGATGCTCCCGATCAAATACGACCCGGACGATCCAAGCAGGGTAGCTCTAGATATTTACGAAAATTAGCGTTTCAACACCAACAGCCGTTCTTCGGTCATTGTTCTGTAGGTGTAGAGCGGTCCCTCGCGGCCGGTTCCTGAGTCCTTGACGCCGCCGTAGGGCATGGGATCGGAACGCCAGGTCGGGACATCACCCTGGATAATCCCGCCGGCTTCAATCGTCTCCCATGCCATTTGGATCTTGGCGATGTCGGAGGTGAAGATGCCGGCCTGGAGGCCGTAACGGGAGTCGTTGACCATATTGAGAGCCTGGGAGAAATCCTCGAAGGCATCCAGCACGGCGACAGGGCCGAAGACCTCGTCGGAGACAACCGGTTGGTCGTGCGGAACCTCCTCGAGCAGGGTCGGCGAGATGACCAAGTCCGATCTCCGGCCGCCGCAGACAATTCGTCCGCCGGCCTGGGCAGCCTCGTTGATCCAGTCCTCGACTCTGTCGGCATTGGCCTGGTCGATCAGTGGTCCGCAGACGGCTGATTCGTGGGCGGGGTCTCCGGTGGCCAGATCTTCGGCCGCTTGTTTCAAGAACCGCCTGAGCTGAAGGTAGATGGCCTCGTGGACGATGATCCGCTGTACTGAAATACAGCTCTGGCCTGCAAAGCCGAATGCGGCGCCGGCAATCCGGGCCGCCACCTTTTCAAGGTCGGGGGTGTCGTGATCGACGATGACGGCAGCGTTGCCGCCAAGCTCCAGGGCCACCCTCCGTTTTGAGGCCAGTCGTTTGAGCTTCCAACCGACATCCATTGAACCGGTGAAAGTCAGGAGGCCGAAACGCTTGTCCTCCACGAGAACCTGGGCGTCTGCACCTCGGGAGGGGATGACCGAAAGGCCTCCAGATGGAAGTCCTGCCTGGTGAAGGATGTCCGCGAGCAACAACGCAGGACCGGGCGTTTGCGATGCGGGTTTGAGGACAACCGGGCACCCCGCGGCAACGGCCGGGGCCAGCTTATGGGCCACGAGATTCAGGGGGAAGTTGAAGGGCGTGATCGCCAGGACCGGGCCGATAGGAAATCGTCGAACTAGAGCGAGACGGTCTGCGGCCGAGTGATAGCCGCCGAGGTCCTGGGCAGTGACTTCGGGATGGGAGGCAACCGATGCGGCCTCGGTGAAGGTGTCGATTGAGCGTTCGGTTTCCGCCCGTGCCAGGCTGATCGGTTTCCCGGCTTCCTCGGAGATGGCAACGGCCAACTGCTCCTTCTGTTCAGCGATCAACGCAGCGGTCCGTCTGAGGATGTCACCCCGATCTGCAGGGCTCAAACGGGCCATCCTGCGGGAGGCTCGGTCAGCGGCGGCGGCGGCATTCTCGAGCGCCTCGGGCCCACCCCGGGAGACCTCGGCCACGAGAGTGCCGTCGAATGGGGAGCAGATCTCGGAAATATCCCCATCTGATCGCCATTCTCCGGCCAGAAAATATTTCTGTTTTCGCATATTGGCCCCCCTCTGACATGCTATCAGTGTTAAGGTATCGCCGCCGTCTGAAGGGATGGTAAGGAGGCGTCATGGCATTGAGGCAGCGCGGCATTATTGTCGTGTTTTTGATGGTGATGACTGGGTTGTCAATGGTTTCGGCCGTCGGAGCCCAGCAAGAGCATGGCCCAGATCCCGGTGTCGTGACTGAAACGGTCACCGGTCACGATCATGAGGCAGTGGGTGACCACGGCGGATTGGACCTCGGAGCGGTACTGCCCCTGTGGTCAATCATTCCATTTGTCGGGATTCTGCTGTCGATTGCGGTCTTCCCGCTGGTGGCGCCACACTTCTGGCACAAGCATTTTCCGAAGATTTCCGCTCTGTGGGCGGTCGTATTTGCCGTGCCCTTCCTCTGGGCATACGGTCACCAGGCGATGCACGAGATCATGCATATCTATGTGATCGACTACATCCCGTTCATTATCCTGTTGTGGGCGCTGTTCACGGTTGCGGGCGGCATCCGGATCAAAGGTTCTCTGGCCGGGACGCCGATGGTCAATACTCTGCTCCTGCTGATCGGCACAGTGATCGCGTCGTGGGTGGGGACCACCGGCGCCGCCATGCTGCTGATCCGGCCGATTCTCAGGGCCAACGCGCGTCGAGCCAACAAGGTTCATACGGTGGTCTTCTTCATTTTCCTGGTGGCCAACATCGGTGGGTCGCTGACGCCCCTGGGTGACCCGCCGCTGTTTCTGGGTTTTTTGCACGGAGTTCCCTTCTTCTGGACGCTCAGTCTGATTGGGCCAATGAGCCTGGTGTCGGGCATTCTTCTGGTGACCTATTTCTTCTTGGACCTGATGTACTGGCGACGGGAGACCGAGGCCGGCCGGCAGATCGATGAGAGTGAAGGCCGCCTGGGTGTCGAGGGCCTGCACAATCTCCTGTTTCTCGGAGGCATCCTCGGCGGTGTGATCCTCAGCGGCACATGGCAGGCGGGTGAGGTGACGATCTTCGGTGTGCACCAGCATATACAGAATCTGGTCAGGGACGGTTTGTTGATCATCATGGGTCTGCTGTCGATGTGGACCACAAAAAAACAGATCCGCGTGGCCAATGGGTTCAGCTGGTTTCCGATTCTTGAGGTTGCCTACCTCTTCGCCGGTATTTTCATGACAATCATTCCGGCCCTCGCCATTCTCAAGGCCGGCGAGCACGGCGCGCTGGCGGGGCTGGTCAGGGCGGTGACCGAGCCCTGGCATTTCTTCTGGGTGACCGGTGCATTGTCGTCCTTCTTGGACAACGCCCCGACCTACTTGACCTTTCTGACCACGGCCGAGGGCATGCTGTTCCCCGGTATTCCGGAGCCTGAGGTCATCCATCGGATTATTGCGGAGCATGAGATCTTCTTGACGGCAATTTCTACCGGCGCCGTGTTCATGGGTGCAATGACCTACATCGGTAACGCCCCAAATTTCATGGTCAAGTCGATTGCCGAGGAAAGCGGCATCGAGATGCCGAGTTTCTTCGGCTATCTGTTCCGTTGGTCGATGCTGTTTCTGATTCCGGTTTTCGTCCTCGTGTCCTTTCTTTATTACTGATTCTGAGGAGGTTGTGATGAATAACGAGACCTTTGTCCACCTGGAAATGCACGGTTCGGCCGACGAGGTCAAGGCCTTCATCGAGGGATTCCGTCTTGCCTCCAGCGAGCAGCGGGTCTATTCGACTGCCAGGGAAAACATCAAGATTGACGGATTCTTTGGAAGCCTTATTTCCAGGGCTCATGGATCGACTCATTTTGTGGTCCCATCAGGTTTTTCCGGTCAGTTGGGCGAGGCCATGGAGGCCGTGACGCTGGTCGATATCAGGGTCGAGAGTGTCCAGCCGATCGACCATGGAGAATTCAGTTTTGAGTTCAAGTGTTTCTCTCATTCGGACGGTGTCGCGATCCGAGAGGTCGTCGAAACCGAGCTGCCGGAAGGGGTAGTGCTGGAAGGGTATGAGACAGACGAGACCATCGATTCCGACGCGAAGGGCGCTGAGATGTACTCGCCGGTTCATGAATATGTTTTGATCGGGCGAGGTCAGTTCCGCGGTCCCATCGAAGGCATCATCGCCATGGGACGCCGTCTGGATGATCAGGATTTCATACACCCCGACAGGATCCACCTGGTGTATTCCCGCTGAAATTGGAAACTGGAAACTGGAAACTTGATACTGGATACTGGATTTCATAAGTCCAAAAGGGTGGACTGCGGGTTTCGGCTTGGGTTCGTCAGCGCAACGCAAACGGATCCGTCGTCGAGGCGGTATCGTGGTGGTTGGATGGTGCCAAGATCGGGCTTTCGAGTATCGAGTATCGAGTCCCTACCCCTGAGCCTCACCCGGTATCAGTCGCGAATTGTCTGACGGGGTTGTAAGATGGCGGGCATGGAATCGGAAACCCTGTCTGTCGGGATGGACGCCCGAAAACTGACCGACTACGGCATCGGCACCTACATCAGTAGCCTCCTTCGGGGTTTTGCCGCAAAGCCGGAGGTTGATCTGACGGTCTTGGTGCGGGCGGGCCATGAAGACCGCGTTGCCGGTCTGGCGCCGGATGCCAAGGTCCTTTCGGTTTCCGTTCGCGAGTACTCGGTTGCCGAGCACTATCGGGTTCCGGCCGCTTTCTGGCGTGAGAAGATTGACATTATTCACGTGCCGCACTATGTCGTCCCGTTTGCCCTGAGGCGGCCGGTCGTGGCAACGATTCACGATGTCATACAGCTTTACTACCCGCCTCAACGAAGGACCCATTTGGCTTTGACCTATCTTCGGTTTGTGATGGGTTCCACTTTGAGCAGAGCCAGGCGGGTGATTACGGGCTCGCTCAGTTCCCGCGGTGATCTTGTCAAGGTTTTCGGCGCCGATAGGACCAAGGTCGACGTTGTTCCCAACGGCGTCGATCCCAACCTGGAACGGCGTCCCCCGGTGGAGGAACTCGAAGAGATCAAGGAGCGAATGGGTCTTCGTTCGCCCCTGATTCTGGTGGTTGCTAATGATAAGCCCCACAAGAACCTGGACACGGTTTTGAGGGCGTACCACCTCGGCGTCAGAACACACGGGCTCCCTGGACAGCTGGTTTTTGCCGGAGGAGTCAAGCCGGATGGTCGCCTGGCGCGCAAAGCGGCAGGGCTGGGCATTGGTGACCGCATCCGCTTCGTCGGGAGGGTCGGCAGCGCCGACCTGGCCAGGCTCTACCATCTGTCGGCGGTCCTGCTTCACATTGCCCTGTATGAAGGGTTTGGCCTCCCGATTCTCGAGGGCATGCAGGTCGGGCTGCCGGTAATTACCTCAAACGTAGGTGCGATGCAGGAACTCGGGGAGGGCGTAGCCCGTCTGGTCAACCCCTTGGACGTCCAGGAAGTTGCTCGTGCGGTCGAACGGGTGCTGATTGACGATCCGCTTCGGCGGCGAATGATCGAGTCGGGTAAGGTTCGTGCAGGAAAAATGAGCTGGGAGAAGACGGTTGACGGTACCATGGCAGTGTATCGAAAAGCATTGGCCACGCCGGTTTCTCCGGAGATGGCGGCCAGGTCGGGACGAGGGAGGTCATGGTGAGGGTTGTGCTGGTACATGACTGGCTGACCGGAATGCGAGGCGGCGAGTGGGTGCTCGCCGAAATTGCCGCCCTGTTTCCCAAGGCGCCGATCTACACCCTGGTGCATCGAAAGGGGTCAACGATCCCAGATCTGGAACGGCGGGAGATCAAGACCTCGTGGTTGCAGGCGGTATCGTTTGGCGGCAAGAAATGGCGCTATCTTCTGCCGTTCATGCCTTCTGCGATTGAGAGCTTCACGTTTCCCGGTATTGATCTGGTGATTTCGACCTCACACTGTGTTGCAAAAGGGGTGATTCCGCCTCCCGGCGCCTTCCATCTCAGTTATATTCATACACCCGTCCGGTATGCGTGGGATCAGCGGGGCATCTACCTCGAACAGGTTCCCCGTCCCGTGCTGCCGGTGGTACAGGGGGTGCTGGCCAATCTCCGCCAGTGGGACATGGTTTCCGCGGCGAGGGTCGATCGTCTGGTGGCCAACTCCCGCCTGGTTCGCTGGCGGATACAGCACTACTGGAACCGTGAAGCCGAGGTCATCCCTCCGCCGGTCGATACCGAGTTTTTTACGCCTGGAGGAGGAAAGAACGATCGGCTACTGACGGTCGGGGCCTTGGTTCCGTACAAGAGGGTGGAGGTCGCGATCAAAGTGGCTCGAAAACTCGGCAAGAAGATTGACATCATCGGCACCGGTCCAATGCAGCGCCGGCTGGATCGACTGGCCGGTCCCGACGTTCAGTTCCTCGGCCGAGTTTCTCGCGAACAACTTCGGGACGCCTACCGATCGGCAGCCGCCTTGCTGGTGCCCAACGTCGAAGATTTCGGCATGGTCACGGTCGAAGCATTGGCCTGCGGAACACCGGTCGCGGGACTGGAGGCCAGCGGGACTGCCGACACGGTTCGAGTGGGACGGGAAGGCGAGTTGGCGGATTCTCCGACGGTTGAGGCCCTGGCCGCGGCGACCGGGCGGGTGCTCGGTCGGGAGTGGGATATCGACCAGTTGAATCGGCGGGCGCAAGCCTTCTCCCGTGAGCAGTTCCTCTTACGTTTCCGCTTTCTAATGGACCGTATGGGATTTACGTTGGATGGACGATGATTGAGCGACGCCGCCAAATCCAGATAACCCTTCACCTGATGGGGGACATTATTGCCACCCTCCTGACGGTGCCGGTGGCCTATTGGTTGCGTTTTCATCTGGAGATCGTCGCCATCACCAAGGGAGTGCCCGATTGGGAGCACTACCTGATTCTGGTGCCCATGGCGCTGGTCATCTGGCCGACAGTTTTCTACTTTCAGGGGCTCTATCAGCGGCGGCGTATTCGTTCCCGTACCGATGAACTGATTCGGCTGGTGACAGCGGTCCTTTTTGCAACGGCCTTGTTGATCGCCGGCGCCAGTTTTTACCGTCCGCCGGACTTTACCTACTCCCGGGTCTTTTTTCTCTTCTTCGGATTGTCGAATTTTGTGCTCGTGGTTTCTTTCAGGGGGATCATCTCGGGAGTGTTGGGGCGCATCCGGAGGTCCGGCCGCAACCTTCGGACGGTGTTGGTCGTCGGCGCCGGCGAGCTTGGCCGGAAGGTTGTCGATGGACTCCAGGCCCACAGGGAGTACGGTTTCAAGGTTATCGGCTATCTCGATGATGACCCGGGGCTGAAGGAAAAAGGTTTTCACGGCGTTCCGGTTTTGGGCTCGACGGGTGAACTCGAGCGGGTTGTTCAGGATCATGAGGTTGACCAGGTCATTCTTGCGTTACCCAACGCTGCCCACAACCGAACCAATCAGTTGATACGGAAGGCGGGCCAGCTTCTGGTCGTCATCAAGGTTGTACCTGATTTGGTTCACTTTTTTGTTGCAGCTGGGGGAGTCGAGGAGTTGGACGGCATCCCGATGATCAATCTGACCCGGATTCCCCTGCAAGGCTGGCATCAGGTGGTCAAGAGACTATTTGACATCGTTGGTTCAACAGCCCTGCTGCTTGTCGTCGCGCCCTTTTTTCCCTGGGTTGCATGGCGCATCAAGCGGATCGACGGCGGCCCTGTCTTCTTCTCGCAGGTGAGGACCGGGTTGGATGGGCGTTCCTTCAAGCTCTACAAATTCAGATCGATGCGAATCACCGCCGAAGACGATCGCACCTGGACCCGGACCGGCGATGATCGCGTTACCCCAATCGGGGACTTCTTGAGGCGGACCAATTTCGACGAGCTGCCACAGCTCTACAACGTCTTAAGGGGCGACATGTCGCTGGTCGGTCCTCGGCCGGAACAGCCTGAGTTCGTCGAGCGTTTCAGGGCACGCTATCCCGAGTACAACACCCGTCACCGGGTCCGGGCCGGACTGACCGGATGGGCCCAGGTAAACGGGCTGCGTGGCGATACCTCGATTCGCCAGAGAGTGAACCACGATCTCTACTACATCGAGAACTGGAGTTTCACCCTGGATCTCAAGATCCTGATGCGCACCCTGTGGCAGGCTGGGAAATAGCTCTCAGCTATTCGC
>JAUXDC010000199.1 GCA_030618605.1 Holophagae bacterium | reverse complement strand
TGGGCCTCAAGGACCGGGGCGTCAAGCAGGCGCCGTTCGTAGTCTTGACCGGTGCGACGATGCCGGCTGTCCTGGTCGAGGTCGGTTTTCTCTCGAATGCCGAAGAACGGGAACAGTTGGCCTCTCCGGAACACCAACAGGCCCTCGCTGATGCCATCGCACTGGGTATCGGAGACTTCCTGGTCGGACAATGAAAGGTCGCCTTATTGTCATCCTGTTGGCCGGCTTGGCCATCGGGGCCCTTCTGGCATGGCTCCTCGTCACCGGAACAACTCAGGTCGCGCCGATTGAGGATGTCGTTTTTGCCGAACCTCCCCCAACGGCAACACCGGCGCCCGAGCAGCGGATCACTCTGTTTTTTGCCGGTGACGACGGACTTCTTCACCCGGAGATCCGAACGGTACCCCTCCCGGAGGAAACAACGGCCCGCATCCGTGTGGTGTTTGGGGAGTTGCTCGCCGGCCCGAGGGGCGCCCTCCAACCCATCCTCCCCTACCCTGCGGAGTTGAGAACCCTGTTCGTGACGCCGAGCGGCCGGGTCTATCTCGACCTCACCGGTCCACCGGAACCTCTGGAGGGTTCGGCAACTGAATTGATGATGATCTACGGCCTGGTCAACTCGATCTTGCTGAATACCGAGGTCGTCGCGGTCCAGATTCTTTTCGACGGGACAGAAAATGCGACGCTGACGGGGCATCTGGATCTCTCCCGGCCACTGGTCCTCAACAAAGACCTCATCGGCAGATAATGCGCGGAGCGATAGGCATCTTCGACTCGGGCGTCGGCGGATTGACCGTGCTGACGGCCCTTCGGAAGAGACTTCCGGGTCAGGACTATCTCTACCTGGGTGACACGGCCCGCCTCCCCTATGGTTCGAAATCCGAAACGACCATCCGACGATACGCCCTCAAAGCCGCAGCCCATCTCTTCAACCACGATGTCAGGCTGCTGGTGGTTGCCTGCAACACCGCTTCGGCTCACGCCCTCCCTGCCCTGGCCAAGATTTCTCCGGTCCCGGTTCTCGGGGTGATCGAACCGGGGGTCCGCGCGGCTCTGACCAGCGGCGCCCGAAGGATTGCTGTCATCGGCACCGAAGGCACCATTCGTTCCCGTGCATACCAGGATTCCCTCCACCGGCAGGCGCCGGAGGTGTCGGTCACGGCCGCCCCGTGCCCCCTGTTCGTTCCATTGGCCGAAGAGGGCTGGGGCGATCACCCGATCACCGATCAGGTCGCCGAGATCTACCTCCGACCGCTTTTGGATTCAGGGATTGAAACGATCATTCTTGGATGCACCCACTACCCACTGCTGAGGCCCTCGCTCGCCAGGGTCGCCGGACCGGGGGTCAGCCTGATCGACTCTGCCGAGGCGGTGACCGATGCGGTCGTCCAGCGATTCCGTGGGGCGCCAACCGGCAGAGGCGGCGCCGGACAGGTCGTTCTTCATCTGACCGATGCCTCCGACCGCTTTCGCCGGATTACCCGGACGATCCTTGGAGGCGATCCGGAGCACTTGGAAGTGGTGGACTTGTAGCTGCCCAGCGAGTCGGGATACGGCCGCCGTGACGTCTTCGGAGTGATCTTCCGGCACGATGAACGTCATCTCAAAGACCGTCGAGGCCGCACCACTGCGCCGTCTGAGCACCAGGGCCCAGGCGATCGGCGCTGTTCGCAGCAGGTTCTCCGGCTCTCCCGGGGCCTCGGGGTCATAGGCGACGGGATCGATGACCTCGCCCAGGTGACGGCCGCGCGGCTGGACCGGCCACACCAGAGTCCTCCCATCCAGAATCGACCGCCGGCACGACAAGACCAGCCACTCGGCAAGATCGTTGATCGTCGAACCCAGGGGGACCGCAATGGTTTCCTCCCGCCCCGGCTCCCGGTGTACCAGGTAAAAGACCTCATTGCCGCTGCCCAGGCCCTCGGCAATTCGAACGACACACGCGGTAACCAGATGGCCGCCATCGACCGACTGAGGGACGTCCACAGTCGTCGCCACCCTGGTCCATCCTGCCTCCGGACGCTCGAAGACCTCGGTATGGGAGTCAACGACAACCTCAGACCCGCGCTTCCTCCGCGCCCACAACCGGTACAAGGCAGCCAACGGCGCCAATACCGCCAGAGCCGGAGCAGAAACAAGCGCCCGAAGGCACCCGCCGCGCCCCGCTACAACACCTTCGCCACCGGGTTTATGCAGAATCGTCACAGCCGCATTGTAGCCTTCTCGACGACGCAGGTTTCGGATTGTATGAAACTGCATCCCCTGAGGGCGGACACGGGGGTCAGCCCCTACAACCATTCCGGTACATCCAACAATTCCGTAGGGGTGGACCCCCGTGTCCACCCTATTCGAATCAACCCGACCGGCCACCGCCCGGTTTCCTGGGCTCCGGCAGCACGGTCACGCCCTCTCCACCGAGGATGACCAGCGCGAACCCCTGCGGACCGGAGGTCATGGCGTGGGGATGGATTCGAACAACCCACTGGCCGGCGCCTACCTCGGGGAGGGTGACAACCTCGACGTTGTTCAGACGGTCGGCCCGGCCACCGGCGACCGACACTCCTCCCACGAGTCCATTGCCCAGAAAAACTCCGCCGGGTCCCTCCAGGACAAGATCCAAATCGTTGACCAGATTGACATCGGCGGTCGAGGTCGAGGGGACATCGGTCCAGCTGAGGACCACTTTGAGACTCGCCGGCCGCCTGACATCGACCACCACGGCAACACTGTCCGTCTCGGAATCAAAGGCATCGAGCCGGTCGATGATCGACATCCGGCGTCTCTCACCCTCGAACCAGAGAGCCCGATCCAGCTGCACCAGACCCCAACCTTGGTCGCGGGAGGGAATGGGATCGATCGAGGTGCAACCCAACGTCGTCAAGTCAACCGCTGAAGCGATCAGGACCGACTTGACCAGGGCCGCGCTCGGCTCAAAGCCCCTCTCCTGATCCCGCCGGCCGAAAGCATCAAACCCCTCCATGAAGTACTGGCGGATCAGGGCGGCAAGGCCGGCGACGGTCGGTGTGGCCATCGAGGTGCCTGACCCCGCGCGCACCCCGCAGTTCGGCGAATTCACCAGGAAATCCGTCTCGGCTGATATCACGCCCGAACCCGGCGCCATGACATCGGGCTTGATGCGCCCGTCATGCGTCCATCCCCTCGAGGAGAACTCCGCCGGGCAGAGTGGATTGAGGTCAACGGTCCACAGGGCCCCGACCGACACGACGTTCTTGCCGGTCGAAGGTGAGATCACGGTATTGTCGCCCAGACCACCGGCATTCCCTGCGGCTGCGACGACCACCATCTGAGGATGCTCCCACACGAAACGATCGATATCTGCGGTCGGCTCGGTATAGCGATTGAGCGGCCAGCTTTCTTCCGCGTCACCCCAGGAATTGCTGTGAATTCTCGCACCCTGGGCCCACGCCTGCTCCAACATCGCCCCGAGCGGCCTCACCGGACACCCCAGACCCGGTAAGTCGGCACAGGTATCGACCTCGTACCCCCCGTCTTGAATTACCAGCCGAGCCGCCGGCGCCATGCCGTCGTTGCCCTCATGCGTACCCCAAAAATCAGTGTCCCCCGCTGCGGAACCGGCCGTGTGGGTGCCGTGCCCCTGGGAGTCCCAGTCGAAATCGCCTGGATCAGGCCAGTCCTCGCTCCACCAGAAATCGACGGCGAGAATCTTCCGATGACCAGCGTCGATGGCAGTGCCCGACGCGCCGTTGACTGCGGGAAGTCCGTGGTCGGGATCGTCAAAAAAGCAACTGTCCGCGTCGATGCCCGTATCCATCAAACCGATGATTTGACCCTGCCCCAACAGCCCTTGGTTAAAAAGCGGAGTCTGAACGAAATCGCCCCCCTGGCACAGCGGGGCAGAACGCTCATTCTGGAGCCTGGCCCCGGGCTGGACATCGGCGAAGACTACTCGACCGTCGAAAACCAGCAGGCCTTCGACCACTCTTCGAAGATCGGGCGCCGGAATCAAGAGACCAATCTTCGGAATCACACCCGACGAATCCCGCCAGGAAACCGTGGCGCCCAGCGCCTCGACAACAGTACTGACCTCGGTCAATGACAGGTCCGGCGCCACACCGATGACCACCGGCACAGACTGATTGCCTCCGGTATCTCTCTGGGCCTCTCGAAGCGTCGGCGTGACGGCAGAATCGAGATTCCAAGCCGTGCCCTGAAGGCTCTTCGAATCCGAACCGACCGCCAGAACCCGACCTCCGGGCAGAAAAGCAAGGATTTCTTCCTGAGGCACCTCGGTGGACCCCTCATAGACCCGGATCACCGGGGCCCCGGCCGTCTGCAAGACCCGCGAACCGGCCCCGCAGATCTGCGGCAAGACAATCGCCAACGCCAATCCAAGAGTCACTGACCTCATCACGGTCCTCCATCCAAGGGATCGGCGCCGGCAAAACCCCAGAAAACCGGTTCCGGCCGAAGTCGAATACCGAACCGTTGTTCGACCCCATCCCGGATCGCGACCGCCAAGGCAACCAGATCCCGGGTCCGTCCCCCACCGTGGTGTACGAGCGCCAGGGCGTGATGTTCCGAAACACCGACCGAGCCCCAGCGGTATCCACGGCCAAAACCAGCGTGTTCGATCAACCAGGCGGCCGGAATCTTGAAAAGAGATTCTCCGGCCGGAAACCTGGGCACTGCATTCCCATCACCGGCTGCCTTCTCGACTGCCGCCAAACACTGAGCATCAACGATGGGGTTGACGAAGAACGAGCCGACACTGCGGGGGGCGCCGGTTTCCAGAACCATGCCCTTGCCCCGCCGCAAGGCCATCACCGCCTGACGAACCGTCGCGGCATCGGGTGGGGTTCCACCGGATCCCACAGCCCGCTCCAACTCCGCATACCGAATCACCGGCCGCCCGTCGGTCCGGAGCCTGAACGCGACCCGGGTCACGATCGATCGATTGGGGCACTGCCGAAAGCAACTGGTGCGATAGCCGAATGAGCATCGCGCCGGCTCCAACCGGGTCACATACCCGGCCTCCCGATCGAAGACCTCGACCCACTCGATGACATCCGAAACCTCCACACCGTAGGCGCCGACGTTCTGGATCGGCGTTGCCCCAACGGTCCCGGGAATCCCCGACAGGCACTCCAATCCCATCAGGCCCTCGGTGACCGTTACCGCAACCACGTCGTCCCATGCCTCGCCTGCCGCCGCGATCACCACGGCGCCGTCACCACTACGATCGATGTCGATGCCGCGAAGGGCAGGCACGAGGACCAGGCCCGACACGCCCTCGTCCGCAATCACCACGTTCGACCCGCCCCCAAGTATCGACACCGTCCGGCCGGCGTTCGTGGCCCACTCCAGGGCCTCGGCCATTTCAGCGACCGTCGACACTTCGACCAGGTCCTCGGCCGAACCGCCCAACTCCAGGCTGGTTCGGGGGGAGAGGGGCTCGGGGGAAAAGAAATGCAAGCGCCCCATGCCGACCTCAGTCACGGCTTTGCTGGGCGACACATTCTCGCCGTCGAGCCCTGATACTGGATACTTGATACTGGATACTCCGATGAATGCAATCCCCGGGGGTCACAATGCGGGGTGTTGCCCGCACTTGATTCCACCGCCCTCCGTCCGGCCGTGCCGGTTTCTGCCCCGCGCTCCAGAACCCAGACCCAGCAAGGTGCATTTCTTCCCTTGTTGTGGCTATTTCTTGATGATTCGCGAACAGCAGGCTTTGCGTTTTCAAGTACCAAGTATCAAGTATCAAGTATCAAGTATCAAGCATCACCATCACTCTTCGGCCTCTTGTGCATTCGAAGCTCGGTGCCGCCGTTGGCGTATTGGACCGAATCCATCAACTGGTTGATCAGCCAGACGCCTCGACCGTGGGTTCTGAAAAGGTTTTCACCCTCAACCGGACTTTGCAAGAGCCCCGGGTCGAAACCGGGACCTGGATCACGAACGACGACCACGAGACCGCAGTCGTCATGACACCCGACCCACACCTCGACCTCTTTGGAAGGATCACCCCCACACCCGTGTTCGACTGCGTTTCCCAGAGCTTCGAGCAGGGCAACCTCAATTTCGAATTCGTGGTCCTTGCCGCACCCGATGCCCCGGACCTGGACCATGATCCGCTCGACCGCCGGAGCAACCTCTTCGACCGACCCTGGAATCCGCAGCTCCAGAAGTCCCTCGAACTCCCCCGAATCCACACCGGGGATGATCTCTGCACAGCGCGAAACGCGAGCGTCGTCATTCCCGCGCTTCCCACTCATTCCTCACCTCCGCACCCGCCAATGCCGGCACATCGACGTACCAGCACAAAGGTCCGATCATCGGCATACGGCTCGCCTTCAGTGAATCGATCCAGATTTTCCTCGATGTTCCCTGCCATTTCTTTCAGGGGCTTCAACCGGCTCATCAGGGCGCTTGCCTTGAGACGCGCCTCTTCGAACTCTTCACCGTCAGGATTGGTCGCTTCGGTCAGTCCATCGGTGTAAATCATCATGACGTCCCTCGGCGACATCTCCAACTCTCCGACCGTGTATTCTGCCGCCGGCAACAATCCCAATGGAACACCACAGGATCCCAGCCACTGAGACTCTCCCCCAACTCTGAGAACCAGCCCCGGGTTGTGGCCGGCGTTGACATAGCGAACCCGTCCATTGGACAACTCAACCTCGACAATGAATGCGGTGGAATATTTCTCCGGCGGGGTTCTTTCGTAGAGCAACTGCGAAACCCGCCGACAGCAGTCGTCCAGCGGGACTCCCTCCTCCAGCGGTCCAGCCGAAAGCGCTTCCAGCGAGGCCGTCAACAGCGCTGCGGCAATGCCCTTGCCCGAGACATCGGCGACGAGAATCACCAGGGTCTCCCCGTCGTCACGTTCGAAGACCTTGTAGATGTCTCCCGAAACGCCCCTCGAAGGCAAGTTGCCCGCGTGGATCTCCCAACCGTCCGTATCCGGAAGGCGGTCCGGCAGGAGGGCCATCTGGATTCGGCGGCCCAGGGCTACCTCCTTTTCCAGCACGCGGCGTTCGGCCGCTTCTTCCGCGAGACGGACGTTGGAGATCCGCATCGCGGCG
>JAUXDC010000110.1 GCA_030618605.1 Holophagae bacterium | reverse complement strand
CGTTTTTGTGCCTCTTTGTGCCTCTTTGTGCTTCTTTGTGGCAATTTCTGCGTGGCATCATGTGCCGAAAGCAGACAGTGCTTCCAAAAATCATGGATAATGCCCTCCCCGGCACACCGGGATGGGAGTGACGCATGACCCTCGAACAGCAGACTGCGGGCCTCGACGACGAGAGCCTTGACTTCGTATTGCAAACCCTCAAGACCGTGGCCGAACGCAAGCTGGATGCCGAGACCCGGATGCGCCTGGATGCAGAAGATGTTTTTCCGTCAGAGTTGATGCAGGAACTGCTCGGCCCGGAGGTCGGACTCCATCTCCTGTTTCTCCCCGAAGATGTTGGGGGCCTGGGAGGTGGCGGCCGTGACCTGCTCAGGGTCTCCGAGGAGATGGCCAGGATCGACCTTGGTGTCGCCACGGCTTTTCTTGCCATCGCCCTGGGTGTTGACCCGATCATCGTCGGGGGAACTCATGAGCAGAAACAGCGCTGGTTGGGACGCATCGCCGATGAAGGGATGATCGTCGGTTACGCGGTGACCGAACCGGCCGCCGGCAGCAACGTCGCTTCGCTTGCCACCATCGCCGAACCGATCACCGACACAGAGGGAACGGTGGACGCCTACAGGATCACCGGAACCAAGCAGTTCATCACCAACGGCGGCGTCGCCGATCTCTATACCGTGTTGGCCAAGACGCCGGGTGGCCCCTCCTTCTTCGTCGTTGAGCGTTCTTCTTCGGGACTGACAGTTGGCGGCCATGAGGTCAAACACGGTATTCGAGCCTCCAACACTACCCAGGTGATCTTCGAAGACGTCGAAGTCCCAGCCGACCAGTTGATTGGACTCGAAGAGGGCCACGGCCTCAACCAGGCCAATGCGGTCTTCGGTTTCACCCGCTTGATGGTCGCTGCATTCGGCCTCGGTGCCGGTGAAGAGGCCATCGACAGAGCGATCCAATACGCTCACGAACGAATGCAGTTCGGAGAAATCCTCTTCAAGAAACAGGGTTTCACCCACAAACTGATCGTGCCGCACGTCGTCCGGCTCGAGGCCGCGCGGGCCTATTGCGAGATGATCGCCCGGCGCCTCGACGGTGGCGAAGAAGGCCTGCAGGTCGAAGGGGCCATCGCCAAACTCTTCGCCACCGAGGCCGGAAATGAGGCTGCCGACGCTGCCATCCAGGCCCACGGCGGCTACGGCTACACCCACGAATACGAGGTCGAGAAGATCCGGCGCGATGTTCGAATCACAACGATCTACGAGGGCACTTCAGAAATCCTCCAGAGCATCATCGGCACGCACCGCTGGCGCATGAACGTGCGCAGCAAGGGCCAGTTCTACCGGGACATGGCACAGGAGCTCAGAGATTCAACTACCGGTGAAGCCGCCGCCTTGGCCGCCCAGGCTCTGGCGGAACTGTTCATGTTGAGCCACACCACCAAACTACCCCGCGAGCAGTGGGCGATGTTCGAACTGGCCCGCCTTGCCGCCGAGGTCGAGACGGCAGTGCAGCTCTCCATCAAGGCCGCAAAGGATTCCAGTCCCGAGGCGGAGTTCTTCACCGTCTGCGCCCGGCTCCACGCAATGACTGCGGCCCGCGACGTCGCCCAGACGGGTCTCCGCCTGCTGCTGGCCAGCGGCCGGTATGATTCCGACGCGATCGAGCAGTGGCGGGAAGCGGCCGCTTTCGAGGCTTGCCTTGCCGCTTCATCAGGCGAAATGGCCCTGATGGATCGGTTGGTGGAGATTTTGGGGCGGTAGGGTCCGAGCGGTCCCGAAGGTCGGGGTAGAATCCTCAACAATGGATCTCTTGACCGTTAGCCATATTTTGATGCTCATTGCGCTGTTCTTAGGACTAACAGCGGTGGCTCTCTCGGTCGCGCTTTATGCCATTCTCCGTTACCAGAAGGAAACGCGCGACCTGACCGGCAAGCATGAAGAGGTCTTCGATAAGGAATTCTTTTCTGGGCTTTTTGAGTTCATTCGCTTCAGCAGCCGCAAGTATTACTACGCGAGTCGTCTGGCCAAAAGAACCTTTCGCACGTACAGAGTGGTAACCGTTCTGTTCCTGGTCGCGGTTATTGGCTCCTTGTTCGTTCTTTTGATTGCAAAATTTGTCGAATCTTGACCCTGGACGTAGGAAAAAGTCAAAGACGGCACGCCCCGCTGGAGAGGGCGCTCGTGGATTCTATGATGGTCGGTCGTCTCAGCGTCCGAGACCGCGACAGCATCCGCGGCAGATGGCAGCAATCGGGCACTGCGTCGGGGCACGGCGGGCCGTGCCCGGGCCTCGCATCCCAGCCTCCTGGCTTCCCAGCTTCCTAGCTTTTACTCAACTCTTCGCAAAGAAATACACCCCAACCCCAACCAGCAGCACTGCGAAGGCCCTGCGGAAACCCGCGGTCGAAATGTTCTCAACCAGGCGAGCGCCGATCTGAGCACCGACGATGCCCCCCACGCCCAGCAATAGACCCACTTTCCAGTCGACGTTAGCCAGTTTCCCGTGGGCAGCGAGAGCGGATATCGAGATGATCAAAATCGCGAGAAACGAGGTTCCCACAGCTTTTTGGGCCTCATAGCCAAGGCCCAGCAGCAGGGGAACCATGATGATCCCACCACCGAGACCGGTAAACGAAGCCGCAAGTCCAACCAGGAGACCGATGAGAATCAGGAATATGCCTTGCCAACTCATTCCCAGCCCATCGGACCACCCTGAAACTTGTCAACGCGCTCCGCAATGCTCGAGAAAAAGCGCATTGTTTCCTCGACTACCTGGTCTGAGACCGAATAATAGACGCGGTTTCCCTCCCGTTGGCGGTGAACCATACGGGCCATCTGCAACTGTTTCAACTGCTGCGAAACGGTGGACTGCTTCTCTCCGGTGACCTCGACCAACTCGTTGACGCATAGCCGTCCGCCACGAACCAGCCGACACAGCAATTTCAGGCGAACGGGATTGGCAAAGTGGGCGATGTAGTCACGCATCAAGGCGCAGGAGTAGGGGTCCGACATCCGCGCGGTAAATTCGTCAAAAATGGGTGTTTCGTCAGTCATTACCCAACGATATTATGATTCTCGGATTCGTCAAGTGGAGAATCCGGCGGAGCCGGAACCAAAAAGCGACCGACCTGCCCCACCGGATTGTTATCAGCCGTCAGCTATCAGCTTTCAGCTTAGGCACTTGCAATATTTGAATGCACCCCTACGAGGAGTGAAAAATAGCCAAAAAAAGCGCAAAACTATGACTATTGGACTGAAACCGTCAGCGGCGCCTGCGGTCGGCACACCGTTTGGTCGAAAACGTTCTGTACGATGAAGAGGGCGGTCAGGGAGATCAAGGCGGCAATCAGCGGCGTCGCCACCCACCCCAGGGCAATGCCACCCAGCATTTTCCAATCAAGCTCCCGAGCACCCCGAACCAGAGCGATACCGATCACCGCACCCACCACCGCCTGAGAACTGGAGACCGGAACCAGGGGGATCGGCGGCAAACCACTAGCGATGAGCCACTGTCTCAGACCTTCCGACGCGAAAACGAAGAGCACGATGGCTTGGGCCAGAACCACAACCAACGCCGCCTCCGGAGAGATTCTTATCAGGCTGGTTCCAACTGTGTCCATGACCTTTTTCGAATAGGTGAAGATCCCGACTGCTATGGCCAGCCCACCAAGGAAGAAGACGATCTGGGTCCCGCTCACCGTGATCAGGCCGAACAATTCAAGGTCACCGAAGGGCTCTGCGGGAACAAAAACTCCAACGACGTTGGCGATGTTGTTGGCGCCCAGACTGTAGGCCCCGAAAGCACCGACCAGCACCAGCCCGGCCCGCGTCCACCAGTCGATCTGAAGGAGGTGTACATGGGCCCTGACGAGCACAAACCGGAGCCCAAGGTAGAGCCCGGCAGCCAAGAGACCGGCAATGATCGGGCAGATGACCCAGGTTGCAACGATCTGGCCAAGGGTACCGCCGTCTGTCGATGATCCAGAGAACAGATTCCAACCGATGATCGCTCCGACAATTGCCTGAGACGTGGAGACAGGCAGGGAAGCCCTCGTCATCCAGAAGACCGTCACACCGGCGGCCAGAGCTACCGTAAAAGACCCGGCGAGAGCGTTGACCGCACCCAGCCTGCCGAGGGTTTCGGCGGTTCCACTGCCTCCGACAACGGCCCCGACAACGACGAAGAACGACGCTATGATCGCCGCCGTGCGGAACCGGAGCATTCGTGATCCGACCGCAGTCCCGAAGATGTTGGCAGCATCGTTGGCCCCCAGAGACCACCCCAGAAACAACCCGCTGGAAAAGAGGAATAACGTCATTCCTCAGTGTTCCGAGAGGGTTGCAGGTAGCAGGTAACAGGAAACCAAAGACTTCGACTCCTCAATCCACGATTCACGATACCTGAGTGAGGCCTGAGACATGCTCCCTGAATCCTGAACCCTGAACTCTGTTCCCTGCCCGCTCCTCTCAAAGCGTCCTCTTGATGGCAAAGATCGTCAGCCTGTCGGCGACCTCTTCCGCCACATCGGCGATGTTGTCGATGTGGAGCGCAAAATACCGGAGGTGCATCTTCTGGGCAAGCTCCAACTCGTCCGATTGGAAGACCGCCAGTTTGAGCCGGTTACCGATGGCGTCCGCCTCTTTCTCGAAGAAGTAGACCTTGTGAAGATGGTCCTTGACCGCGCTCAAATTCTTGAAAAAAGCCCTGGTGGCGACGATGACCGCCTCGCCTGCCTGGATTGATGTCTGGGCCAATTCGGTATAGTGCCGGGTGAGCGGCTTCGGAATGAAGGGCTGCTCCACTAGAAATTGGTTGAGAGTCTCTTTGGCCATGTCGATCAAATCGTCGATGCTCTCCAAGAGCTGCAGAACGTCTCCACGGTGCTCGGGGATCAGGCTGTGGCCGTAGAGGCCGCCCTCAATCGATCTGCGCAGGCTGTCTGCCATACCCTCCAGGCGCTCGATTGCCTTGATCCGCTCCTCGAAGCGGATGGAATCGCGTTCGAGATAGTGCCTGACCCCCTCACCAAATACGATGAGACCCTGGCTGACGGTATCCAGATACTCGTCGATCTGGTTTTCCAGTGAACGTGTGGCCTTGAACAGTATTGCCATCGTTACTCCTCGTAGGACAGGTGTTGTTCCCACTCCCAGGCGTTCCACCATTCCTTCTCAATTCCGCCGCATGTGTCGCCGTATGCCGAACAGGCCATGCACCCGTCCCCGCGGTAGAGATCGTCATCCTCCAACGGTATCCAGCGAATCACCAGGGGCTCGACCGCCTCCCGGACCTCCACCTCATCGGGCCCTTCCGTCGATCCTTCGAGCGAACCGACACCCGCCCTGATGAGCCGTTCACCAGCCTCCGGCAACACGACGCTATTCTCCTTGTCAATATGCATCCACAAGAGATGGGCCAGTTCCAGGGCTACCGCCAGAGTCGGTTCACCGGGATCCGCACTCTCCAACCGGGCAACCAACTCCACCTCACGTTCGTGTTCGTCGGTCAGGATCTTGAGGGGACCATGATCCAATGAAATCTCAACGTGCTCGGCCAAGGCCGGAAAGAGAATTGTCTCCTCCTGCTGGTGGTGAAAACCCTTCGCCCACACTCTGAAAAAATCGATGTAGACCGCCCGTGCATCGGGGTCGGCTTCCTGCCCCTCGACAGCCCACCGGTGGAGTGAACCGACAACCCTTTCGACGACTTCGTGTTCGGCGATCAACTGTCCGATGATTGGAGGACCCTTGTGCATATTCATCGCATCATCTCCTTCGTTGAACCGACGACGGCAGCCGAGCCCGGCCCCCGGGGATCGGCCGCAGCCTGACATGAGCCATCGGCCATCCACCTGACGATCTGTACCAGACCGACGGCGCCACAGTCTTTGATCTCGTGGCCGCGCCTGATCAGCTCCTGGCGAATTTCCGGGTTCAAGGCGCCGTCCTCGGCACGAATGGAGTCGGGTCGCCATTGATGGTGAACTCGAGATCGATCGACCGCCGCCTGCAGCTCATCACCGTCAACGACAACGTTGAGGAAGACCTGGGCTGTACCGGTCGGAATTCGTGACCCACCCGGAGCCCCAAGAGCCATACTCTCGCCCCTTCGCCATGCCACCATCGGCGTCATCGACGAGAGCATGCGTTTGCCCGGCCCAACGGCGTTGGCCTCACCCTGGACGAGACCGAACTGGTTGGGCTTCCCCGGCTGGGCGGCGAAGTCATCCATCTCGTTATTCAGCAGAAAGCCGGCCTCAGGCACCAGCAGACCACAGCCGAATCTACCGTTGAGGGTGGTCGTCATGGCAACCGCATTGCCCTCGCCGTCAACAACCGAAAGATGGGTCGTCTGGTCGCTTTCGGCCGGTGGTCCCGGCCATGGCAGGATATCGTCCGACGGTGTGGCTCGCCCTATATCGATGGTTATGGCTCGCCGGTCCAGCCACTCCGGCGACAGCAGTTCTTCGGCTGTTGCTTGCGAGGTTGACGGGTCACCCAAAAGAAAGCGGTCGGCATAGGCCCGGCGCCAGACCTCGGCCAACAAATGAGTCCGGTCCGCGCCGAAGCGGGGCTTCGACACCCAGTCCAGTCGCTCCAGCATGACGCAGGTCTGTCCCAGGATGATACCGCCTGACGAGGGCAACGGCATCGAGGCAACCTCCCATCCAAAGGCCTGAAATCTAATGGGAGGCCGCCATACGGAACGATAATCGGCCAAATCCTCCATACTGAGAATGCCGCCGTGACGCCCGGAGGCCGCGACGACCGCCGCCGCGATCGGTCCCTCCATCAGCGCGATGGGTCCCCGGTCGGCATATGCCTGGAGGCTGTCGGCAAGCGCCGCAATTCGCACGGTCGACCCCGGATCATGCGGGCGGCCCCCCGGCAACCACACCGCGGCCGTTGCCTCGAAACGTCCGAGCAGTTCGGAGCTCTCTTCGAGTGCCCCGGCCAGACGCTTCGTCACGACGAAACCGTCTCGGGCCGCTCTGACCGCCGGATCAACCACACGTTTCCAGGGCAGCGTCCCGTATCGCCGATGCAACTCGAAATACCCATGGGGGGAGCCCGGAACTCCGGCCGCCAGAGGACCAATCAGGGATCGATCAGAGATGGCTTCTCCATGCTCATCCAGATACATGTCGGCTCGGGCGGCGGCAGGCGCAGTTTCCCTGAAGTCAAGGGCCTCAACCTGATCACCCATCCGGATCACGGCAAAGCCCCCACCGCCCAGATTGCCTGCGTTGGGGTGGACGACCGCCAGCACCAGTGCCGTCGCCACCGCCGCGTCGACGGCGTTGCCGCCCTCTTCCAGCATCTCGATTCCAGCCGCGGTCGCCCTCGGCGCCGCCGACGCCACTGCCCCGCCCGTGGCGCCGGGAACCGACGGGGGAGCCGCACAAGCCAGAAGTCCCAGGCATAAGAGGATGGCAGTTGTCGAAAGGATCGTATGTCGAAATATTCGCTTCATCGAGGCAGTCTACCGCTACCCGGCGGAGCCGAAACAAAAATGTCCCGGATGGCGCCGGCGGGATTGTTGAGTCGGCAGGGTGGGCCTTGGCCCACCAAGGTTGTGGGCCCCGGTGGTGGGCCAAGGCCCACCCTACCCTCTCGTCACGACCGACTACTGGTCTCCCGCAAGATCCGTCGACGCAGGGTCGGACTCTCGGCCATCTCCAGGGCCCTGTCGGCCTCGGCGCCCCGTAAATCACCACGGTCGGCCAGCACTCCCAGACACCACCGCCGATCGACAGGCCGCTCAAGGCCACCGATCAGGTCGAGAGCGTCCCCAATTTGGGCAGGCAGACCGGCGTCGAGCAGGGCGACCAGCGCCCGTCGTCGGGCCCACCCATTGGGGAAGACCTCAACCAGCCGGCCGAGGTCACCGCCACCGGCCTCGAGGGCGGGGACCGCCTCCCGGAGGATCAAGAGCCGGTCCACCAATGACGCCTCGGCTTCGAGATCTTCAACGAGGAAGGTCACGTCGATGCTCCCGCCATCGGCAGGTTCGACTTCGGCCTCGATCGGGGCGGTCTCGGTGACACCCGGCGACGGCTCCAATGTGTCAGGGTCGGCCTCCGACGTTTTCTCGGGCGCACCACGGCCGATCTCAGGATTTCCAAAGACGATCGGGGTCGGCTCGAACACCGACTCACTGACCGTCGCCTCCTCGTGCTCGATCGGAGGCGGTGCCGCCTGTGGCTCCAACTCCGGCGCAACTGCCTCGGCCGAGTCTGTCGGATCTTCCAAGACCGCCTCGTCCTCTTCCGCTTCCGGTTCGAAGGCCTCGGCAACGACATCGGCACCACGCATCAGGATCTCATCCCGGGTCTCGGGATCCCTGATCCCCGCCATCACATCGGAGAGCCCCTCATTCCCTCGGTCCCGGAGGCTGCTGAGAAATTGCAGCATCAGTGCCGGCGCCACCCCGCCCCTTTTTACTGCGAGGCTCTCCAGCAGGTCCTCGGCCCCCTCGAACCCGGCCTCTTCGGCCAGGGCCATCCGCTCAACAGGGCTCAGTCGGCGGACCATTCGCCACGCCCTCGCCAGGGCTTGGGCCTTGGCCACGGGCGATCCCGCCCCTCTGAGTTCGAAGACCATCGCCGCCAGTTGCTCGGGAAGGCCCATCTATTCTCCGCCGAACACCTGTCCGGACTTTTTGCCGACCTGCGGCTTGGCCTCGGCTTCAACCTTGTCGGCAACCGCGCCAGGCAACCGCGCCAGATCCCGAAGCATCTTTTCCATGTCGACCCCGGAGAGTTGCTTCATGATCGGCCCCAATTGGCTCATCACCTGGATGACATCGTCGGTCAGGCGGGCGGCCCCGGTTCCGTCGCCGGGATTGCCGCCTGAAGAAATGATCGTCGTCTCGCCGGCCCGTGCCAGGGGCTCGGACACCGCCGCGGCAATTTCCGGAAGAATTTTGAGGGCCTCGATCGAGAGACCGGCCTCGTTGTAGAGCTTGAGTGCTTCGGCCAGCAACCGCCGCGCCTCGGCCTCGGCCTGCCCCTTGGCCTGGATTGCCTCGGCCTCGGCTAGACCAATCTGTCGGCGCTGCACCGATTCGGCTTCGGCCTTGGCGATACCCTCGGCCTGGAGGGCCTTCGCCGACTCCTCGCGGCGCGTGCGTTCCGCAGCCGCCTCGCGCTCGATCCGGTACTTCTCAGCGTCGGCGTTGCGCTCGGTCTGATACTTCTCGGCATCGGCCATTTCTCGAACGGAAGCGTTGAGTTCCAGTTTCTGCCGCTCCACTTCGCGCCCGGCGATCGCAATATTCTGGACCTTGATCTCCATCTCGCCGGCCTTGACCGCCTGGGCGTCCGCAACGTCGACCTCTTTGCGAATCGATGCTTTTTTGAGGCTCAGGGCCCGGTCGCTCTCGGCAATCTCCGTGTCGACATCGAGGCGCTTCTGCTCTTTTTCCTGCCGAGCGTGCTCCTCTTCTATCGCCGCATCCCGATCGGCTTTGGCCGTCGCGATCCGGGCGCCCTTGAGAGCCTCCTGGATCTTGGGCTGTCCCAGGGCGTTGAGATAGCCCTCGTCGTCCTGGATTGCCTGAAAGACGAAGGACCGGAACTCGAAGCCCATGCCCTCGAGGTCGACGTGGGCCTCGTCGCGGACCTTCTCCTGGAAGGTCCTCTGGTCCCGGTAGAGCTCCTCAACCGTCAGGGTACCGACAATGCCGCGAAGGTGGCCCGCCACGGTTTCCTTGATCGTCGCCTGGACATCATCGACCGGCATACCGAGGAAACCCTCGGCTGCTTTCCGAATGTGCTCGACATCACCGTGGACCTTGACCTGCGCCACCGCTTTGACGTTGATCGGGATGCCCTGGATCGTATAAACGTGCGGGAGGTCGATCTCCAGAGTCATCATTCGAAGCGACAGAATCTCGTACTGCTCCCATGCGGGCCAGACGAAGGTGCCACCGCCACGAATGATCCGGAAGCCCTCGACTTCCCCTTTTTCGGACCGAACCTTACGACCCAGCAACTTGCGCCGCCCAAAGACGATCAGAGCCTCGTCAGGCCCCGCCTTCTTGTAGCGTGTCCGCATCACGATGTATACGAAGAAAAGAAAAATTGGAAGAGCAAACAGAAGTAGTAAAAAAATTTGGAAACCCATCAGAGTCCTCCCAAGAGTTATGGCTGCTATCATATCGTGTCACCCTGGGTTTAGTCTCATATCCATGAGATTCCACGCAGGAGGGCAAAAGCTGTTAGCCTTTAGCTGTTAGCAAGACCGAGATGCCACGGTTTCTTCGCAGAACTCAATCGATGCTTGCGCGAACGAGGGCGGAACGATGGTGAAATTTCGTACGGCCTTCAAGCTCATCGCTAAATGCTAACGGCTAATAGCTCACTGTGGAGGATCGATGACCTGGAATTATTCCGAAAAGACCACCCAACTGTTCATGGACGCCGTCCAGGGCAAGTATGGAACGCACCTCGGGGAGATTGAGAACCCCGACGGCCTGGGCGAACACGGCTCGATCGCCTGCGGTGACGCCCTGCGTTTCAGCTTCCGTGTCGAACGCCACCCGACCGATCCGCTCAAAGACCTGATCGTTGAGGCGCGCTACCTGACCTTCGGTTGCACCTCGGCGATCGCCGCCTCCGAAGCGATGTGCCGCCTGGTCGAAGAAGGCAACTTTTCGCCGATTGAGGCCCTGGAGATCAGCAACTCCGACATCGTCAAGTACCTCGGCGGCCTGCCACAGGCCAAGATCCACTGTTCGGTGATGGGCGCCGAGGCGCTCGAGGCCGCCGTCTTCGATTGGGCCCGCAAGCGCGGAGTGCCCATGGCCGATCTCGGCATCGACATTCGCGACGACGAGGTCGAAGAAGGCCGTCTGGTCTGCCACTGTTTCGGCCTGACCGAACCCTACATCAGGCGCAAGATCTCCGAACTCGAGCTCAAGACAATCCCCGACATCACCGGCGCCATCAAGGCCGGAGGCGGTTGCATGTCCTGCCACCACACGCCCGGAGGACTGCAGGATCTTCTGGATGAGATCTGGGGCCGCCCGGGAGAGGCCTTCGCCCAGATGCCGTCCCTGCCCGTGGCAGGCCAGGTCACCACACCTGCAGCCGGTGGCGAACGCACGCCCTTCCGTCTGGCCAAGGACATCGAGCAGGTCCTCGACGATATCGTGCGGCCTCAACTGGCCAAAGACGACGGAGGCCTCGAGCTGATCGACATCAAAGACAAAGTTGTCTACTGCCGCTTCACCGGTGACTGCGCCACCTGCGCCGGGTCAACCCGAACCCTCAAAATCCTCGTCGAAAATAGCCTCAAAACGCG
>JAUXDC010000105.1 GCA_030618605.1 Holophagae bacterium | reverse complement strand
CTTTGTGCCATGGCACAGGATCGGCGACCGATTCGGAAGTTACCTCAACAAAGAACTTCCCATGTTCTCAATAAATTGATTTCAAGTTATCCCCTTGATTCAGGGGTGTGACCCCCTCTCCCAGATACAGGAGCACAAGGAAACGCAGAGGCGCAGGAACGCAGAGTTCAGGGAGTCTTGTGGCACGGGTCGGTATCAGAGATGGCAACCGAAAATGCAAAAAGAACGAATCTAAATCCAGACTCTTCAAATTGAATCGGGCACCAGTTTTTCAACGCCAACGCAGACTTTACGGTCCATCTCCCGTGGTTCCTTCTCTGCGTCTCCGCGTCTCGGCGTTAAATAATTTTTCTTTGCGTTTCCTTGGCGCTCTTTGCGCTCTTTGCGGTTCAATTGTCCTTCTGTGTTTCAGCTTTCGGAGGCGATCTCGTCCAGTTTCCGGTAGAGCGTCCGCCGGCTGATACCCAACAGGCGCGCCGCCTCCGATTTGTTCTGACCGGCCCGCTCCAGCGCATCAAAGATCGCCTCCGCCCGATTTCCCCCGGGGCTCCGGGAGCGCTCCGGTGCGTTCAGAATGTCCCTCGGCAGGTCAATGGTTCCAATGATGCTCCGCCGCCCCAGGGCGAAGGCGTGCTCCATCGTGTTTTCCAACTGGCGGACGTTGCCCGGCCAGGAATGGTCCATGAAGATATCCATCACACCTTCGCTGACACCCTCAACCGTCCTGGAAAACTTGTCGTTCATCTTGTCCACAAAGTGTCGCACAAGCAAGGGGATGTCCTCTTTGCGCCGCCGAAGCGGCGGCAGCGGAATTTCGACGACCTTGAGCCGGAAATACAGATCTTCCCGAAACTCCCCGCTCTTCATCTGTTGCTCCAGATCACGGTTTGTCGCTGCGACGATCCGCACATCGACCTTGATCGGTCTGCTCTCCCCGACCCGTTCAAACTCCATCGTCTCCAGGACCCTGAGAAAACGGACCTGCATCCGGGCGGACATCTCACCGATCTCGTCGAGGAACAGGGTACCGCCGTCGGCCCTTTGGAACCTGCCGATCTTGTCCTTGTGCGCCCCTGTGAACGCTCCCTTGATGTGACCGAAGAGCTCACTCTCGAGGAGTTCCTCCGACAGGGCGCCACAGTTGACCTTGACCAGATTGGCATGACGCCGGCTGCCTGCTGCGTGCAGGGCATCGGCTATGAGCTCCTTGCCGGTGCCGCTCTCGCCCGTCACCAGAACCGACGTCAGCACATCTCCGAGAGCATCGATCATCGCGAAGACACCGCGCATTCCGGGACCCTGGCCGATGATCCGGTTAAATTTTCGAGTCTGGGCCAGGCTCTTTTCCAGTTCGAGTAAAGGCGTCTCGTCTCTGATGACCATGACGCCCCCGGCGGCTGTTCCATCGGCCTTCAGCAGCGGCGTTGCAGCGACGCTGACGACCTGATTGGGGTGTTTTATTGAAGCGCACTCGATGTTGGAGACCCGAATCCTCGCGCCGGTGGCCACGGTTTCCTCGAGAGCCTTGAGACAGGCGCCTGAGCACTGGAATGTGATGCCAACGACCGGGGTGCCCTTGGCAGCGCTCCGGCGAACACCACATAGAGTGCCGACCGCCGAGTTGATTTCGGTCACGACCATGTCCTTGTCCACCGTGACGATGGCGTCCTGAACGCTGTGGAAGATCGCCTCCAAATTGAGTCGATAGGCCTCTCTATCTGCTATCAACCTCTTGTGCTCCAGGGCCTTCCCTGCAACTCTCAGAAGCGTGTCCTGCCGAACGGGCTTGACGATATAGTCCAGTGCCCCAAGTCTCAGCGCAGTTGAGGCCGTCCCAACCGTCGGGGCGCCGGTAATGATGATGACTTCGGTTTCCGGAGACATCTCCTTGATCTTGGACAACAGGTCGAGGCCGGTTTTCCCACCAAGGATGATGTCGACGAAGACCAGGTCGAAATTGCTCGCCTCCAGGAGCTTGATAGCCCCCTCGTAGTCCTCCGCGGTCGAGGTTGCATACCCTTCCTCGATGAGAAAATTGCTGAAGGTGAAACGGATGCTCTCCTCGTCGTCGACGACCAGAATCCTGGAGCCTGCCAGTCCGCCATCGTGGACGCTCACGCAACCACCACCGGCAGATCGATGCTGACCGTCGTGAACTGGCCTGGCATACTTTCGATCTTGAGGTCGCCACCGTGGGATCGAACGATGTTCTGGCTGATGCTCAGACCCAAGCCGGTCCCCTCACCCTTGGGTTTGGTTGAGAAGAACGGGTTGACAATCTTGTCGACGATCTCAGGAGGAATCCCGTCACCGGTGTCTCGAAAAGAGATCTGGACCATGTAGTCCCCATTCGCTCCGAATGTTGACGCATGTATTTCAAGCCTCTTATCCCCTTCAGCGCCCGGTGACCTCTTATTCAGGGCATACCTGGCGTTGTTCAAAATGTTCATGAAGACCTGCTGGATCTCCTGGGGAACGCAGAGGACCGGCGGGAGGTCCTTGGGAACCTCAACCTCCAAGGTGATCGAGTCCTTGCGGATCTGGGTACCTACCAGCGTCAGTGATTCTGAGAGGATCTCTTCAATCGAGGTCGGCACCTTGATTTCGGACCCTCTTCGGGCGAAGGAGAGCAAGCTGGCAACGATCCGGGCGACGCGGTTCCCCTCACCGACGATCCTCGAGCCCAGGTCGTGGGCCGCCGAAGGGATTCCGTGTTGGTTAACCAGCATCTGCGCATAATTGATGATGCCGTTGATCGGATTGTTGATCTCGTGGGCCACGCCTGCCGCGAGCTCTCCGACTCCGGCCAGCTGTTCCGAGCGTATGACCGCCGCCCGGGAAGCCTTGACTTCCGTAATGTCACGCAAATACACGACGACCTTGTCCTCGGAATCGGTATCGCTGAACGGAGTATAGGTGTGTTCAAAGGTTCGCCCGCCCGCCACCTCGAACTCGCACCTTTGAAGTTCTCCCGTCTCGATCGCTCTGTGCATATAACACGGGGAACACGGTTTCGTCACACCCTTGAAGGCCTTGAAGCACGGCATTCCCGTACAGTCCCCCAGTTCCTTTGTCAGGGTCGCGTTCTGGTACTCGATCGTATGGTCTGCCCGCAGAATGCTGACACCCTCGAATTGTTGGAAGAGTATTTGCCGGAGTTTGTCTCGTTCCGTACGGAGTTCCTCCTGGGTCCTGGACAGTTCCGTAATGTCCTTGAACGACTCGACGATCCCAATCGTCTCGCCGTCACTGTCGGAAAAGGGCCTCGCCGTCAGCAGGCATGCGAAATCGGCCCCGTCGATCTTTGTCTGGTCTCTGATCTCGTATTCGATATCCTGCGGTTCTTCCAGGATTCGCTTCATCGGGCATTGCTCGGTATGGCACCGATCCCCCGAGAAAATTTCATAGCACTTGGCGCCCACCGACGCCTCACGAGGCACACCCGACAGTTCGACAAAGGTCTCGTTGACCTTGAGAACATTGAAGTCCTTGTTGATCAACCGCATCCCGGTCGAGGCCGTCTGGAAGATCTGATTGAGCTCCTGGTGCGCCAGGTTCAGGTTGTCATCCATTTGTTTGCGCTCAGTGATGTCCTGACCGATTCCATAAAAATATTGTGATTCGTCGTCGGGCATCGGAAGAGGAACCACGTTCAACAGCAGCGTCTTCGTCCCGCCGTTAATGCAGAAATCGACCTCTGATTGGCCGAGGTTCGGTTTATAGGGTGCCTCATAAGATGCAGTTTCCCCAAGAAAAGTGGAAAGGTCCTGATATCTTTCGGACAAGAGCTCCTCTCGGTCCAGTTCGAAAAACTCGAGTGCGGCCAGGTTGACGTCGAGGAATTGACCCGAGGTTCCAAGAAGAAAGACAGGATTCAGTGCCTCCTCAATCAGGGTCCGGTATTTTCGTTCGCTCGTCGCCAGGGCCCGTTCGTTCCTCTGCCGGATGTTGAAGGCGCCCTGGGTCGAGATGCCGAAAAAAACGAACATCACGCCGGCGAGAAGCCGCATCCAGATCTCGTGGGGATCGGTCGTAAAAACCTGTTCGTTAAAGGGCCCCTCGTGGAAAACAAAGACATGAAGCGCCGATTCGGCAAACCAGTTGCCGACGGCAAAAAGCAAACCAGCCCAGATGTATCGATTCTTGGACAAATTCACGGACAACGACGAGAGAAAGGTACCACCCTTCATGAGGGGCCACTTATCCCCCCGAAGGCAGACAACTTCGATCCATGAAGAATCATCCCGCTCCCCTTCTCGAATATCCTACGACATAAAGATACTCATGCCGCTTGTTGGATTCTACACTTTCAATTTAACGGGAGGAATCCGGAAATGTCAACGCCGGCAGGACCCACTTGTCGGATTAACGACAAAGGCTCTTGCGGCCTACTCTCTCACCGCCCGTGGCCTCCACCCTTCGAACCTCCACCGCTCGAGCGGGAACCGGAACTGGACCCCGACCCTGAACTACTCCCCGGGCTGTGGGGCCCGGATTCCGACCCCATCCCGGGCGAGGTCGCATGTCCAGAGTTTCCCGGCATCATTCCACGGTCGAAATCACCGGCACTGATGCCGTGAGCCCTCGGCGAGGTAGGTCCTTCCCCTCGCGGCACAGTGCAGAACATACCGGCCTGTAGCATCACCCGTTCCTGGTGGCGGGCGAGATCCCGGACCTCAACGACGCCGTGGAACACGACCACCGTCGTATCTCCCTTATTGCTCACCGACACGCCATACTCGGTTCCTCGTACGGCCAGGACCGCCGAAGGTGTCGTCACCAATCGTTCTGACGGAGCCTCAGAGGCCAAAGCGTCGAACCACGCCCTGACACTTCCTTTTTGAAGATCCAGAAGAACCCCGGGGACGTCATCCGTCAATCGAACCCGGGTGCTGGGCTCTACCTTGAAATGGGCGCTCCGGACGGGACATGAGATTTCCGCTGAGGCCCACCAACCGGTCCGCAGCACGGCCCCGGAGCGGAGGGTGCTCCCGAGGGCCAATTTCTCTTCCGGCAACGGCGTCTCTCGCAGGAGCTTACCCTTGAGGGCCGTCACCTCATACGTCAGGCCGGCCGACTCGGTCTCCAGTTCACCGCCCGGACGCGCCAGGAGTACCGTCGCGCCCAGGATCACCGCCATTGCCACGATCAAGCGTTTCATGCTGCCTCCGATCTTACGATACATTCCGAACCTAAGCTGAGCAATTCTCAGCGGCGATCTGCACCAAATCCTTGGGCCCTGGCCCCTTCAAAAATCCTCAACAGACCTTCGGGTATGCCTACGGTTTTTTCAGGCACCAGACCCTCAAGCCTTTGGTACATCTCATCCGCCAGACTCACTCAGTTTAGGTTCACGCAATTTTCACGCCAGAAACCAAGCTCCCCTTTGCACGTCAGACTGGCCTGCCGAGGCTGTTTGCCTCACTCGCCGTGTCAATGAGACTCGGGTATGGTGAAATGGAGTGGGCCAGAAAGGGGCCCAGTCCGGCATCGCTCTTGCCAGGGGTCTGAGTACCGACGCTGAGGAAGGAGTGGCAACTCTGAGAATGCGTAACATTTTGAAAGAAAGCCCGGGGCGCGAGATCGTGCTGAGCGCACTTGCCATGCTCCTCGTCAGCCTTGCCTGGGCTTTCGGCGCCCTCGTGCCACTCGAGCGCCCGGTTGCGGACATTCTCATCCGTCTGCCATCCCCGAAAAGTCCGGGAGAAGGATCTTTCGCAGCCGTCCTGATCGACGATCGGGCCATCGATCGATTTGGGCCGCTCCCGTGGGCGCGTGAGCAACTCGCGGAGCTGATCGGAAGTATCCGGCGTCTCGGCGCCCGCGGCGTTGTCATCGATATCCTCCTGTCCGACTCGGGTTTCGAACCGGCCGATTTCAGACTGGCACAAACGATTGAGGACGGACCGACGATCCTGGCGGCCACGTTGAGCACCGAAGGCACATGGATTCTCCCAGCAGATGAGTTCGGAGGTATTCGACATGCAGCTCACGCCAACGCGGAGACTGAGGGGGACGGCGTCATTCGTACGTTCAGCTATTCGAAGCAGTCTGACAACATCTCCCTGGAGGCCATGAGTATCGCTGCAGCACGCCTCGCCGGGTGGGAAGGGTCATCCAGTCCCGGCCTCGCTTTTCGTCCGGATTTCCTTCAACGACCAACCGAAATTCCCCATCTCAGCGCTGCGGACGTCCTCGACGGGGATACACGAAACACGCTTCTCGACAAACGGGTGGTGTTCGTTGGGGTTTCGGCTGCCGGATCGACCGACCAGTTCATCACTCCTGTCAGCCGATGGCACCGGCCGACATCCGGCGTGCTGGTCCATGCCGCAGCGGCGTCGTCCGTCCTCCGCGGCGGTCTTCTTCAGCCTTTGCGGGCTTGGCACTCTTGGGTTGCAGCCTTCCTGGCCGCCCTGAGTGTTCAGAGCCTCAGAACCAGAGCCGGGCGCCTGCGTGGGCGGCACCTCGGCCTTGTTGCCCTGACAATCATGGGCGCCTCTCTGGTCGCTCTCTGGGCGCTTCACATCATCCTGCCGGTCGTCGGTCTCCTCCTGGTTGCAATGGTATCGGCGTTCTTTCGCGAGGTAGTCGAGTCCAGGGATGTCCAGGCGGAGACCGACAAGATCCTCCGATCTCTGGTCACGGAATGGCGATCGGAGCACCGAGCGCCGCGCGGCCCGCAGGGGCGTCTCCGCCTTGCCCGGTTGCTGCAGGAGCGCGTCATCACTGACCGCAACGTGCGGCGGACCCTGCTCGACGGCTTGGGCGAGGGCGTAATTCTGTGGAATGAAGAGGGGCGGCCCCTGATTTCAAATCAGGCTTTCGGACGGCTGTGGGGAGAGATTCCAACCCTCTCCGAAATGCTCCACGCCTCCGAAACAGGCCGCGTCGAGCCTCCCGCAGAGCCCTCTCGACCGGTGTGTCTCGAACATCAGAAGCGCTCCTTGGAGGTCCACTTTGAAAAACTCGGCGATGGACATCTGGCCGTCGTGCGCGACCGCTCCGCCGAGAAGGAACTGGACAGACGCCGCCGTGAAATGCAGCGTCTGGTTTCTCATGAACTCAAAACTCCACTGGCTTCGCTGGCGGGTTTTGGATCTCTGCTCGAACGCTACACCCTGACCGATCAGGAACTCCGCAAGACCGCCGGATTGATCCGGAGTGAAGCCGAGCGCCTCGGTGAAATGGTCCGGACGTTCCTCGATCTGGAACGTTTAGGGGCCGGACACTGGGACGAAGAGCGGGTTTTGGTTAATCTGCCGGCTCTCGTCAACGAACGGTGCAAAGTACTCTCTGCCGTCTCCAGAGAGAAACGTATCAAACTCAGTGTCAAGGCCGACGGTAGTGCATCGATTCCCTGGGTCCCGCAACTCCTTGTCCAGGTGATCGACAACCTGATCGGCAACGCCATCAAGTTCGCACCGGAAGACTCCCGGATTTGTGTTGAGGCAGGTTCCGGACCGAACGGTATCATCTTCAGCGTCACTGACTCGGGCCCCGGCATCCCGACGGAAGCACTCCCCCATCTCTTCGAACGTTTCTACCGGGTACCCGGAACCGGCACTCAAGGGTCCGGACTGGGCCTCGCCCTGGTCCGAGAGGTTGTGGAGCACCACCAGGCATCGGTCAGCGTTGAGAGCACGGTCGAAAAAGGATCAACATTCACCGTCAGATTTCCCGGCCCCGAGATTTTAGAGGAGGCGTGATGACTAGAAAAGTCCTGGTAGTTGACGACGATGTGGCGCTCCGGGAAATGATGGCGATGACTCTCAAAAAGGAGGGACATGAAGTCACCGCCGCAGCCGGCGCTACCGAAGCTCGATCTTTGATCGGCCTCACGGCCTTTGACCTTGTCGTCAGTGACATCTATCTCGGAGACGGGACGGCGATTGACCTCCTGGAAGACATCCGCCAGGCAAGCCCGGAAACAGCGGTCATTCTCGTCACCGCCCAGGGAACGGTCGAGACCGCTGCAGCGGCTCGTGACGCCGGAGTATTTGAATACCTCGCCAAACCGTTTCAGTTGGAACAGTTGGTCGAATGCGTCACTGCGGCCCTGGGAACCAGGCCAAAATCCCCAACCGCTCCGACCAAGGGACCCGAAACGATGATCATCGGCTCTCACCCCTCCATCGTGGAGGTCTACAAGGCCGTCGCGCGGGTGGCGCCGCTCCCGATTCCCATCCTCCTGCAAGGCGAAACCGGAACCGGCAAGGAACTGGTTGCACGAGCCCTTCACAGGTACGGCGCCTCAACCAATGGGCCGTTCGTCGCCATCAACTGCGGCGCCATTCCGGAAACTCTGTTGGAAAGCGAGGTATTCGGTCACCGGAGGGGGGCATTCACGGGCGCCGTCCGTGACCACCTTGGCGCCATTCAGACTGCCCGTGGCGGGACCCTTCTCCTGGACGAGGTTGGTGAACTGCCACCCCTGCTCCAGGTCAAGCTCCTGCGTTTCCTCCAGGAAGGCGAAATCCGCCCTTTGGGATCGGAGTCCACGATCACCGTTCAGACCCGTGTCATCGCCGCAACGCATCGGGATTTATCGGAGGGCGTTGAAGCGGGAGGCGTCAGGGAGGACTTCTACTACCGCCTCGCGGCCTATCAAATCGAAATACCACCCCTCCGGGCACGGACCAGCGATATTCCCTTGCTGATTGAATACTTCGCTCAGCGAGTCCGGGAACGGCTGGGCCGAACAGACATCGGAGGGGTTTCTTCGGAGACACTCTCAGTCCTCAGGGATTATCATTGGCCCGGGAACGTCCGGGAACTCGAGCACCTGGTCCAGCGGAGTTTGATCGATCACGGCTCCATGGAGGATCCACATCAGGTTCAAACATTCCTCAAGACACCTCGAACATCTGGACCGCAAATCGAATCGGGCCCGTCAATCGGAGCCGACCTCACCCTCGAGGCCCTGGAGCGGCTCCACATCGAGGCGGTGCTTAAAAAAACCGACGGCAACCGAACTCGAACTGCAGAAATCCTCGGGATCGAGCGGAAGTCACTCTACAGGAAGATCAACCGCCTGGAGATTCCGGTTCCGGGGGACGGGGTTGAATAGAGAGGTACTCACAAGACCGATGAACGAGCCCTAAAAGGCACAAAACGAGAAACCAGATGAGCCGCTGGGACTGCGTCCTGGAGCGCGGGCCTTCTGGCCCGCATCGTGCCTTCCTGAATATCGCCAGGGCCTTCAGGGGATGTCCGACGTTTTCCCGTTAATCGGCTTGGACCTCGATCAACCAGTATTCATACCCTCAGCTACCTGCCGATATTCGGACGGTGAGACCCCGAAAAAGGTCCGGAAACGCCTCGAAAAATAAAATGGGCTGGAGAAACCGAGTCGGGAGGCCACCTCGTTAACTCGATATTCCCCCGATTCCAACATCAGCCGCGCCTCCCGCATCTTCATCGCGGTGATCAGTTGGCTGGGACTGCAGTCGAAGACTTCCGTCAGGCCCCGCTCCAACGTGCGAAGAGAGATGAAAAGGTCATCGGCCAGTTGAGCGGGACGGTAGCCATCCTCGAGGTGTTGGTAAATCTTGACGATCACCTGACCCGAGAGACTGGTCGGCGCCTCACCAGGCTCGGACACAACCCGCCGAACATAACTGGTGTAGCCAGCCAGGACATCGTCCGTGGGATTCTCCCCGGACCGCTCTTCCACCGCAATTGGGAGAACCGATTCGTCCCTGCCCGAGCCATGGACAAAAATCTCGGTCTCGGCTTCAACGGTCTCGAGCCGCTCCAAGAGCTGCCGAATCTGTCGTCTCTGGCGCTGTTGAATCCACCACAGGATGCCCAATACCACCCCGGAAAGACCCAACAGAATACTGAAAACCGAAATCATCGCAGGCATCTGTCTAGAGTTTACCGCAGCCTCTCAAATCGTGCCCCGATGACCGCCTTGGCGATACGAAGGCTGTCGATGATCGGGCGGTAGTGACTGGTACAGCGTCCGTCGGCAAAACCCAGGTGGATGGGCACGGATGCCAGCTGAAAGCCTCTGCGAGCGGCCCGCACGACGACGGCGCTCTCGGCCTCGAAGCGATCCTCTGGAAATCCAACGTCTTCGATCAACCCCCTTCGGTAGATCCGAAACCCGGTCTGCACGTCTCCCACCCGCTGGCCGGCTGCAAAAGAGATCAACCGAGAAGAGATACCGTTGCTGGCCTTCCGAACGCCGGACATCTCCTCAAAGAGGTGATCCCGGCTGCCCAACACCAGATCCGGACCCTCTCGCCACAGATCGATCAGCTTGGGGATTTCTTCCGGCAGATGCTGGCCATCGGCATCCAGAGTGACTACTGCCTCAAACCCTTTCCCGAACAACATCTCGAAGGCAAGTCTCAGGGCCGCTCCCTTGCCCCGATTGATCTCCTGGGACACGACCTGCGCTCCAGCGTTTCGGGCCTCAACACTCGTCTGGTCGATGGATCCATCGTCGACAACCAGCACCTCGGCAACCTGCGGCAATGTGCGTCGGACGACATCGCCCACCGAAGGGGCCGCGTTGAACGCCGGAATAACGGCGGCAATTGATAGAGGAAATTTCATACTGCAACACCCCGGCCCAACAATGCCCATCCCGCCGAGCCACCTGGCGCACAGACCGTCAGGAGAACCATTTCCGGGGGAGGCAGTGCTCGCCCGTCATGGGGGACGATACCCGCCTCCCGGTCAGGGAGGGCAAATCCCGGAGTCGGACCGAACGTCGCCCCGGCGGCGGCAAGAACCGAACCGGCCAGTAATGCTCCCCCGTGGTTTCCCGCTGAGGCCGCCGGCGCCAGGACTGGAGGCAACGACTGCTCCCCCAGAACCTCTCGAATCATCCTGGCTTCCAATCGGTCTGCTTCCGGCAACCCGCCCGCCGAACACACAACCCGATCGATATTCCTCGAGGAAATCCCTCGATCCGTCAAAAAAACCGCCAGGGCCTTGGCTCTGGGTCCGGGGACCGTCCCCCACCCGCTCCGGGGCGCACCAGGATCAAAGGCCATCCCGGCACCCAGCACACGAGCCCTGAAGGACCCACCGCGGCGCCGAACGACATCTTCAGGCTCGAGTACGGCCACCGCGGCCCCGTCTGCCCCCAGCCACCCGCTCCCACGAGCGTCAAACGGGCGACCTACCTCGGCTCCATTCTCTTCCGGGCTAGCCAGACCCCCAAACCGATCAAGAATGGAGTGAAGCAGTGGCGCCATCTCGTCGACCACACCGACCAGAACTCGTTCAGCAACGCCGCGCCTGAGGAGACCAACCCCCTGTTTCAATGCAGCAACCACACCGGCCTGTCGTTGGGTCACCGTGTTGTTGGCGCCCTTCGCGCCCACGGCCAACGCAATCTGAGCGGCCGGGGCGTTGGCCACCGACTCGGTAAACAGGGCCGGCGACACAGATTCGGGGCCTTCAAGGAGAATTTGGCGGAGGATCTTCTCCGTAACAAAGGCCGCTCCGTAGGTCGTGCCCATTACCACGGCGGTCGTCCCTTCCTCGGACTGCGGTTCCAGGCCCGCATCGTGAAAAGCCATCAACGAGGCGCAGACGGCGAAACGTGAGGCCGGGCTCATTCGCCGCGCAGCCATTGGACTCAGCCACTCGCCCATTCTCCCTGAATCGACCAGGAGCGCCTTTTGGGAACCTCCCTCACGGTGGTAGCCCGCGCTTCGATCGATGTTCACCGGCTTCGGATCGGCGGCCGAAAACAGACTCTCGGCCTCATCCCAGCCCCATGCGCCCGACATGACCACCCCAAGTCCGCTGATAACGATGTTCATACGAGGCTCCGGATGACCAGGGCGGCATTGGCGCCCCCAAAGGCAAAATTGGTCGAAATCCAGGTCTGCTTTTCCCCGGACATCTCCCGTCCCTCATCCAATACAAGGTCGATGCCGAGGTCCGGGTCGGCAGGAGTGCTGCCCGCAGTCGGGAAGATCGTTCCACATTCGAGAGCCAGGACCGAGGCCACCGCCTCGAGCGCTCCAGCCGCCCCCAGCACATGGCCCAACGCCCCTTTCGGCGCCGTCAGAGGCACCTCGAACGAACGTTCTCCGAAGAGCCGCCTCAGCGCACAGGATTCCGACA
>JAUXDC010000006.1 GCA_030618605.1 Holophagae bacterium | reverse complement strand
GGCGTCTAGTGCGTCAGTCAGATGCGGCATTATTCAGCACCTTTTTCGCGCGCATTACTTTTGCCAGGATGTCTACAAACGGTACCACGTTTAGCATTGGGGCATTAGGTTCGGCTGCTTGGGGTCCACAATACCCCAATGCTACACGTGGCAGCCGTCCTGCGGCCTTCGGGGTCGCGCAGGCTCCCCCCCCGCTCGGCGCGTTTTCCGGAGGGGCAAGCCACAAGAGACGCCCCTGTATTGGCTCGTCCAGGCAGTCTACGACCAGGTGAGGGGCGTGTGGGAAGCAAGAGCTGAGTAGTGTCCCTTGTAATTCAGTTTCATCGTTGTAAACCTTGAAACACGTGACACCGATTTGACGTTCGTCAAGGTCTCTTGGAAAAGATAGGTTCTTCGACCTCTTAGATCAGCCGACGACGATCAGGTCCCTCGGGAAGGTGCTCAGCGCCCGCGGCCCGTTGGGCGTAATCAGCACGTCGTCCTCGATGCGCACTCCCCCATAGCCCTGGATGTAGATGCCCGGTTCCATGGTGGTCACCATGCCCGGTTGCAGCTCGAGCGCATCATCGGCCAGGATGAAAGGTCTTTCGTGCACATCGAGGCCGATGCAATGGCCGGAGATCTCGCTATGAGGCCCATATTCGGTCTGATCGAAGTAGTTTTTGAGAGCCTGCCACACATCTTTGATGGGTGTTCCCGGCCGCAACAACTCAGTGCCAAGCTCGGTGGCCCCGCGGGCAGTGTTGTGAATGGCCTGCATTTTGGGTGTAGCGGCGCCCACGGCAAAGGTCCTCGTGATGTCGGCGAGATACTCGTCCTTTCTCGCACCAAAATCGATCAAGAGAAACTCCCCCGCGTTGATGGGTCGGTCCGATGGTTGGTGATGCTGATTGAAGCTATTCTCGCCGGCTGCGACAATGGTTTCGAACGCTGGTCCCACTCCGTTTTCCAACATCAGGATGTCCAGGCGTGAGGCGATCTGTTTCTCGGTCATGCCGACTCGAATTTCTTCGACGAGACGGTGCAGGCAGGTTTCCGAGATTTTAACCGCAGCCTCGATTCGCCCGATCTCCTCAGAGTCCTTTTTCATTCTCAGCCCGGCGATGGGATCCTCACAAGGCGTCAGGTCGATGTCGAGCAGCTGCCGCAGTCGATTGTAGAGGGAGTAGGTGATGCGGTTGGAGGTAAATGACAGCTCAGAGAGGCCAAGCCGTTCGACCTCTTCCTTGATGTTCGCCAGGTAGTCGCCCGCAGCCTGATGGACCACCAGGTCATGGCCGACACTGGCTTTCGCCGCCTCGAAGTAGCGCTCGTCCGCCAAAAGCACAGACTCCGCTGGGGTAATGAAGAGTACCCCCTCGCCCTGGTACCCGGTGAGAAAAAACAGGCTGGTGTGGTCGATCTCCTTGGGCATCAGTCGCGCCAGATCGACCACCAGATACCCTGCGAAGGTTACATTTGTATCCAGTGCTCTTCGGCGGTGTTCATATACGGTCATGGTAGTACTCCTTCAGGCGCATTCTACTGTTGTGCGCCGGAAATCCTTGGTATTGATCCGTCCTTGCCGTATCGGTATCGGTGCCATATCGGTTCGTTTTTGGAGATATGTACGAGAACTCCACGAATTGCATAACCAAGTTGGAGCAGGTTGGAAAAAGCAAATCACTATTGGTTGCGCCTGGTCGGGGTGCGAGAAATCCCTGGCCTAGGAAAGTATGGCTCTGTCTATAGCCTCCTTGAGTTCGAGGACACCTGCCCGAATTCCTTCCTCATGTTTGAAGATGGCGGAGGACGCGACCAACACGTCGATGTCCTCGTTGACCAACTTCGCGAGGTTGGAGGCCCTGATGCCCCCGTCTACGGCCAGTTCGCATCTCGGGTTTCTCTTTTCAATCAACGCTCGTGCGTTTCGAATCAGTGGTATGGCTGTCTCCCGCCACGTCCAGTCGTCGTTGTTGACGCCGTGCACCACAATGTGGAGGCGATCCAGCTCGTACACCGCCTCTTCGACGAACGACAACGGAGCGAAACACCCGATCGTGAAACCGAAGCTGATCCCGTGATCTCTGCACCGCCTCAGAATGTACGCTCCATCCGCGCCAAGGTACTGCTCCGCGGGGAGAATCAGGGAGTTGGCGCCGGACTTGGCTATCTGGTCTACAAAGAAGACGTCCGCCTCCCTCACGTAGGCGTGGCATTCGATGGGCAACGTCGTGTGGGGTCTGATCCCAGAGATGACCTGGTGTCCGCCCATAAGCTGCATGTTCTTCAGGTCCGTCATGTCGGCGGCATCGCAGTGAATAATGTCCACGCCCGCGTCGGTGGCTTCAGTGACAATATCCGCCATCCGCCCGTAGTCCACGTGTGCCAACCCGGCCGCAATCTTGATCTGCTTCATTTGTTTCTCCGCTCTCGCTGCCTCTGTTCCAACAGCCAGTGGGACTTCTCCCTTTGCATGTCGCCGGCGGACAGGTAATCGACCCGGCCCGTCCTTATCCATTCGAGCACCGTCTTCTTGAACCGAGGGCTCCAATCGTCTCTGAGGCCGTCCACTACGCCGTGATAGGAACAGCAAAGCTCAACATACCTCGAGACTGCAGACAGCCAGGTGAGCTCGGCAAAGATCGGGGCATCCAGTCCACACGGACCTCCGGCTTCGCGATAGGAATCATCAAAGGCCTTCTTGGCCTTGGTGAAGCCCCCCCCGCCCAGGTAGTTGAACAGGAAGATGCAAAGGGAGTAGTACTCGAGGCTTGGGTGCGCGGTCTGGGTAAACTCGATGTCGAAGAAACCCTCAGCGTTTCCTGACTCGTCGACAAAGAAATTCGCCGGGTGCATGTCATCCAAGACGATGACCGCAGGCGCCACTTCAGCGTCGAGCTGGCCCCGGTACTGCTCAAGGCACCTCAATACAGCCGAATGGATATCGTTCGACTCCTGCTTCAATAGGGCGCCTTTGTCGAGGGCGTTCTCCAATCTGTAGTTCAGAACGTCGACAAATCTCTTGGCGTAGTTTTTTCTCTGGGGTCCAACGCTCGCTTCGGACAAGAAGTCTCCGAAGCTCTGAAACGTCACATGGTGGAGCTCAGCGAAGACCTTACCTAGAGAAGCCATCGAGTTCAGGAAGCACGTCTCAGAGTTGTCGTTCGAGGCCATGAATTCGTACCAGAGCTGGCCGGCGATTTTCTCCATCAACACGTAGTATTCGCCATCTGTTGCCAAGATCTCAGGCGTTCGGAGGCTCGTTTTCTTTTCAAGGGCTCGATAGATTCTGAGCTCACGCCGCAGAGAGACTTCACCGCCGAAGAGGGGATCCTTCTTGCTCAGCGCCCTGTCCTCACCTTGGCTGAACTTCAGGATCAGACTCGGTTGACGATTCAGCGCAACCTCGAACACCTGGTGATTGGCTCCCTCCGACAACTCAAACAGATCTGCGTATTCGACGTTTGCCACCCTGAGATAGTGTCGAGCCTTGTCGAGGGCGACCGACCCTAGGCGAGTGACCATTGCTAGAAAGCCCCACCAGAGAGGATGAGGTAGAGCGCATAGCCCAGGAAGGTGGCGATCGCATAGCCGAAGATTCCGCACATGATCGCCGGCGTCACAAGGGACCTCCAACCACGAGACGCGGCGATTGCGGCGGTCACGCTTGGCCCCACGAGTGCCGCTCCGGAGGCGACCATCGCCTCGGCCAAATCAATCTTGAATAGGCGGGCGGTCGCCAGCACCAACGCAAGGTGTACCGTGATGATGATCATGCCGTATATGAACAACAACGGAGCTGTCTCCACAAACTGAAGGGCGTCTGTCCCGGCGCCCACGGCGGCGAAGAATATGTACATGAAAAACATGCCGAGCTCGAGTTCGCCTTGCAGCTTCTGCATCACGCTAGGAATGAGGTTGGCGATCAGCACGGCAAGCAACGTAATGAGGAGAATTCTGTAGTTCGGCATTCCCAGCAGATCACCGACATGTTCCGCCGCCGCGCAGATCAGAAAGCTCAACGCCAGAACAAAGGAGATGTGGGTTACCAGGAACTTGGGAGCAGCTGTCGGGCCCATTGCGCTGCTTTCGTCGGCGTTGTGATCATCCATGTGGACGGATGGGATTCTCTTCAACAACCACTTTGCTGACGAGAGTGCAACGAGCATCATCAACGCGAGAATGCTGACCACAGAACTGGCGCTGATGGTTCCACTGAACTCGGTTTCGGTCATGGAGACTGCTTCGGAGACGGCGAGAAGATTGACGGCGCCTCCGATGTAGGCCCCGGTGTATACTCCCGCGACCTTGGGGCCGATCTCACCCAGATTCAACAAGAAGTGACCCAACACCGCACCCACTATGGTCGCCAGGCTAGCGATGCCAAAAGTCACCATCACCCGCCCACTCTCACGAAAGATACGTCTCACGTCGGCCTTGAATAGGAGCAGTGGGATGGCCAGGGGGACCAAGGTATTGCCGACAAAGCTGTACGCAGGAGCCTGGAAGGGCACGATCTTGAAGTTCGAGAGCAACATGGCGCCACCGAGCACCCAGATGACACCGGACGTCTTGCGACCGATGGGGTGCTGGTCAACACAAAAGCCGAGGCAAGCAAGGCCCACCATCATTGTCCCAAGCGTGAAAATATCGTTTGGATCGACCTGCATCAAGGAATCTCCCGTCACCCATTGGACTGAGACCTAAGTTCTTGACAGAATAAGGACTGGGCGGCGATCCTGTCGAGTTAATAATCCATCATGAGGCCCGAAACTGGAATATCCGTGACAAAGAAAAGCATAACCGATACGACAGTTTTTTCCGCGGGTTGCCGGGAACGTATTCTCCAAACCGAGACCGGGTGGTCCGATCCCCTTGCCGAAAGAGGCATCAGCCTGGCTGGGTTGAGCCAGATGCACGCCGGCTCGACCCTCGCCAGGAAAGACAAGACCTACCACTCCATCTTGGGTTGCATCGAAGGTGAATGCCATTTGGAGACCGGAGAAACCGACTATCTGGTGAAATCCGGAGATCTGTGGTTCGTGCCAGCCCACGTTCCGTTTCGCTACCGGATCGACAGCTTCTGGGAGGTCGCGTGGTTCCACATCACGCAAAACGATCCGAAACACTACGGCTTCGGCAACCGCATCGAGCTGTTTCATGACCTCGACACTCAAGACCTGTTCTTCGCCATGGACAAGTACTCCCTCGAGTCAACCACGAATCTCCCACCCTCAGAACCAATCGGATACGCCTTGAGGCTGCTCATAGGAGCGTACCTGGACCGCTTGGTGTTCAGCTGCAGAGAGGGTGAACTGGACGCCCGCTCTCGCCAGCTTTGCTCGCTCTGGCGAGAGGTGAAGGAGAAACCGGCCTTTGCCTGGACAACGGAGAACATGGCGGACAACTTAGGTCTCTCCCCTGGACACTTCCGTACGATGGTCAGAACTATCGAAGGGGAAACCGCCATGAACATGGTGACTTCCATCAGGATGGACCATGCGAGGGTCCTGATCCGACAAAGTGACCACAAGCTGTCAACAGTTGCCCACCTGGTTGGGTACAACTCACCGTTCTCGTTCTCCAGGGCCTTCAAACGGGTGGTCGGTGTCAGTCCCATGGACTATCGACAGAGTGTGAGAGAGGCTGACTGAAGCCTGAGCAGAAGCCGAGGAAGCACCTACGTATCGGCTATAGATTTCTGTGTTTCAGTCATTCCATTCGCGCTGAGAATGGTCAATCATCGCATTGAGGAACACGAAGGGTCGATCAGTCCTGGAAACATCAGGTAGAGGAGAACTGTACCGATGGTGAATAATGCGGACTAGAATCCTGACCGTCGCAATGTGTGTGTGTTCGTTGCTGAGCGTCGTCAGCTGTGGGCAAACCACCCAGATCCCAAACCTCGAGGCCTTCCTGGAAGAAGCGTTCCAGGCGACACTGGATCTGCATCCCGCGCAAAAGACACAGCTCGGCATGGATGCCGACCTGGACCGCTGGGACGATTTGAGTGAGCGGGGGGCGAAAGAGGAGATACGTCTCTACCGCAATCTCCTCGAGCGTTTACGCAACGAGTTCGATATCACGCAAATGGACGCGCGGTCCTGCCTCAGTTGGCGGCTCTATGAGAAACAACTGCTCGACGGCATCGAAGCCCTGGAGACCTGGGGCAACCACGCCTACCCGGTCAGTCAGATGGACGGCTGGCATTCGCGCGCGCCCTATATCCTCATGCAGGTCCATACCATCTCCGACCTGCATAGTGCCGAGGCCTATATCCAACGACTCAGTGGATTACGTCCGCTGCTGGATCAACTCCGTGTACGTCTCAAACGCAGTCAGGAGAAAGGCATTCTCCTGCCGCGTTTCACCTTTGATTATGTCATCCGTGACTGTCAGAACGTCATTACGGGCCGACCCTTTGATCAGAGCGAGACGAACAGCCCGCTCTTTGAGGACTTCTGCAACAAGATCGACCAACTCAATGTGTCGTCTGAAAAACGAAGCAACCTGACCAACGACGCACGTCAGGCGCTGCAAAGCGCCGTAGGCCCGGCGTATCGGGATCTGATCACATTGCTGCAGGCTCAGAAAGAAAAAGCGGACAATCGGGCCGGTGTTTGGAAGCTGCCCCAGGGGGAAGCCTACTATCGCTACACCCTGCGCAACCACACCACCACCGACATGAGCCAGGACCAGATGTTCGCGTTTGGTTTGAGTGAAATAGAACGGATTCACCAGGCCATGCGTGCTGTCATGAAACAGGTCGGCTTTGCGGGCTCCCTGCAGGATTTCTTCGAGTACACGCGCACGGATCCCAAGTTCTACTACCCGAACACGGATCAAGGCAGGGTCGCCTATCTCCGTGACACCGAGCGTTTGATCGAAGCCGTAAACGGCAAAGTGGATGTGCTGTTCAACATCAAACCCGAGGCCCTGGTCATCGTTCGTCCGGTTGAGGCCTTTCGGGAAGCATCCACCGGCAACGCCTTCTACGAAGCCCCGGATCTCAAGGGCCAGCGTCCTGGCGTCTACTATGTCAATCTCTCGCGCATGTCGGAGATGCCCAAGTATTTCATGGAGGTCGTGGCCTATCACGAGGCCGTACCCGGACACCACATGCAGATCGCTATTCAACAGGAATTGACCCATCTGCCCCAGTTCCGTCGTCACAGCGATTACACCGCCTATGCCGAAGGCTGGGGGCTCTATGCAGAGAAGCTGGCCAAGGACCTGGGGTTCTACAGTGATCCCTATAGTGAATTCGGACGCCTGGCCGCGGACCTGCAGCGGTCGGCCCGCTTGGTCGTTGACATCGGTCTTCATGCCAAGAAGTGGAGCCGGGACGAGGCCATCGACTATTTGATAGAAAATACGCCAAACCAGCGGAGCGACGTGGTCCAGGCCGTGGACCGTTACTGTGTGTGGCCGGGCCACGCCACTGCCTACAAGGTTGGGCTGATGCGGATTCACGCGCTCCGGAGTCGTGCCGAAACCACATTGAAGCAAGATTTCGACGTCCGCGGTTTTCATGATGTCCTGCTTCGTGAAGGTGCTCTTCCCATGACGTTTTTGGATGAGATAGTCACCCAGTGGCTTGGAGAAGCAGGTCATGTTGAACACTAGCAAGTTTGTTTTTGTTGGCGCATGCCTGCTGCTGCTCAGCACTGTGGTGTCGGCCGGGCAGGTCGCGCCATTGCTGGTCCGCGATCCAGACGTATCCGGAGACAGGATCGCCCTGGTCTACGCCGGTGACATCTGGCTGGTGCCCAAGACCGGCGGTTTGGCCATCCGGCTCACCTCTCCGCGCGCAGAGGAACGCTTTCCAAAATTCTCCCCGGACGGCACCCAAATCGCCTTCTCAGCAAATTACGACGGCAACCGGGACCTCTACACCCTGCGCGTCCACGGCGGCGAGCCGCACCGTGTCACGCATCATCCGGCCAACGACGATCTCATGGATTGGTGCGACGACGGCGAGCGCCTGCTCTACGCCACGACCATGACCAGTTTCCGGTCTCACGTTCCGCAGCTCTACACCACCTCGGTCCAGGGCGGCCTTCCGCAAAAGGTGCCCGTGTCCTACGGTGTCCAGGGTGCCCTGTCCCGGGACAACCGGTGGTTGGCCCTGACCCTGCTTCCCAATACCTTTGAACAGGCATGGAAACGCTACCGTGGCGGCCGGTCCCCGGATATTTGGTTGTATGACGTCGACCGTCGGGCGGCCGAAAATGTCCTGGCCAATCCGGCCGTTGATGGCTATCCCATGTGGCACGGCCCGCACCTGTACTTTCTCTCGGAAAGAGGCCCGAATCAGCGTGCGAATCTCTGGGATCTCGATACGGAAACAAAGCAGATCCGGCAAGTCACTTCTTTCACGGAAATCGACGTGCGTCAGCCCTCGATCGGCCCGCATGAGATCGTCTTCACGGCGGGTCCCGACCTCTATCTCCTGGACCTTGAATCCCATGCGCATCGAAAGGTCCCCCTGAGTATCCCGGATGACCGCCTAACCCTGCGCAGCCGTCAAGAAGACGTGACCGATCGGATCACGTTTACGAATCTCTCCCCCCAGGGGAAACGCCTGCTCATTCAGGCACGGGGTGACGTATTCACCGTCCCGGCGAGGGAGGGAGCCACCCTGAATCTGACCCATTCGACCGGTATCGCCGAGCGCTATCCCACTTGGTCGCCGGACGGCACGTCCATTGCCTATTTCAGCGACCGCTCCGGAGAGTACCAATTGACCCTACGCCCCGCCGACGGACGTCGTGAAGACGAAGAGGTTCTGACCCAACGCCAGGACGGTTTCGCCTATCAACCCCAATGGTCGCCGGATAGTACAAAGATCGCCTTCATCGACAACACGATGACCCTGAACATCATCGACGTGAGCAGCAAAGCAACAAGCCAGATCGATCGCGCTCTGTGGATGATGCACGGACAGTTGCAGGCGTTTCGTGTCAGTTGGTCCAAGGACAGCCGCTGGCTGGCCTATGCCCGTGAATTGGAGAACCGCAACCAGGCGATCTTCCTCTACGACACGCACGCGGCTAAACGGCACCAGGTCACGTCCGGTCACTACAACGACCAGGCACCGGTCTTCGATCCCGAGGGTGAGTTTCTGTATTACCTGTCCATGCGCAACTTCGAAGCCGTGAACTCGGATATCGAACCCACCTGGGCCTTCGTCAACTCCACCCAGGTGGTGGCCGCGCCATTGCGCCCTTCGGTGCGTTCACCCTTCCTGCCAGGTAACGACGACGAAAGCCCGGCGGCAGACGGAGACGGCCAGTCCGACGCCGATCCCAAGACCGTGATCATCGATCTGGACGGCCTGGAACATCGCTCCATCGTATTACCCCTGGAAGCCGGAAACTATCTGAGACTCGCCGCCATCCCCAATGCAGTGATCTTTCACCGTAGCCCGCGGTCCGGAAGCACGGGCCGGGCGCGCCCGTTGGGTCTGTATCGACTCGACAGCCAGAAAGAAGAGATCATTGTGGAGGACGCCTCCGATTTCGTACTCTCCGCCCGGGGTCAGAAGCTCCTGATTCGTCACCAGAATCATTACTACGTGACAGACGCCGCGGCCAAACAGGCCCTCGAAAAACCGGTCTCCCTCAAATCCCTGCGCACGCACGTCAATCCCAAACAGGAGTGGCTGCAGATGCTCCGGGAGACCTGGCGCTACCAACGTGATTTCTTCTACGACTCCAATCTACACGGCCTCGACTGGGACACCATCTACTTCAGCTACCTCAAGCTCATGAACGCCGCAGTCACACACTGGGACGCAGGATTCGTATTGCGGGAGATGGTGGGCGAACTCAGTGCCGGCCATGTCTATGTGAGCGCCGGTCCGGCCCCAGAGGAGCTGTCCGGCACGCATCTGGACGTGGGCCTGTTGGGAATCGACTTCGCCCTGGAACAGGGTGCCTACCGTATCCAACGGATCCAGCGCGCCCACGCCGGGGCGGAAATTCGTTCCCCGTTGGACGAACCCGGAATCGATGCACAGGAGGGTGACTTTCTCTTGGCTGTCAACGGCCGTGCGCTGAACATCCAAAAGGATCCATGGGCCGCCTTCCAGGGGCTTTCCCACGAAACCACTCAAATCACGGTAAACACAAAACCCTCTCTCGAGGGAGCTCGTGACGTCTATGTGAAACCCCTGTCCTTGGACGAGGCGCACCGGTTGCGTGAACTGGCCTGGGTCGAAGCAAACCGGCAACAGGTCCACACTGTCAGCCAGGGTCGCATCGGCTATATCTACGTACAGAACACCAGCACGTCGGGACTCAAGGACCTCGTGCGCCAGTATCGCTCGCAGTTCGAGATGCCGGGTCTCATCATTGATGAACGATTCAATCGTGGCGGCGCTTTGGGAGACCGACTCATCGAGCTTCTGAACCGTCCCCCCATGAACTACTTCGCCATGCGCAATGGTCGCTCGTACCACCTACCCGAGATCGCACATCACGGTCCGCGCGCGATGCTCATCAACGGTTGGAGCGGTTCCGGTGGCGACGGCTTTCCCTATATGTTCCGCCGGGCCGGGCTTGGTCCGCTCATCGGCACCGCCACCTGGGGTGGCTTTGTCGGCCCTGCCCAATCCCTGCCCCTGATCAATGGCGGACGCATCTCTGCCCCGCCAATTCGCGTCTACAGCCCGGAGGGCCATTGGGTTGTGGAAGGTATCGGAGTCCAACCCGACATCCCAGTTGCACCCAACCCCGGCCTCATGGCACGCGGTGGCGACCCTCAACTTGAACGGGCCATGGAAGAAGTCACCACCCGGCTCCAAACACAACCATGGATCGATCCGGTCTCACCGGAGTGTCCCGTTCACGAGGTTCACTAATCCTCTATATTGGGAGTGATGCCATGACGACGTTTCCAGATATCAATCCCGCGACGGAAGAATTGATCACCAACATCCCGGTGTCCTCGGCGGCCGACATCACAGCCGCCGTGGCCAACGCCGATGAATTTATGGGGATTCACAGGCTCTTTCATGGGCATGCTCGAAGGCGGTTTCGAAAAGTTCTTGGGAACGGCGCCTTCCGATCAGTCCGAGTTTCTGCTTCCGGACGCTGTGAGTGACGCTATGGTTGCGGGTGCGGCCCGGGTCAGTATTTTGTCATGCGAGTCCGAATGGTTCGGCATGACCTCGCCCGGGGACCGAAAGATCGTCGAAGATCGTTTGGTGAAATTGGTTGAAAACGGTGTGTATCCCCGCAATCTCTGGTCGGCCTGAGGTCGAAGGCGCATGGTACGACCGCTGAAAGTCGACGTCTCTCCATCGCGGGCCGTGCACTGGGCCAAAGAAGTGTACGGATTGCACGGCGAAATCTCGCCTCTTCCAGGTGACGTCGACCGGAACTTTCTGCTCGATTGCGGCGAGCAGGGGCGTTGGGTCCTGAAGATCGCCAACATCGGGGAAGACTCCGAAGAAATCGCATGCCAGGTCGAGGTGCTGCGTTTTCTGCGGGACTCGACGGTCGGCGGGATGGTCCCGAGGGTTCGTCCAACACGTGGCGGAGACCTTGTGGCAGAGATCGACGTCGGGCCGGATGAGCGCAGCTGCGTTCGGGTGGTCAGCTATCTCGAGGGTCGGCCGATCGCCTGTATCGGAGACCCCGGGCCTGAGATGAGAACCGAACTCGGAGGATTACTCGCCACGCTCGACCAACACCTTTTGGAGTTCGACCACCCGGGAGCTCATCGGCACCACATGTGGGACCTTGTGGCCTTCCCTCTGATTCGGCGGTACCGCCAGCATGCCGACGACGAGATCGGACCGATCTTCGACGAGGTCATGAATCGGTTCGAACGACGGGTGGCGCCGGAACTCGAGCAGCTTCGCCGCAGCATCGTTCACAACGACGCCAACGACTACAATATTCTGGTTTCTGAACACGATGGCCGATCGTCCATCTCCGGACTGATCGACTTCGGGGACCTCGTCTTCACGATCACCGTTGCCGACCTGGCGATTGCAACGGCGTACCTGATGATGGCCGCCGCTGATCCGATCTCCGCGGCCGAGGATCTGCGAGTTGGGTACGAGGAGGTCTTGCCGCTCACGGACCTGGAGCGGGAACTCTTGCCCGACCTGGCGTTGGCGCGGCTTTGCACGACTGCGGTCATGGCGGCGCAGGGCCGGACCGTCAGTCCCGACGACGAGTATCTGACGATCAGCGAAGAACCTGCAAGGAGAGTGCTTCGACGTCTCGTGTGAAAGTCGGACAGCGTGGAGGTATTTGGTCATGCAACACTCGAATGAAGAGATTTCCACCATTCGCCGCCGGCATCTCGGCCGCAATCTGAGTCTTTCGTATCGGGAACCCTTGAAGATCGTGCGAGGGGAGGGCCAGTACCTCTTTGACGAGGTTGGCAACCGATACCTGGACCTCGTCAACAATGTCTGCCACGTGGGCCATTGCCATCCGCACGTTGTCGAGGCGGGTCGGCGTCAGATGGGCCTGCTCAATACCAACACCCGCTATCTTCACGATCATCTGGCAGAGTACCTTCTCCAGCTCACCGATCGGCTGCCGGAACCGCTTTCAGTGTGTTTTCTTGTGTGTACCGGTACCGAAGCCAACGATCTTGCGTTGCGGCTTGCCCGTGCACACACACAAAGCCGGGAGATCATCGTCCTCGAGCACGCGTATCACGGCCACTCACCGTCCCTGATCGAGATCGGGACCTACAAGTGTGAAGGGCCCGGTGGCGAGGGCTTGGCCGACCACGCACACAAAGTGAGCTGTCCGGATCCTTATCGTGGCCCATACCGCGGCGAGGACTCCGGTGAGCGATATGCGGAAGATGTTGCACAGGCCGTAGAGGTCATCCAAGGCACAGGGAAGCGTGTCGGAGCGTTCCTCGCCGAGTCGCTGCTCGGGTGCGGTGGCCAGATCGTTCCACCCTCCGGATTCTTCGAAAGAGCCTACGCCGCCGTCCGAGAGGCCGGCGGTGTCGTCATTGCCGATGAGGTGCAGGTGGGATTCGGGCGGGTCGGCACCCACCTCTGGGCTTTCGAATCCCACGGCGTTGTCCCGGATATCGTTACCCTGGGCAAGCCGATCGGCAACGGCCACCCACTGGCCGCCGTTGTCACAACACCGGAAATTGCAGCGTCATTCGACACCGGCATGGAGTATTTCAATACATTCGGCGGCAATCCGGTGTCGTGCGCGATCGGCCTGGCAGTGCTCGAAGTCATCGAAGGCGAGAGGTTGCAGGCGCGTGCCCATGAGCTGGGGAAACGATTCAAGGCTGGACTTGATGAGCTTGCTGCTCGCCACGAGCTTATCGGCGATGTGCGCGGCTTGGGTTTGTTTCTTGGTGTGGAGCTTGTGACGGATCTTGAAAGCCGGGAACCCGCAGCCGGGGCCGCTGATCGGGTGGTCGACCTGATGAAAGGACGTGGTTTCCTGCTGTCCACCGACGGTCCGGATCACAACGTCATCAAGATTAAACCGCCGATGGTTTTGAGTGCCGAGGATGTTGACGCGACGGTGGAGAGTTTCGACAACGTGCTGGGAGAGGTCACGGGCTGAGATCTCCTCCACCCGCCCATGGGCTCCGGCTCGAATCCCGAATACACGCTCTCTATCCCTGCCGCCGCTCACGCCGCAGCGTGACGTTCTCGGTACTGGCTCGGTGTCAGACCCGCAGCAGCCTTGAAACTACGCGTAAAGGCGCTCTGGTCAAAAAAACCGCAACGCTGGGCGATCTCGCTTATTGGAGCGTTTGTTGTACGCAACAGGCGAGAGGCCATGTCGATCCGGGTCGTATTGAGCAGCTGAGCCGGTGTGATGCCGTAGATCGACCTGATACGTCGAGTCAATTGGTAGACCGACATGCCGGCCCGTCTGGCGAGGTCATCGGCACTGATGGACTCATCGAAGTTGGCCTGCAGGAACGTGACAGCCCGGGCCACATCATCGAGATCATCGGCGCCGGCAGCGGTGACCCGAAGGTCTCGTGAAACACCTGCGAGCCCGATGATCTCCTCCCCCGCCGAGAGGATCGGAACCTTGTCGGTGAGACACCAGCCCTCCCGCCCACCTGGATAGAGATGCAGTTCGAGCCGGCCGCTGACCGGATTTCCAGTCGTGCAGACGTTGAGATCCTGCTTCAGGTAGCGCTGACCGAGAGGACGGGGAAATACCTCGGCGGCAGTGCGACCGATCAATTCGGATTTGTCGGCTGCTCGGCATCGCTCTACCAAGGAATGGTTGACGACGACGTATCGCCCTCGTTGATCTTTCAGGAAAAAGACGACGTCGGGAATACGGTCAAACAGGTCCTCTACAAAAGAGGCGGCCCCAGCCGCAGTGAGCAATTCCGAATGTTCCATAACGACACCTACCAGATGGTTTGTGCGCTTTGACAAGTGCACGCTCTCGAATCATACAAGACGTCAGCCGATCAAAGGTCTATCATCTGAAGCGGAGGGGGAATGCTGGCCTTTTCTCAGCCCTTAAAAGCGAGCGGCATCATTTTCAACGTGCAGCGATTCTGCATCGAAGATGGGCCCGGCATCCGGACTACAGTTTTCTTCAAAGGCTGTCCTCTTCGCTGCCCCTGGTGCCACAACCCCGAAGGTATTTCCGCCGCGCCGCAGATCGTTCTCAGCAAAACCCGGTGCATGAACTGCGGAAGCTGTATTGAAGCCTGCTCGACGTGCGCGGGCGACCATACTTTGGAAAACTGCGCACGGTGTGGTCTTTGTGCCGAGGTCTGCCCGACCGGGGCACGGGAGATGGTCGGCCGAACCTGGACCGTCGACGAGGTTCGATCAATGGTGCTGCGAGACCGGATCTTCTACGACAGTGCAGAAGGCGGTGTGACGTTTTCGGGCGGTGAACCCCTCTGCCAGCCCGACTTCCTGATAGCCTGCCTTCAAGCGTGCCGGTCCGAGGGTGTGCATACGACCCTCGACACGTGTGGCTTTGGCGCCCGCGACAAACTGCTTCACGCCGCTGAGCTGACCGATCTGGTGCTCTTTGATCTCAAGATTCTTGACTCTGATGGGCATCTCCGCCATCTCGGTGCACCCCTTGAACCGATTCTCGAAAACCTCGACGCGCTGATCGGGCAGCAGCAGCGCATCTGGTTGCGACTCCCGGTCATCCCCGGATTGACCGACACGGATCAGAATCTGGCATCGGTTCTCGAACTGGCATCTGGCGCGTCATGCATCGAAAAAATCTGTCTCTTGCCCTATCACGAGACGGGCGTCAGCAAACATCTGAATATCAACAAAAATTATGACTTGAACCTGGTTTCGCCGCCTTCAGATCAACGAATGCGGGAAATTGCAGCGCAGTTGTCAGACGCCGCCTCAGAGGTTGTCATTGGAGGTTGAAAATGAATGAACGAACCGAAAGACTTCGACAAGAAAGCCTCGACGCTGTGCCTTGTATTTCATCGGAACGAGCCGAGCTGATGACCGGATTCTATGAAGAAAATCACGGGAAATACGCGACTCCGGTGATGCGAGCTCTCGCTTTTGAACACCTGTGCCGGCACAAGAGCCTCTGGCTCGGCGACGACGAGTTGATCGTCGGAGAGCGGGGACCTGCCCCGAAAGCAACCCCGACCTATCCCGAGCTGACCTGCCACTCTCTCGAAGATCTACGCATCCTCAACTCTCGGGCCAAGACCTGGTACCGGGTTCCTGAACAGGTTATCAGCGCCTACGAAAAGACTGTGATTCCATATTGGAGGGGCCGCACCCTGCGCGACCGCATGTTCAATTTGCTTCCTGAGCAGTGGCAGAATTCGTATGACGCCGGTGTATTCACCGAGTTCATGGAACAGCGCGCTCCAGGGCATACCGTGCTCGACGGCAAAATCTACAGCAAGGGCTTTATCGATTTCAAAGCCGATATCAACCAGTCCCGGGCAAACCTCGACTTCACCACCGACATCAACGCCCTCGACAAGGCCGAACAACTCAACGCTATGGACATCAGCTGTGACGCCCTCATGCTGTATGCACAACGCTATGCCGAACTCGCCGAAGCCCGGGCCGAAGCTGCTGCCACTGAGAAGCGCCGGCTCGAGCTCCTGCAGATCGCCGAGATCTGCAGGCGGGTGCCTGCCCACGCGCCGCGGAACATGTGGGAGGCCCTGCAGTACTACTGGTTCTGCCATATCGGCGTCATTTCCGAACTCAACGGCTGGGACGCCTTCAATCCGGGCCACCTCGACCAACATCTGCTGCCTTTCTACGAAAAGGACATGGCTGTATCAACACTGACTGAGAATGGAGCACGCGAACTGCTCGAGTGTTTCTTCGTCAAGTTCAACAACCATCCAGCCCCGCCCAAGGTCGGCGTGACTGCTGCCGAGTCAGGTACCTACACCGACTTCGCCAACATCAACCTTGGCGGTCTGCTGCACGATGGTTCTGACGGCTCGAACGAGATCACCCACCTGCTGCTTGACATCATCGATGAAATGCACCTGCTGCAACCAAGTTCAAATATGCAGCTTTCACGCAAGACGCCCGACAATATTCTTGATCACACCCTGCGTGTCGTTCGTAAAGGTTATGGGTTTCCATCGATCTTCAACGCCGATGCTGTTGTCGAAGAACAGGTACGCCAGGGGAAAACCTTCGCCGATGCCAGAGCCGGTGGATGCAGCGGTTGCGTCGAAGTCGGTGCGTTTGGCAAAGAAGCCTACATCCTGACGGGATATTTCAACCTGGTCAAAATCCTCGAACTGAGCCTGAACGACGGCATTGACCCCGTTACCCGCACTCGGCTTGGCCCCCGGACTGGTACAGCGGCGAACTTCGAGACCTTTGATGAGTTTTTTGCCGCATTAAACGAGCAGCTTAAGTACCAGGTCGATATCAAGATTCGCGGCAATCAAATTATTGAACAGCTCTACGCCGCCGACATGCCTGCGCCTTTTTTGTCGGTCCTGATCGACGACTGCATTGTGACGGCCCGCGATTACAACGAAGGCGGCGCACGGTACAACAACTCTTTCATCCAGGCCGTCGGCATCGGCTCAATCACCGACAGCCTTGCCGCGATCAAACGCCTGGTCTTCGACGATCACACGATGCAGCTCAATGAACTGGTCGCTATTCTCGCTGGTAACTTCACCGGCCAGGACGTACTGCGTCAGCGCCTGCTGCACCGCATGCCCAAGTACGGTAACGATATCGAGGAGGCCGATGAACTGATGGTGCGGGTCTTTGAAGCCGGCTTCGCGGCGATCGACGGACGACCCAACAGCAAAGGCGGCGCCTACCGCATTGAAATGTTACCGACCACATGTCACATCTACTTTGGTTCGGTCTGCGGCGCGACGCCGGACGGCAGAAATGCTGGATTGCCCCTGTCCGAGGGCATTTCCCCAGTCCAGGGAGCAGATCGTAACGGCCCGACGGCCGTCTTGAAGTCGGCGGCAAAGATGGATCATGTTCGAACCGGCGGCACGTTGCTCAATATGAAATTCACACCAGAGTTATTGGCGGGAGACGAGGGAATCAATCGCCTCGGTCAACTGGTGCGTTCTTATTTCAAGATGGACGGACACCATCTGCAATTCAACGTTGTCACCGCCAAACAGTTGCGTGCAGCCCAGGCCGCTCCCGGCGAATACCGCGACCTCATCGTCCGCGTTGCCGGCTACTCGGATTACTTCTGCGACCTCTCAGAAGCCTTGCAGGAAGAGATCATCACACGGACCGAACACCAGGGTTTCTAATGCTGGAGGACCGGCGTAGATATCACAGATGGAAGGGATAGTGATTTCCTTTTCCCCATCAGTCTGATCCTACCACTGTCGAGGACCGATTCGGAGCAAATGACCACGATGACGAAAGTCACGGGGCTGTCTCCACCGACGATCAAGCGTCCAACGCCCTCAGACCTCCACCTTGAACCCTTGAAATTACAGGGGACACTATCAAGCTCTTGCCACAAAAATTACAAAAATTACAGGGGACACTATCAAGCTCTTGCCATACCAGCGGATTCCCGATAGGCTTGATTCAGCACTAGTCCACGCTGCCAAACGAGGAGGTTCGTATGCCTCGAATTGGCAGAATGAAATACACCGAAACCGATGCGTGGTACCACCTTTGCAGTCGAATTGCGGCTCACAAGGGTGTTTATCCTTTGTCAGAGGCTGTTCCGACGCGTCGGTTGATACAAACCATCGAGCACTTTTCGGCTGTCTACTTCTGCGAGGTGGCGGCCTATTGTATCGTTGGCAACCACTATCACTTAGTCGTCAAATTCGATCGTCTTCGAGAGGTCACGCGGGAAGAGCTTCGGACCAGGACCCGCCTGATGTATCCGAGCCGGGCATTTCAGGCCGAGATTGAGTTGTGGTCGGAAGAGGATTGGGAACACTACCGGCAACGCCTTTTTGACGTCTCTGAGTACATGCGAAACATCCAGGCTGGTTTCGCCCGCTGGTACAATCGCAACTATCAGAGAAGAGGTCGTTTCTGGGCCGATCGCTTCAAGTCGGTCTACCTGGCCGATAAGCAGGCTGTACTCGATTGCATGCTCTACGTCGAGCTGAATCCTGTCCGGGCGGGGCTGGTGGAACGACCCGAAGAATGGAAGGGTTCGTCTCTGGCCGTACGGGAGTTGGGTAAGGACGGATGGTTGACGCCGCTGAAGCGATTTCTTGATCAACCGACCAAGAAGGAGGCCCTGGTCGAGTTCCGGGAGCGGTTGTACTACCGGGGCAACGTACCGACGAAAGATGGGCAGAAGGCAATATCTGAGAAGGTGGTGGATCAGGAAATCGCCCGGGGCTTTGCCACGCGAGGCTTGTACCGAAAGCGGCTGGGATACTTCGTTGATGGCCTGGCCATAGGCACGGAGAGTTTCATCCAGGAACAGCTCGCTCGGCTGAGGGAAGAGGGCCGATATTTGAGGAGGAAACACCCGATTTCCCAGTTAGGAGGAATTCACTTGTCACTTCGGGAGCAGCGGAGCACAGCAGTCATCTTCTGAGCGGCAACGCAAAACGATAAATTGACTCCTCTTCGGGAACCACAGCCGAATTTTGCCCGGCTGGTGGATTTCAACTCTGACAATTCACCGCGCCCCGATTTTTGGGATTGTGAGACCGTTCCCAACCGTTTTCAATCAGGTCTGAGCGGCTGACTTGCATCAACACCTGTGTTTCGCGGGAAGAACACTGTCCCTTATAAGAGCTAATCGCCTCCCTCAGCGAACAACTGTCGAGACTGCAACCGTTGTACTCGTCGTCCAACCGATCGACATAGATGTTGAGAGCAAAAACAGGGGAAGCCAGAAGCAGTAGCAGAATTACCACGCATCCCGATGGTTCAACGGCTCGAATCCTTGCCATGATTCCTCCACCTTTCCGAGGCGCCAAGGGTGAACGTCTTCGGGCGTTGTCATACCAAAAAAACAGCCCCGGCATTGCGCCGAGGCTGTTTGGTATTTCGTTGGCTGAAAGTGATTATCCGTCCTGGCGAGTGCCCTTGACGGACCATCCGGTCGTCAGGCCGGCGATGAAGACACCGATGCCGACCATGCCGAGTGAGAAGATTACGTCTCCGACCACTCGTAGCCAGCGCAGATTCTGCAGCAAATCCTGCTGCATGAATTCGGCCGACCTGGCGTACCACAGGCCGTGCTGAACGGCGGCCACGGTCTGGAGCAATCCAATGGGCAACAGGGAGATCAAGGCCATCAGGGCCAGACCAATGTTGAGTGACCAGAACGAGAAGCGCAGTACCTTGGTATTCCATACCACCTGAGTGTTCATGGCCCGCAGGCTGAAGAGCATCAGGCCGATGCCGAGCATCCCGTATACCCCGAAGAACGCGGTGTGACCGTGGAGCGGCGTCAGGTTGAGGCCCTGCATGTAGTAGAGGGCGAGCGGCGGGTTGATCAGGAAACCAAAGAGCCCTGCCCCGATCAGATTCCAGAATGCCACCGCGACGAAGAAGTAGATCGGCCAACGGTAGTGCGTGACCCACTCGGCGGACTTGGCTTCACGCAAGTTCTGAACTGCCTCGAAGCCCACCAGAACCAGAGGCACGATCTCCAGGGCCGAGAACACGGCGCCCCACGCCAGGACACCGGTCGGCGTTCCGGCAAAGTAGAGGTGGTGCATCGTTCCGATGATGCCGCCGGTCAGGTAAATGGTACTGGAGAAGATCGCTGCCTTGCCTGCTGTAGACGCCCTCACCAGGCCCATCCGGGCGAAGAGGAACGCGATGACGACGGTGGCGAAGACCTCGAAGAAGCCCTCGACCCAAAGGTGTACAACCCACCAGCGCCAGTACTCGACGATACTCAAAGGCGTGTGGCTGCCCCACATCAGGCCTGCGCCGTAGAAGAGGGCAATGGCCGCCGAAGCAACGGCGAAGAGCCTCAGCAGAGGTCCGCTCTCCTTGTCGCTCTTGATTGCCGGCAGCAGAGCGCGAATCAGCAGAAAGAGCCAGATGAACAGGCCGGCAAAGAGATAAATCTGCCAGAAGCGGCCCAGGTCAACGTATTCGTAACCCTGGTGTCCGAACCAGAAGTTGGTCCCGAGGTCCAGTTTCTGCATGACGCCAAGCCATTCCCCAACCAGGGAACCGACGACGATCACCAGCAGAGAGCCGAAGAGCACGTTGACGCCAAGGCGTTGGAACGGCGGCTCTTTGCCGCCGACAGCCGGCGCGACGAAGAGTCCGGTCGCCAGCCACGCCGTGGCAATCCAGAAAATGCCCAGCTGAACGTGCCAGGTTCGGGCGACGGAGTAGGGGAGCCACTTGGCCAGTTCAATGCCGAAGAACGCCTGTCCCTCGACTCCGTAGTGGGCTGTAATGATGCCGACGATGATCTGCACAACCATCAACGCAGCTACGACCCAGAAATACTTGACTGTCGCCAACATCGAAGGCGTCGGCTTGAGGCCCAACAGGGGATCTTCGCCGGGAACCAGGTGTTCTTCGTCTTTTTTCCCGGCTGCCATGTACCACACCAGTGCCCCGATGCCGGCCAGGAGCCCCAGGATGCTGATCATTGACCACATGAAAATCGCCGTCGTCGGTCGGTTGTCGATCAAATCCTCGGCAGGCCAATTGTTGGTGTAGGTGATTCCCGTTCCCGGCCGGTCGGTGGAACAGGCCCACGAGGTCCAGAAGAAGAAGGCACGAAGCGAGGCACGCCGCTCGGGGTCCTCGATCGTCGGCTTGCGCATGGCATAGTCCTCGCGGAGTTCGTCGAGCGAAGCGTCATCACCGAAGAGGGCATCGTAATGGCCGGCCACTCGACCGACAGCCTCGGCCCGCACCGCAGAAATCGTCAGATCGCCGCTGGCCTTGTCATAGCCGTTGGTTCTGACATCCAACCGCAGGCTCTCCCGAAGCGCAGCCTGCTGCGGGGGGGTCAGCGGGTCATACTCTTGACCGTGGCTTCTGAGAGCCATCAGGTCGAGCATGGCCACCAGCTCACGGTGCAGCCAGTCCGCCGACCAATCGGGCGCCACGTAGGCGCCGTGGCCCCAGACCGAGCCCAACTGGTGCCCACCGATCGACTGCCAGACCTGCTGGCCGGTACGAATGTCGTCTCCCGTGAAAATTACCGCACCATCAGTTGTCACAACACGATCTGGGATCGGCGGCGCCTCCTGATAGATCTGGTAGCCGTAGTACCCCAAGACCGCAAACGACAGCACAACGACCGACCAGAATGCAATCCAGACTTTCCTCGATGAAATCATCCCTCTCTCCTCCCTGAGTCAAAATAGAGTTCTGAACCTATAAATCCAGATTGACAGAAACCATAAACCGGCCTATTCTGGATGTCAAGGTCCATTTAATGAATGAGGGCAGGGATTTTTGAATCTGTGAAAAAAGAAACTCGAAACTTGATACTTGAAACTCGATCCTTGCATCTCGCGGTGCTGCCCGAAATCTCTGAGGGGCCTGAAGGTTCGCTGTCGACAGCGTTGAATCAACGAGGCCCAATTTCCAGTTTCCAGTTTCCAGTTTCAGCTTTTCTGACTCCTGCCCCCCAGGGCTTGGAGGCAACATGATTTCCCAAACCGCTGAGTACGCTCTTCGCGCCATCGCCTACCTGGCCAAGCGTCCCGACGACCCGCGTATCACTCGCGAGATTGCCGAGGCGACCCAGGTCCCCGGCGACTACTTGGCCAAGGTGATGCAGACCCTGGTCAAGGCGGGGCTGGTGAAGTCCCGGCGAGGTCTGGGAGGTGGTTTCACCCTGGAGAGGTCGCCCGAGGCCATCTCGATCCTGGACGTCGTCAACGCCGTCGATCCGTTGCAGCGAATCCTCTCCTGTCCTCTCGATTTACCGGAGCATCGTGACAGCCTCTGCCCCCTCCACCGCAGACTCGACCAGGCCATGGCCGATATTGAGAAGGCCCTCGGTGCAGCCACCATCGCCGACATCATGGTCGGCCCGGAGGGTCGCGTCCCGCTGGGGATTTCTACCCTCCCTGTCATTTCTTCGCCGGGAGAGTGAAAGGCCCAAGCTGGAACGAGGGGGGCTTCACTTGGTCCTAAACTGAGCGATTCTCATCAGCGACCTACGCCCTTTCTTGGGCCCTGGTTTGCCCACGCTACCCGCTTCGCGTGCCCAAGCCTATCGGCTTGGCAGCCCTTCGGTCTGGCGTCGGTTCCTACTTTCAAAAAGCCTCGACAGACAAATAGGTATGCCTACGTTTTTTTCAAGCACCAGAGCCTCAAGGACTTGACGCATCTCATCCGCCAGAATCGCTCAGGTTAGGTTGGTGTTAGAATCCGGCCCCTGATGCGGGTTGTGATCTCAAAGAGTCAAAGTACTGGTCGGAGTTCTCCGGAATGATGACGGATGGCAATGCACAACCGATCAGTGAGGCGCCGGCATATCCGTGGACGGGATTGGCGACGTTGGCACTCGTGCTCATCCTCGTATTGAGCAGCGTTATGATTTTTTATCATCTGGGCGACGCGAGTTTTGTCGGAGATGAGGCCATTTACGCTCTCGTGTCACGAGAGACGGTGGATACGGGTGTGTGGTTTCCGCTGCACGTTGGGGGGCAGCTGTACCTCGATAAACCTCCACTGAAAATTTCCCTGGTCACGGCACTTTTTTCAGTTTTCGGGGAGAGCGAGTTCGTGGCACGGTTTCCGGACGCCGTCTTCGGTGTCGCGACGATTGCCCTTGTCTTTGTATTTGGGTTTCGACGATTTGGTCTGGGCGTCGGGGTCGTGGCCGCTCTTGTCCTTCTGGGTGCAGAGAACTACCTGTGCCTTCACGGTGTTCGGGAGTCAGTTCAGGACTCATTCCTCACACTGATGTCTGCCGTCATCTGTTGCGTCTGGTTTGCGAACCGAAACGCGTCGTCGTCGCGGGCCCGATCGTGGATGGTGGTTGCGGCGGCCATAGTGGCGGCTGGTTTGGTTAAGAACATCTTTGGTCTGTTCTTTGCCATTCTTCTGTTGGTTATCGAGGGTGTTTTTTGGATTGTTGAACGGCGGCGGCCTGCTGCCCTCCGGCCTGCCGTCGCGATGGTGGTGACTGTGGCCGTTGGAATGTTCGCCTACGTGATTCTCATGCAGTGGGTCACTGACGGCCTTTTTATTCAGAGGCTCCATGAAGATGTGGTCGTCCGAGCGACGAGAGGCGTTGATGCCGGCCATCTGAATGGTCCAGCTTTTTTTCTTGAATCGCTGCGTTCCGATTTTGGTGCGTGGCTTCTTCTTGTCCTGCCGGCGGTGGTTGGTGTGGTGAGACGAGTACGCTTGCTTGAGTCGCAGATTACCGCCGGGCTGTTATTTTGGTCAGTCGGAATCATCGGAGGTTTCTCCCTCTCGGTTTCGAAGCTGCCGTGGTACGTGTATCCGGCCTATCCTGCTGTGGCCCTCGTCATCGCCTATGGAGCGCGTGAGGTGTTCTCGATCCTCGCCACCCGGAGGCACAAGGCGATGGCGGTGATGGTTGTTCTCGGAGCGGTCGCTCTTGATCTTGGAGGTGCCTGGAAGACCGTCAAGGCAGACGTTCGAGTGATCGATTCGCAACGGTTTGTTCGTGAGTATTCGAAATTGGATAATGCGACGCTGGTTGTCGATGAGCCATCGCTCAATGAGGACGGGAGATTTCGGGAATGGAATCGTTACTACCTCGCGGGCGCACCGGAGGTCCGGTGGTTCTCGAAATCGCCCGTTCGGATCGAGCCACCTCTCGCGGAGTGTGTTTTCTTGGCAACCGGTGACCCATTGAGCCATCTGCCGACACCTCTGTTGCCCTGGCAGGTGACCATGAAGGTGGGAAGGGTGGACAGTCTTGCCCCCAGAATCTGGATCCTCGGAACGTGTGATCTTGATGTGCCGGATAGGGTAGGCGCCGGGAAAAACATTTTTGCCCACCTCATCCGACTTGAAGATTTTGAAACCGGAGATTCCGATTTGGTCACAGGTGGGATCGACGCGGGAGATGGCTCGATCGCGAAAGGCTGTGATCCGATTGTCGTGCCGTGACCTTCGGCCTTCAGAGGCGCCACCCGGCCAAATTCATTGCCTCTGAATTGCATGATCTCAGGTTGTGTCGATGGGGGAGGTGCATCGTTGGTATGATCACGGTCAAGGGAACAGGGTGCTCGTTCACAGGGGGCGGCGGAGGATTCACAGAGGGGGAGAGTTCGAAATTGTCGGGAATGGTGTGACCAGCCACCAAACAGCTCAGCCTGTGGCCTCAGGGGGTGCTGGAGAGGTCTTCAAAGCGTGGGACGCCGACAGGGAGCGGTGGGTCGCTCTGAAATATCTCCACCGTAACGACCCGCTGTTGATCGAGCGTTTGTTCCGGGAGGCGGCTGCCCAAAAACGGCTCGATCATCCCAACATCTGCAGTGTGTACGAGGCGACCCGCGACGAGGACGGACGCCCCTACATCGCGATGGAGTACATCGATGGGCCGCCGCTGGATCAGGCATGTGCCTTGTTGACCATCGAGGAGAAGATCGCGCTTATGGCCCAGGCGGCTCGGGCCGTCCACCACGCGCACGGTCGCGGTATTGTCCACCGGGATCTCAAGCCTTCAAATATCCTGGTTCGGACGGAAGACGACGGCAGCCACTCTCCGGTCATTGTCGACTTCGGTCTGGCCCTCAGTGATATGTGCGTCTCGTTGACGCGAACCGGTGAGGTCTTGGGAACTCCGGCCTTCATGGCGCCGGAGCAAGCACGGGGAGACAGCCGCTTGGTCGACCGGAGGACGGATGTCTATGCCCTTGGGGCGGTCCTCTACCATCTCCTGGCCGGCCGTCCGCCCTTCGAGGCCGAGACGCCCGTGGTTCTGCTGGCCCGTATCATTGACGACGAACCGGAATCGCCGATGGCGGCACAACCAGATTTGCCCCCTGATCTGTGCATCATCGCCTTGAAGGCCATGGAGAAGGAATCTCGGCACCGCTACGATTCCGCGTTGGCACTTGCGGAGGACCTCGAGCGCTGGCTCGAGGGCCGGACGATAACGGCCAGGCCTCCGGGCCGGACGGCTCGACTGGGAAGAAAGATCCGGCGAAATCCGGTCCTGGCTTCGTTCATCATTCTTTCGATTGCCGCTATCCTGACTGCGGCGAGCGTGGCTGTTCACTCCCGGTGGGCGGCCCGGCAGCAGAGCCGGCTGGCTCGAACGCTCGCCATCGAAGAAGAGTCACTGGCGGGTCGGGTTCGTTTGATCAAGACGCTTCCCAGACACGATTTCAGTGAGGAGCTTGCACTCATTCTGACTGAGGTTGAGGGCCTGCAAGCCCGTGTGGGCTCCATGGGGAAGGCCGGTCGAGGGCCGGGTATGGCCGCCATTGGTCGTAGCTACCTCGCGCTGGGAGATTTCGACACCGCTTTCGTTGCTCTCAATCATGCAGTCGAGGCCGGGTTCTCGCCGCCGGAGGTCGAAAGTGCCATGGGACAGGTTTTGGCCCATGAATACCAGCAGACCATGTGGGAAGCCCGCCAGATCAGGGATCCCGGTATAAGGGCTGCTGAGGAAAAGCGGGCCGAGCAGAAATTCAAACTCCCGGCCCTGGATTTGCTGCGAAAAGCGAAATCGACGAAACCGGGGCGGCTGGAGATGGTGCTCGCCCTCATCGCTCGTCTCGAGGGTGATGTCGATCGGTCGTTGATGCATTGCCGTGAAGCGCGAATCTCGGCGCCGTGGCTGTATGAGAGTTATTCAGAAGAGGCGCAGGCCCTCCTGGATCGTGCGGATCGGGAGGTGGCTGCGGGTGAGATGGATCGGGCCCTTGCGGATAGCGAGGCAGCCGGCGACAGGCTCGAGGCCGGGTTGGAAATCGGCAGGAGCGACAGCTCGCTGTGGCTGTTGGAATACCGACGTCTCCAACGGTTGGTCGAAATGGAGGCAACCCGAGATCAAGCTCGTGCCGACGGTGTTCACGACCGGACCGAGGCCGCCTGTCTGGCGGCGCTGGAGATCGAACCCGACCGGGCGGAGGGACATCGCAGTCTCGCCTGGTTTTTGGCCCGAAAAGCGATCGGGGGCTGGTGGAATTGGGGAGACGATCCGATGGAAGATTTCGACCGAGCACTGGTCCACGGCCGAAAAGCCGTGCAGTTGGCGCCTGAATCAGCGGGCGCGCATACGGCTTTGGGCATGGCCTACCTGGCTCGGGGTCGTGTGCTGGGCAATCGGGGAGAGGATCCCTCCGATTCGTTGACACAGGCCGTGGAGACTTTCGAAGAGGCGATCGCGATCGACCCGAGACACGCAGGCGCGCTGATCAACTCCGGTCATGCTTTGTATTTCCTGGGAGACTATGGACGACGCCACGGCACCCAGGCCGGTCGTTTCTTCACCGAAGCTGTCACGATTGCCGATCGCGCGATTGAACTCAATTCCAATGATGCCAATGCTTTCGCCGTCCGCGGGGAGTTGTGGAAGGTCAAGGCGGCGTCTGCGGAAAACGGTGCCTCAGCGAGCGCCTCGGCCGAGGAAGATTGCCGGAAAGCCTGGGACCTCAATCCTGCCCTGATGGGTGACTACTGTCGGTAGAATACCGGCCTTGAGTTTACGATTCTCCGACGCATCTTTACGTTTAGGTCGTAAGTCTGTTACGATTGAGCAATGAAAGACCGTAAACGTCAAATAGAGGCTCATTTTGACCGAGGGGAAGCTCACCAGGCCGGCGAGATTGCCCGATCTCTCGGGGTCACCCGGCAGACAGCACACCGCCACCTTCGGCAACTGGTCGCCGAGGGGCGGTTGATCGCCGAAGGTGCGGGGCGAGGCGCCTGTTATCGGCGTTCATCCTTCAGTGACAAGCGCCGCTACGCCACGGCAGGACTTGAAGAAGACCGGGTATGGTCCGAGATGAGTGGTCCCGGCTCAGTGTTGGAACGACTACCGCAGAAGGTCAGGCACATTCTTCACTACGCACTGACGGAAATGGTCAACAATGTGATCGACCACTCGGGCGCATCTGAAGTTTTCATTGGAATTGCTTTGGAGGGTGACATCGTCGGGATGGAGGTGCGTGATGAGGGTGTGGGGATCTTCGAGCACATTCGGGTGTGTCTGTCCTTGCCCTCCGAACTCGATGCCCTTCAGGAACTTTCGAAGGGTAAGACGACGACGATGCCCGACAAGCACACGGGCGAAGGAATTTTCTTCACCTCGAAAGTATCGAGCCGGTTCGAGATCAGGAGCGGTGGCCTCCGATGGGTGGTTGACAATCGAGGCGGTGATATGGCCGTCGGAGTGGTGGAACCGCCAATAGTGGGGACAACAATTCACTTCGAAGTCGACCCGTCAGAGGCTCGTGATCTCACCGAGGTCTTTGCCGAATACACTGACGATTTCCATTTCACCAAGACTCGAACCATCATCAAGCTCTTTGCATTCGGGACCGAGTTTGTCAGCCGGTCACAGGCAAAGCGTCTTGTTCATGGTCTCGAGCATTTCCGTGAGGTGGTGATGGATTTCAACGGTGTCGACCTTGTCGGCCAGGGTTTTGCGGACGAGGTCTTTCGGGTGTGGGCGAAACAGCACCCCGAGGTCGAGCTCGTGCCCGTTGAAATGAATGATGCCGTTGCCTTCATGGTCGGGCGCTCGATTCTCTGATTCGGGATTCTGAGTCCCTGATCAGAGAATTTTCGTAAAGATCCTCAAAAGCAATCGTTTACGGTGGAATGGCTGCGATTTCGATGGAATCGAGTCTCGGAGGCGGGACTTTTCTCGGCGTTCCCTGGGCTCTGAATCTGGCATGGAAATTGGAATAGAAGTGGTGTCAACTGACGACAAGGGGAGACACCATGAAAATCATACGCATTCCTTCCACGATCATCATTCCAGTCATTCTGGCGGCGGTAATACTGGCCGGCATCGCGGCGCCGGCTTCGGCCTCCCTGGCGGACAGCGCCGGCATCTGGGTGACCCAGCCGGTCGAGGCCGTCATGGTGTCGCCTGACGGGGCCAAGGCCTCGGCCGACCTCGGGCCGGCCCGCGCGGCGGCCCTGGGTCATCTCGACAGCGACGGCGTGATCGATCTCGTCGTCGCCTACGGCGGAGACAAGGGCGCATTCGCGGTCGTTACTCTGGGAGACATCCGGTTCCGCCTCGGCGCCCACCACGATCGTGAGCGGGAACTCGACGGTCTGCCGCCTGAGCGACCTTTCGCGACCGAGGGCGTGGTCTATGACCTGCCCTTCGTGCCGCACTGGGCGGAGGTCGGCGACTGGGACAGCGATGGCGACTTCGATGTCGTCTTTGCAGCCCAGGGATGGGCGCAGTTGTTCTGGATGGCAGGAGACGGCCAAGGTCGCCTCGATGCAGGCCGGATGATCGACCTCGAGGGCGGCGTCACGGCCTTTGTCTCGGGAGACGTCAACCGGCGAGATGCGCTTGATGACCTGGTCGTGGCGATCAACGGCAAGGCCGGGCCGGCACTGTTGGTCTTTGAATATCCCAGTGGCGCCTTCAAGGCCGATCCGGAACGACTCACGATGCCGAATGTGGTGACCAGTTTGGCCGTCGACTGGCTTGATGGTGACGTCTGGAAGGACATCGCCGCTGCCTCGGGCAACACAGTCATCCTGGTCTCGGGGCGGGACCGCAAACTGGTGTCGACACGGGCCAAACAAGACGCCGTGCCGCCCGCAGCGATGACGCCTTTTGAGTTCGGGTCGAAGGTCCTCGACGTGGCAACAGGCGATTTCGTCGGGCGTGATCGTGAGGCCCAACTGGCCGTGCGTCTGGCCGACGGTAAGATCCACCTGATCCGGAATATCGAGCGGGAGTTCGAAATTTCCAATCTCGGCCGTCTGCCGGTCGAGGGACGCATTCTCTCGGCCCGAAGTTCCGGCCTGCCCGGACATGATCTGCTGATTGCCGATGCCTCGGCACAGCGGCTCCAGATCTTTCATGCCAAGGTCTCGAAGGCGTCCGGGCGGAAACTTGAGGCTGTTCCTTCGCCGGATCTTCCGATCCTGTCGGTCCTCACCGGCCGGCTCAACGTCGATAGCCGCGACGACCTGGTGCTGATGAGCCCCGACGGCACTGTCCAGGTCGCCGCGTCGAAGAACCGGATCGCCATCGTCGTCGATACGACGGATGATATCGACAACGGCGGCTGCCAATATCTGGGCTGCTCCTTGCGGGAAGCGATCATCTCGGCCAACATCCAGCCCTCGGGTTCGACGATCACCTTCGACCTTCCTCTTGGTTCGACGATTGAACCGACCAGCGCCCTGCCGGATCTGACCCAGTCGGCGGCAACGACCATCGACGGCACCGTTGGTTCGGGGATGATCACCGGATTTCTGACCTTATCGGGGGCCTCGGCGGGCAATGTCGAAGGGCTGGTTGTGACTGGCGGCAATGCGACGATCATGAACATGATCATTCGGGGATTCGGGCAAGCGGGCATCTTGCTGAGTGCCGGAGACAACAACACGGTTCAAGGCTGCCGGTTGGGAACCGACGGGACTACGTCAGATGGTAATAACAACGGGATCTCAGTTGCCTCGGGTTCCGACGACAACACGATCGGGGGAACGGCCGCCGGGGAAGGGAATACGATCTCGGGGAACCAATTTAACGGGATTTCCCTGGCATCGGTGGACAACACGACCTTGCTCGGTAATCTCATCGGAACCAATGCCTCCGGCGTTTCGGCGGTTCCCAACGGGAACTATGGAATCTTGGCGAACAACGCGACCCACAGCAACATCGGGTCGGCAATCTCCGGGGGTGGCAATGTGATCTCTGGGAACGAAGTTCATGGTGCCCTTCTTCAGGCGTCGGGAACCACCGGGAATGCCCTTGTCATCGGCAATACGATCGGTCTCAACAAGGCAAAAACCGCGGGCGTGCCCAACGGAGACGCTCAGGATGGCGATGGAGTGAGGGTCAATAACGAGAACTATGACCTGATTGGCGGCTCGAACCCGGCGACACGGAACATCATTTCCGGAAACGGGGATACGGGAGTCGTTCTCATGAACGGAAGCTCCCATGTGACGATCTCTGGAAACTACATCGGCACCGATGGCAGCGGCTTGTCGGCCATCCCCAACGGAGGAAAGGGTATTCTGCTCAGCGATTCTCAGACCACCGTGATCGGGGGAGTGGATTCAGGCCAGGGAAACCTGATCAGCGGAAACGTTGAACCAGGCGTTGCCGTCATCGACGTATCCGGCGTGTCGAGCGATCTCACGATCGAGCAGAACGGTATCGGCATCGCCTCGGACGGAAGCGCGCTCGGGAATGGCTCCAGCGGAATCTACCTCGCCTCGGCGACAGCTGTGTGGGTCAACTTCAATACAATCGCCCACAACGGCATGGATGGGCTTGTCTTGACGGGAACCGGGCAGGCGTATTTCGGCGCCAATAGCATCTTCGATAACGGCGGACTGGGCATTGATCTCAACAATGATGGAGTGACTGCCAATGACTCTCTTGATGCCGACGATGGTCCCAACGGCCTCCAGAATTTCCCCGAGATCCTGTCCGTCGATGATGTCGATGCCGGAAAGGTGACCTTCACCCTCAACTCGACACCGTCAACGTCTTTCAAGGTGAAGTTCTTCCAAAGCTCGGCTTGTGACGCCTCCGGTCATGGTGAGGGGGAAGAGCTGCTTGGTGGGACCTTTGATATTGAAACCGACGCATCGGGTACCTACACCGGCCAGGTGACGATTGACCCGGTGTCCTGGGGAATGACTCCGGGCGCGGTGCTGACCGCAACCACCACCACCATCGGGTGGCTGACTTCGGAGTTCTCCATGTGTTTCACCGTGCCGCAGGGGGCAGACCACATCTTCTCCGACGGTTTCGAAAGCGGCAATTTCAGCCAATGGTCGAACGTCGTCGGCCAATGACCTCGCAACTGCGTGGCGGGCGCCGGGGAGCGGATCCAACCCAGCGGACGTTTCCGCTTGACAAGGGCATGCCGACTCCAAAGAATGGGTTGAGCGTAACCCGCTCGGGAGCCCAAATAGTGCCCTTTAGACTGCAGATTGTTCACGGTGAACGAACTCTTCGTATTCCTCTGACCAAAGGTCAGTGGGTCGTCGGCTCGTCACCCGATGTCGACATCCGCATCACCCACCCAACGGTCTCCCGCCGCCATGCCCGGCTATTTGTCGGGGCCGACGGGGTCGATGTTGAGGACCTGGGCTCGAGCAACGGCACCCGGGTGGACGGCGATGCCGTTCGAGGAAGAACGGTACTGCCTCCCGGCAAGCCGTTGCTCTTCGGAACTGCGGTCGCGCTGTTGGAAAGCCTCGAAGTCCAGGATTCGGAGGTGGGCATCGCGATGGGGGCCGGCGGAGTCCAGACCCAGGACTCCGGGCCGACCCAGTCGCCGAATGCGATGACCACGTTGGCGCCTTCGGTTTTGGAGTATTTCACGAAGGAGTTCCTGCCGGAGGTGCTCACGTTGATGGCGGAGGGTGCGCCTCCGTTGGATCGGATCCAGGCCATCGGTAACGGTTTGTTCACCACTCTGCCCTGCAGGTCTGTTGAAATCAGTCAGGACTGCGATGGCGACGAAGCGGTGGTTTTCGCGGCCGAGAGGAAAAAGCGACGGGATGATGGGCTGGAGCCTGCACCGGTAGAGGTCTTCAGTGAAGGCTGGGTTGTCAGGGTGCTCTTCCCAGTCGAAAACCTGGCTCGTGCCTACGAACCTCTGGTTCGCAACTGCGCTCTGCTGGCCGGGTTGGCTGTAGGTGGAGGCAAGCAGGACACCAAGGCAGCCCCAGGCAGGCCGAAGAGTCTGGAACTTCCGGCGCCCGCCACTGTGTCGCCGACTGTACAGAAGATCTACTCCAGTGCGGCTCGCGTCGCCGCCGGACCGATCAGTGTGTTGATTCACGGGGAATCGGGAACGGGGAAGGAACTGCTTGCCCGGTACATTCACGCGGCCTCCCCTCGAATCGATGGCCCGCTGGTGACGTTGAATTGCGCGGCCCTTTCCCGGGATCTGCTCGAAGCCGAGTTGTTCGGGGTCGAAAAAGGGGTCGCCACCGGTGTGGACTCCCGGCCGGGACGTTTCGAACAGGCCCACGGAGGAACACTCTTCCTCGACGAGATCGGCGATATGGCGCAGGAGACCCAGGCCAAGATCCTTCGAGTGCTCCAGGAAAAAGAGGTCTATCGACTGGGAAGCGGCAGCCCGCGTGCGGCCGATGTCCGGGTTGTGTCGGCGACCAACAGGGACATCGATGCCCTGCTGGAATCCGGGGCCTTCCGGTCCGACCTCTACCATCGCATCGCCGACTGGGTCGTCGAACTTCCGGCCCTGAGGCATCGTCGGGAGGACATTCTCAACCTGGCAGTTCACTTCTTGGCAAGCGCCTGCGACGAGGCGGGCGTGGCGCCGGCCGGAATTTCCAAGGCGGCCCTGGGTGTGCTGACGTCAGCCGCATGGCCGGGGAACATCCGCCAACTGGAGCGCGAAATGTCGCGAGTCGCCCTGTTTCTTGAAGACGGCGAGCTTCTTGACACCTCTCTCCTTCAGGGTTCGCTCATTGGTGGCGCCGACGTTCAAGGGGGGGATGGGAGTCTCAAATGCCTCTTGGAGGATGCCGAACGATCGGCGATTGCGAGTGCCCTCTCGGTTGCCGCGGGCGACGTCGCCCTAGCTGCAGAACGGCTGGGCATCGGTCGTTCGACGCTCTACCGCCGGATGACGGCTCTGGGAATTGGGGAATAGGGAGTCGGCGGGAATACCCAGGTGTCCGGTGAGGTTACAGTTCTTGGAGACGGACTCGAGTTTCACAAATTATCAACGACCGAACGAAAAGGGGATAGGAAGAATGAAAATGACACGGATAATTTTGGTTTGGATTGCGGCAATGGTAGCTGTCGGCGGACTCTTCGCCCAGGAGCCGGCACGGAATCTCCAGGATCTTGTTGGGGCCAAGGGCGGTGATGGTGAGTACCAGATGCAAGAGCGCGGCTACCACCATGTTCGCACTGACAAATCCGGCAGTGATGCTTACAGCTACTGGAAGAACCGGCACGGGAACTGCATTACCGTTCGGACCTCGAATGGCCGCTATCAGTCCATCGTCCACACTCCCGATTTTGACTGCAGGGGCGGCGGCGGCCATGCTGCTTCCGGACAGGCGCATGAGCGGAAGGAACAATTCAGGACCGTCTGTGGCGTCGTCGTCAACGGTAAGTCCCATCGTTATAACTGTAAGGTTGTGGACTTCTTCGAGGGCCACCACAAGGTCAAGACTACACTGCACTATCCGGACATGACAATGCGGCTGAAATGGAAGAGCGGGAACAAGGTCAGTATTCATATGGAGGGCATGAATCCCCAGGAAGAGTGGTACTCGGTCTCAGATGGTGAGACCAATTTCATGTACAGCGACAAAACGTATTTCTACATTTCCAACCAGGACGCCGCCTCCCGTGAGCTCGGCACCTACGCAGACTGACGTCAGGGCGTTCTGATCGTTATTTGATCATCTGTTTGAGTTGTCGAACTCAGGGAGTATGATCTGGGTCAAGGAGGATGAAATGAAGTACAGAATCACGATGGTGGTCCTTGTGGCCCTGATGATTGCCGGAGGTGCGATCGCTCAGGATGACGGGACGGAATTTTCAAGTGGTGAGGCGATGGTCGTCACCGGCAAGGTGTCGGTCTTCGATTCGAGCGACCGGAATGCCGACGGGAAGATCAGTTTCGAGGAGTACCGGAATCGAATGG
>JAUXDC010000058.1 GCA_030618605.1 Holophagae bacterium | reverse complement strand
TGTCGATATTTTCGCCGAAACCTTTGGGTGGAGAAGTAGCAAGCACTCGGATTATTTGGAGGCTCCGTTCTGGCAGATTTTCCGTTGGTACGAAAACCTATTCTCCGGTAACCCAGCTGCGCTCCCCAGAGAGGAGGAATGACAATGAATCTCAATATTAAGCAGGTGCTGACAGTATCAATATTTTCCGCGCTTGGAATAGCCGGGATCTCTGTAATCAACGTATATGGCCAACTTCCGAAATCTCCAACGAAATTCGAAGCGGACCTCAATGGCAGAATCGAGGTTCAGGGCAAGGTCATCGACCAGGACGGTAATCCAGTTCTCGGAGTGACTGCAAAGGTGAGAAAGGTCACCTTTGTCGAGGATCTGAACGGGATTTCTCGAGAATCGGAATCGGAAGAGACAATCGAGAGCGAATTCCGGTTCGCGTGTGACTGGTGTTACAGCTTAGACGTCCATTTCCTCAAACGAGGCTACTTCCCTGTGTCGCGTACATGGTCGTTCGGCAGAGAAGACGGAATTTCGGCAGGGGAGATATCCATAGAAGACATAGCAATCGTGATGGAGGAAAAACCAGTTCCCGTAAAGGTCAAACCCTTTGGCGGCTCGGTGGCACTCGATCAAGCGGGTGTGACCAAGGTTCTCTCCTGTGGTGGATCATCGAATGGAAGTGTGGCTGTCGGTCCGCAGAAGGCTGAAATATCTCGATTGTCGCGTTACATCTCCCTTCGGGCAGACCTGGCAGCTGATGGTTCCTTTAGGCGACGGCCGGTTAACACCCGAGAGGGAGAAACCCTGCAAAGAGAGCGCCCTGCCGGCGTGAGCCTCGTTTTGTCCGCGCCGGAGGACGGGTTGGCGGTCTACAGCCCTATCGCGGACAGCCGAATCGCCGATCTGGTCTTCCGGGAGATGCGTGAAGCGCCAGAAACGGGATACAAGAATGAAATCGAGTTCGATGGGCCTTCATCTGCCGGAGGGAAGGTCTACTTCTATTGCAGAATCGGGGGGCTGTACGGGAAGGGCTTTGTCAACGAACCGTCCTTCAAGAATACCCATCGCCGCGATGAAGTGGAGACCATTGTGCGGATTCGCCTCAACCCGAACGGGTCAAGGAATGTAACGACGCACTACTGATCGGACGTATTAGTGGCAGATTGAATGAGTAGGGTGGCACCTTTTTCGGTACCTTTTCTTGGTTGATCCACAGCTTGACCAGACGTGCACCCAATGGACGAGGGAGAATCTTGTGCCACCAATTGGGACCATCGAGAGTCCGGTTGTTGACTATTCTCCGCATGCTCCTGATTTCGGTTGGGGGGACGATAAACATAGTGATTTCTTAAAACTCTCACTTCCGAGAATATGGCTTTGGTACGAGCAAATTTTCGATACCAATGTTCCTGGCTTTGGGGAAGGCATTCTTCCCTTTGAAATGGAGTAGATCGATGACTAGTAACCTGAAGCTGGCAATGTTTGTTTTGGTTGCAACCGTCTGCGCGGTGGCTGGAATTTGTGCTGTCTCAGAGAATATCGAAGGGATCCGCCAGAAACAAGTTGGTTGCCGCCTGGGAAGAATCGAGGTTGCTGGGTTCGTCGTCTCGGCAACCGGGGATACAATTCCCGACGTCACAATCCTTGTTGAGACTACTAGACTCAACGCGATGGGGTTCGAGACCGGTGAGAGCCAAGAGGAGAAGGTTGTTGTTGACGGCTATTTTCGGATCGATCGAGAAAATGTCAGCAATGTAAGGCTCGATTTCGTCAAGCACGGGTTTTTCCCGGAAAGTCGATATTTCAGCGTGGGTCCTCAACCTCATCAGGCACACGATATATCCTTATCCGACCTCGAAATCGTGCTAATAGAGAGACCAGACCCAGCACAATTGGTCTCAATAAAGGGGCAACTAAAATCAGATGCAGTCGGGCCGGTTTCTATTCTCCAGCTCCTACCGGGAACTCGGGATGCCGTCAATATTCGTAATGAAAACCCACCTTTAAAGGCTCACGTTCCAACCCTCATTCTTGGGGTTGCGGCCAAGAGTAACGGTAGGTTGGAGAAGCAGAGAACGCGACTAGAAAACCGAATGGAGCTCGATATTCCATCGATTGCGAAGCTGTCTTTCTCAGGTGATGAGGGTGGATTCCTGGTTTTTGAGCCGAGCGTCCGAAGCCCACATTATTGGATTGGTTTCCGCGAAATGCAGGAGGCACCTGAATCCGGGTATCAGAGGTATCTCGAGATCACCGATGAGGCACCGGATTATATTTTCTTCTATTTCCGGGTGAATGGGAAATTCGGCAAGGGACGGATAACGCGTCCATATTTGGAGACCTCTAGTGATGATTCGCTGGTAATAGCTCCGGTGATCCTTTTGATGAATGATACAGGAGGGCGAGCGGTCGCCACGGACAAATAGCCATCGAGACACAATACAAATGAACCTCAATATTTGGAAGGTGCTGAAAGCGGCAGGGGTTATCTCAGCAGCCCAACGCTCTTCGGAGATTCTCCAAAGCCAGGCGGCGGTGGGAGATACGGTTTTTCTCGGCCGTTTCCATTTCGGCATAGGTCTTGCCCTCGCCACCTGAAGGGATGAAGACGCTGTCCCAGCCGAATCCCCTGTGGCCCCTGGGGCGGACCGCAATCTGCCCCTCAACGACCCCCAGACCGATCAGTTCCTCGGAACCATCGGCGGCACAGGCCATGCACCGGACGACGGCACGACGCTCGGCAAAGGCATCGGCCAGTGTGCAGATGCCGTTCGGTCCAACCGAGGCCAGCAGCCACCGAATCAGAGGTCCCGGAAAGCCGTCCATGCCCTCGAGTTCTAAAGCCGTGTCCTCGACCAGGACCGGTCCTTCTATCCGGGTTTGGGCGCTCCGGGCCTTATGGTGGACGACGGCCTCGAGACTCAGGGACTGGATCTCCTCGAGATCCAGGGCCCGGTGGGCCAGTTGAAAGCCCAGAACGGCCTCGGCCTCCCGCAGCTTGTCCAGGTTCGAAGTGACAAAAACCAACCGCTCAATGTTCATTTAGACCCGCCCGGCGGGGTGACAAGGTAAACGGCGATCTTGCGCGACAGACCCTTGAGAGGCACATCCCCCAAATGCTCGGTTTCGAAGACGTGAGCGACTGCGGCTTGAGTGGTTTCGCCGATGACGATCTGACCTGGTTTCGCAACGGACCCTTCCAATCGAGCGGCGACATTGACCGTATTGCCCAGCACGGTGTAATCGACTCGTGTGGCGGAGCCAATGTCGCCGACGACGACGGGCCCCGAGTGGATCGCCACGCGAACGCTGACTGGATCCTCTCCGGCCGCCTTGCGCTTGGCATTCCAACCCTCCAACCCCTCCATCAGCAATAGCGCGCTCCGAACCGCTCTCTCTGCATGGTCATCCTGCGGAAGCGGGGCCCCCCAGAAGGCCATAACGGCATCACCGATGAACTTGTCCAGCGTTCCACCGAATTCGAAGACGGCATCGGCCGCCAGGGAGAAGAACTGATTGAGGAATGCGGCGATCTCCTCCGGTGGGGAGGTTTCACACCGGGCGGTAAAACCGACAATGTCGGCGAAGAGGATCGAGGTCTCCCTCAGGGTAACGACGGCCTCCTCCCGTTCGGGCCGGGCAAGAACGGCTTCGATCACGGCCGGAGAGTGGTATCGGACCAGCCGGTCCCTGACCGCTTGTTCGGCACGGATCCTCTCATTGAGCTGCGCCCTCTCGATCGCGACCGCCGCGTAGTTACCCAGCGCGGTCAAGAGATCGAGGTCGGTCGCCGAGAACGACCCGACGTGCAGCGGTGAATCAACATAAATGACGCCGATGACCCTTTCCCGGTGCCAAAGCGGTGTGCACATCGCCGATCGAATCTGGTGAATTCGGATGCTCTGACCACTTTCAAACCGCTCATCAGCTTGGGCGTCATGGGTCAGGATGGCTACCTTCTGGCCGGCGACCAGGTCGAGAATGGTCCGGGAGATCGGCACTTCCGGGGTTCCCCCCTCGTCGAGCTCTCGGGCACGGAACAATTCAAGACCCGGCTCACCCGCCTCGTCAAACAAGACAATGAACCCGCGATCTACCTTCAGGTGGTCGAAGACAACGTCCATCACCTTGTCCAGCACGGGCGCCAAATCTTCGACCTGAATCAAGGTCTTGGCCACCTGGGCGAGGATCATGAAGACCCGCCCCCGTTCGCTCTCTTCGACGCCCGGCTCAACGCCGGAAGGATCTCCTTCGAGCCCAAAATCATTATTGAACTCCGAGAGCGGCCGGAGGAAAGTGCCTGAGGTCATACCCGTGCTCTCGGCCACGGAGTCGCAGACCTCCAGTTCGAAGTTTCCGATGGTTACCAGATCACCTGGGCTGATGTTGGCCACTGTGACGAAGGTGTCGTTGACCTTGACGCCGTTGGTGCTGTTCTTGTCCCTGATCTTGAAAATTCCGTCGATCTCGTCAACTTCGGCGTGTTTCCGAGAGACCGAGAAGTCTCGGAGAACGACATCGTTGTCGCTCGAACGCCCAATCGTCACCCCTCCCCGAAGCGGCACCCTGCGGGTCGTTTCACCATCGTCATACACAAGTACGGGCATGAAATCCATTGTATCGCGGCTCGAAGCTGGGAAGCTAGAAAGCTGGGAGGCTGGGAGGCTGGGACGCAGAACGCTGACATCTCAGCCGCTTGCAAAAATCGAGGGGAATGCCACAAAGAAGGAAAAATAGCCACAAAAAGGCGCAAAAAGGCACGAAGAGAAATACGATTAAGGCAGAGCAATTGGTCATATTTCTTTATAAAGAAATAGGTTAACTTCTTCTCGTTTCCTTTTTTGTGCCTTTTTGTGCCTTTTTGTGGCTGCTCTTCTTGTGGCTTTTCGCAAGAGGCTCAGCTGAAAGTCCTATTCTCCGTACCAGGCCCTCATTCGCTTGCGGGTATCTCGGTTGGTTTTGGTGTCGGCTCGAAGCAGGGAAAGGCGTATGGCGGGGCCTCCGCAAAGGTAGAGCCGATCGGCGGCCACCGCCCATGAGGAGGGCGGCCCTTTGATCAAAATCTGCAGCCATGCGTCACAGGCCTCCGGGCTCAGGGGATCCACACCTCGAACCCCCAGGTTGGAAAAACCCCTTTCCAGGATCGCAGCGACGCCGAGATCACATTGATTCCCCAACCAGCGGTCCAGACGCTCAAAAGCCTCGCTATAGATTTTTGATCCCCATCCTTGACCCTCACCCCGGGGCTTGACAACCAAACGACCCATTGACAACCCTTCAATCAGACGCGTCAGGGAGACCCGATTGGCCAGGTCCCCGGACATTTTGTAGGCCCTGACCACAGCCGGAAGATCTTCGGGCCCAATGAGGCGCTCTACAGCCCTGAAACATGTGGCCGCCGATCGTTGAAAGGTAATTCCGTGCCAGTCCGCGGGGCGGCGATCCTCCGCCGCGAGTACGGATGCAAACCACATTTCAACCAGTGTCACACTCCGAACGGTCCTGGCGACCGCATCCAGTTCTCCGACCAGCGCCCGAGCCATTTCAGGTGTCACGCCCCCTCGAACATTGGGCACATCGAAACCGATCAAATCCCGATAGCCATATGCCGCCGCCTGACGCAATTGCGGGTCACCGCCGAGAAGAGCCTCGCGGTACAAGGGCAACAGCTGAGTATCGTGAAAAGCAGCGCCGCCCAGGAGCAGACTCATCTTCTGTCCACCGCTGAGCTTGCCGGAATACCACAACTCCAAAAGACCCGAGGGGCCGGGCCACGCAACCAGAACACGCTCCCGAAAATGGCCGCGGACAACGGAGTCGTAGTATTCGGTTCCGAAGTTCCGTGTCTCCGGCGAAGCCAACAGGGCCGGCGAGAGGGTCATGGCAGCAGCAAGTATCAATCCAGTCATCGGTCTTAGTGTACTGCTTCTGCTTCGTTCCCTTGAGTCTGCGAGAGGAAAGAAGGCTGGGAGGCTGGAAAGCCAGGACGCTAGAAAGCAGGACGGGAGCGCAGGTCTCCGTACCTGCACCGTGACGTAAAATAGACTCGATGCGTCCCAATGACACAAGGACCAGTAGCGAATCGGCCCTACTCATGCGAGGATGCACTCGATGGCGACAACGAAACGTTTCCGTTTGGTCGTAGCCTACCTCGGGGGGAATTACCGGGGGTGGCAACGGCAGGACAACGCCCCCTCGGTCCAACGCGAGGTTGAGAAGGCGCTGGCTGCCGTATTCTGCGGTCTGGCCGTTACGGTTGAGGGGTCCGGCCGCACCGACGCGGGCGTCCACGCAACCGGACAGGTAGCCCACGTCGATCTCCCTGCGACGATTCCTCCGGCCAATCTGCAAACGGCCCTCAACCATAATCTGCCCGAAACCGTCCGGGTCCTTTCAGTAGCCGTGATGCCCCAGAATTTTCACTCACGCAAGAGCTCACGGGGCAAACGTTACGCCTATCACATTCGATGGGACGGCGCGCCGGCCCTGGTGCCTTGGCAGACACTTCGAACGGCCCACATCCGTCCTCCGAGAGATCCCGAGTTCATCGCCGCCCTGGTTCCCCTGTTTCAGGGTTGCCGTGACTGGGCCCCTTTTACGGTAGCCGACCCAGTAACTCGAACAACCGTGCGAACTGTTTTTTCGGCCAAGGCTGTCGTCCGGCCATTTGGTCTCCGCCTGGAGTTCATCGGCGACGGCTTCCTTCGATACCAGGTCCGGCGCATGGTCGGCGCCTTACTGCGCGTCGGGTGGGAACACTTTGACCGTTCGTGGTTCGATGCTCTGTTGGAGTCCGATCGGCATGAGTCGGACATCTACACCGCTCCGGCCCGGGGACTGACGCTCGAACACGTGTATTTCCGAACACCGAGAGCCTGATCCCTTTGCTACCTGTTCCCTATCCCCTGATCCCTGATCACGTATCTCTACAACCTCATTGCTGCTCAGCATTCTTTGGTAGACTGCCCTCCTTGAGTACCGATGATGATTGACAGAGACGGCATAGCACTCCCGGGAACACCAGAACGCCAACTTCTGGATGAGCTCCGTCCAGACAGAATGCCTCGACACATCGCCATCATCATGGACGGCAACGGCCGCTGGGCCAGGGCACGGAATCTTTCCCGTATTCAAGGCCATCGGGCCGGCGCCCAGGCCGTACGAACCGCACTGGAAACCGCCGCTCGTCTGGATATCGAAGTCATCACCCTCTACGCATTCTCGACCGAAAACTGGAAGCGTCCGAAGCTGGAAATCCGCGCCCTTTGGGGCCTCCTCAAAGAGTTCATCGACTCGCAACTGGATACCTTCAAGAAAAACAATCTCCGATTCGGGACAATCGGTGATCTGGGGCGTCTCGATCCATCGGTCAGGAAATACCTCGACCGGGCACGGCACGTGACACGGGATTGTACGGGGACACTGGTGAAGATCGCTCTCAACTACTCGGGACGACACGAACTCAGCCGGGTCCTCCGAGAAGCCGTCGCCGACGCCGGCCAGGGACGACTCAACCCCGAGGAGATTGACGAAGACTGGATCAACCGGCATCTCGATACGGCAGGTACGCCCGACCCCGATCTCTTGATCCGCACATCCGGCGAGCAACGAGTCTCCAACTTCCTCCTGTGGCAGATCGCCTACTCGGAAATCTATTTCACCGAGGTCCTCTGGCCCGATTTCGGCGTCACCGAATTCCTCGAAGCCATTCAGTCCTATCAGCAACGGCACCGTCGTTTCGGTGGCCTCGATCCTGAGAACTCGACCGGAACCGAACCCCACGGAGGCACCTCTGTTCAAACGTGAGCTTTTTGCCGTCATCGCCGGCCCCCTGGTTCTGATATGCATCGTGTGGGCGCCAGGGTGGGTTTCCGCCCTCTTAATCTCTGTCCTGGTCGTGATCGCCGGAGACGAACTTTGCCGCATGGCCCGCGGATCAGGTCTTGCCACCGGTCGTTACCTCCCAGTGGTCGCCCTGGCCGGTGTGCTGGCGGCCGCCGCCATCTACGGGCCGGCAGGCCTGGGCTTCGCCGTTGCCACCGTCGTGGTGGCCGCCCCTGCGATCCACCTGGTCCACGCCAGTGCGCCCGTGGGAGCTCTGGCCGGGACGGCGGTCGACGTTTTCGGCATCGTCTACCTCGGCATCACCGGCGCCTGCTTCGCCTGGCTGCGTACCATGCCGACCGATGAAAACACCGGCATCCGCCTGCTGATTTTCTTCCTTGTAGTCATCTGGCTCGGGGACTCCGGCGCGTACTACGTCGGAAAAAACCTCGGACGTCACAAGATGGCGCCGATCCTTTCGCCCAAGAAAACCTGGGAAGGACTTGCCGGTGGAGTGGCCGCGACCTTTGGGGCCGCCGCCATATTTCAGACCTTGTTTCCGCTGCCTTTCGGTTGGCCCCACATTCTCGGCCTGGCTGCAATCCTCTCGGTTGCCGCACCGGTCGGAGACCTGGTTGTGTCGCTCTTCAAAAGGGACACCGGCGTCAAGGATTCATCGTCCCTGATTCCCGGGCACGGCGGACTGCTGGACCGGACCGACAGCCTGCTCTTTGCCGCACCCTTTATCCTCCTTTTCCTGGTGGTAGTGGGACTGTTGCCGTGAAGTCTCTTTCCGTGCTCGGGAGCACAGGATCGATCGGAATATCGACCCTGTCCGTGGTTGAATCCTTCCCGGACCGCTACCGCGTCGAAGCTCTGGCAGCGGGGCTCAACCTGGAGAGCCTCCGCCCACAGATCAGAAAGCACCAACCTTCGGTTGTTGCGGTCCGTCGCCACGAGGATGCGATGACGCTGGCCGGTGAATTCCCAGGGACACGCTTCAGTTGGGGCCCCGAAGGCTTGGAAGAGGTTGCCTGCGCCGAAGCTGCCGACACGGTCGTCGCGGCCCTGGTCGGATCAGTCGGTCTTGCCCCAACGCTGGCGGCGATCCAGGCGGGCAAGAATATCGCCCTGGCCAACAAGGAAACTCTGGTAGTCGCCGGGGACGTTGTTATGGCGGCGGCCAGGGATGCCGGCATCGACATTCTGCCGGTCGACAGCGAACACAACGCCATTCACCAGGCCCTCCGAGTCGGTCCCTCAGACCGCGTCAAACGATTGATATTGACAGCCTCCGGCGGGCCCTTCCGGACCTGGTCAGCCGAAAAAATTGGCCGGGCAACGTTGGAAGAAACCTTGAACCATCCGACCTGGAAGATGGGACCCAAGATCACCGTCGATTCGGCAACGATGATGAACAAGGGGCTCGAAATCATCGAGGCCCACCACCTGTTCGGCATGCCGTCGGAGGCGATAGACATCGTGGTCCACCCTCAAAGCCTGGTCCATTCCCTGGTGGAATACATCGACGGAACGCTGATGGCACAACTCTCGGTCAACGACATGCGTTTCCCGATCATGTACGCCCTGGCATGGCCCGATCGCCTGGATTCACCCCTGCCTGCACTCGATCTGGCTCAGGTGGGCCAGCTGACCTTCGAAGCGCCGGACCCCATCAGGTTCCCGGCTCTCCGGCTGGCGAGACAGGCCATGGAGGCCGGTGGCGAAATGCCCGCGGTGATGAACGCGGCAAACGAGGTGGCCGTCGCCGCCCTGCTCGAGGGTGCCTGCGGCTTCTCAGACATCACCTCGATCGTCGAGGGGGTGATGGACCGATGGGCGCCCCGGAACCGCCCCTTGACCGGGCTCGAGCAGGCACTGGCTGCCGATGATGAGGCCCGACACCTCGCCCGAGAACATCTCAATCGATAAAGCGCTTAGCAATAAGCTGTTAGCTGTTAGCAGAAGGTCGGGATGGAGCCGCACAGCAGCCGGTCGACCTCTTTCACGCGAATTTTGAGAGGCCTTCATGGAAACATTGGTACTTGCCCTTGCTAACAGCTAAAAGCTAACGGCTAAATGCTGAAACCCAAAATGGAGTTTCGCTGGAGACCCCGGTGAATACACCAAGCGCCCAAATTGTTATAATGTCCTGATGGCCCCGCACAAGGGCGGATAAATCCGTCGAGGCGGGACCGGTCGGCTGACTGTCGAGTCAGCCCTTTGGAGTCGTCAATGATCGTCAGTATTCTCGCGTTTTTCTTGGTCCTCGGTGTGCTCATAGTCATCCACGAAGCAGGCCATTTCCTGATGGCACGCCTGGTTGGAGCACCGGTGGAAGTGTTCTCGGTCGGCTTCGGCAAACGCCTGTGGGGCTTCGAGCGCGGCGGAACCGATTTCCGCCTCAGTCTGATTCCCTTTGGAGGCTACGTCCGAATCGTTGGATTGGGACCGGACGAAACCGATTTAACGACCGGTGGCTCCGATGAGGAACCCGAGTTGTTGGCGCGATGGAAGAGAGGTCTAATTCTCTTCGGCGGACCGATTACCAACGTCATCGCTGCCGTGGTCTTTGTTGCGGTGGCTTTTCTAATCGGCGTCGAGATTCCGACCTACCGATCCGAGCTGCCGGTGGTCGGATGGGTCGAACCACAGTCTCCGGGTACGACGGCAGGAATCGAGGTCGGCGACCGCGTCCTATCGATCGACGGTCAGGCAATGGAGACCTGGCAGGACCTTGAAGGATCGATTCTCTCGGCCGGTGGCCGGGAAGTGAACCTCGAAATTCAGCGGGAAGAAGGGACGATCAACATCGCCCTGACACCGGATAAGATCACACGGTACGGCTTCGGCTACTCGGGCATTTTGCCGCCTCTGAGCGCCGAGGTTGTCCGCCTGATGCCCGGCGCCCCGGCTCACACCGCCGGGATCGAGCCGGGGGATGTCATTCTTTCAATCGATGGTCAGTCCGTCGATCAGTTCTACGATCTGATCCGCTTGATCGCCCCACGCCCCAAGGAACCTCTCGAGCTCGTGGTCGATCGCGGCGGCACACACCACACGATGACCGTGACCCCACGTGACGAGGGTGGCGAGGGCAAGATCGGAATCGCGATGGTCTTCCCCTCAGAACTCCAACGAATGGGGCCTGTTGCTGCCGTCGGCGCCGCCTTCACCGAATGCCGACGCATGACCCGGGAGACCTTTCGAGTCCTCGGCCGGCTGTTCACTCGAAAGGCGTCTCTGAGTCAGGTTTCCGGACCGATCGACATCGCACGAATTTCCGGAGAGGCGGCCAAGGCGGGGATCCATTCGCTGATCTGGTTGATGGGCGTCATTTCCCTCCAACTGGGGATCTTCAATCTCCTCCCCATTCCGGTTCTCGACGGAGGCCACCTGACAATCCTTGCTTTCGAGAGTGCCATGCGCCGGGATCTCTCCCTCAAACTCAAGGAACGAATTCTGGAGGTCGGTTTTGTGGCGTTGATTCTACTGATGGTGGTCGTTCTGTTTAACGACATCGTCAAGATACTGCCCGAAAGCGTCTACCGCTTGTTCTCGGGTGGCTGAGGCTCAGACAATAAAATGGTCAATGCCCCGCTCCGTGCTAGATTCACGCCGATGATCGGACGACTGATCTTGGTGGGCGTCTTTTTCTTGGCGGCCGGAGTCACGGGGTGGTTTTCACTGGTTTATACAGTCCACCTGGGCACGGTCTCTGTCCCGGAACTCCGTGGCCTGCCGGAGCAGGATGCCGAACGCCAGGCCCATGATCTCGGCCTGGTGGTCGAATATGAGGAAACCGGAGTCTTCAGCGGCACGGTGGCGCCAGGCCTGATAGCTCTCCAGAACCCCTTGCCGGGGTTCCATGTCAAGACCGGGAGCATTGTTCGAATCAGCCGGAGTCTCGGTGATGAACAGATTCGAGTTCCTGCCGTCCGGGGCGAATCACCACAAGCGGCCATCCGCGCCCTGGAGGCCGCAGGTCTGAAACCCGGGCGGCGAGCAGAAGTCTTCGGGCAGGGTGGTGCGGATTCGGTTCTCGAGACCACACCTGCGATCGACTCTTCGGTCGTTCCCGATGCTGACATCGATCTCTTGACCAACCGGAGCCCCGCTCAACCGCTGTGGGTTATGCCGTCCCTCCTGACCAGACAACTGACCCAAGTTCGGATGTGCTGCGACCGAAACCGGTTCCGCCTCGGCCGGGTCCACGAGGTTGACTACCCTGGTATTACACCGGGGCTCGTACTTCGACAATACCCGCCGGCCGGCAGTCCTTTTTCACGTTCCGATATCATCACCCTATGGATCAGCCGATGATGTTCCGTCTGGCGCCCTCGTTACTTTCCGCCGACTTCGCCCAACTCGACCGGGAGATTGCCGAAGTTGAGGCCGGCGGTGCGGATCTCCTTCATCTCGATGTGATGGATGGCCAATTCGTTCCCAATTTGACCTTTGGCCCTCCGGTCATAGCAGCCCTGGCACACTGCGCGACCGTGCCCCTTGACGCCCATCTGATGGTCACCGACGCAGACTCGCTGATTGGGCCACTGGCGGAGGCCGGCGTCGCCCGGGTCGCGGTCCACGTCGAAGCCTGTCCCCACCTCCATCGAACTCTGACGGCTATTCGAGATCTGGGGATGGCGCCCGGAGTAGCCCTCAACCCCTCGACGCCGATCGGTCTTCTCGAGGAGGCCCTGGCCTTGGTCGACTTTGTTCTGGTGATGTCGGTCAACCCCGGTTTTGGAGGGCAGCGTTTCATCCCCGAGACCCTGTCGAAGATCACCCGTCTCCGAGCCATGGCCACCAATGATCATTTGGACATCTCAGTCGATGGCGGCGTGGACCCTGACACTATCGGGCCTCTGGTCCAGGCGGGGGCGACAACACTGGTGGCCGGTTCCAGCGTATTCGGCCAGACCGACCGAGGGGCCGCCCTCAAGAAACTGCGAGAATTGGGGGCGGCGAGGCCCGCCCTTCAAGGAGAAACAACATGATCGATGTGCGCCGTCTGGTGCTGCTGTCTCTGGTTTCTGCAACACTCTTCGGGTGTTCCAGCGCCTCTCGAGAAGAGGAACTGCTGACCGAACTGACCGACATGAACAAAACCGAGATCTTCGAAAAGGCAGAGGCCCTTTACGCCGCCGGCAAGACCGAAGATGCCAGGAACTACTTCAGTTTCGTCTACGACACCTTTCCAAACGACCCCATGGGTCATAAGGCGGCCTTGCGGGTCGCGGATACCTTTGCCGTAAAAAAAGACACCGCCAGTCTGACCGAGGCCCGCCTTCGCTTCCGCGATTTCGCCAATCGCTATCCCAACGACCCCGATCGGGACTACGCTCTCTTGATGGTGGGCCAAACCTATTCAGCCCGCCAGATGAAGCCGGACCGGGACCTGTCGACCGTCGAAGAGGCCCTGAATGCCTACCGGCAGCTGCTGACCCTGTACCCGGATTCCGATTACTATGAAGAGGCGGAAAGTCGCATCGGAAAGTTGCTCGACGTGCTCGCCGAGCACGAGTTGATTACCGCCGGATTCTACGCGAGGAACAAGCGCTGGCTGGCAGCAGCCTGGCGAATTGACTATCTCAGGGAAAACTATCCCGATTTCAAACGCATGGACGATGCCGATGCCCTGTACGAGAGAGTACAGGGGGAAATCACCGATGCACAAGAACACCTGAAGCAACTGATTGAAGCGAAGCAGCGGGAAGCGAAGAAAGCGCAAAAAGCGGCTGACGATAAACCGCCGGCAGAGAAACCCCAATGAGCCTCAGTGTTTGACCCATACACCGGCAAGTAACGACCGAGGTTTGACGCATTTGCATGCGTACAGTACCCTGAAATTGTGCTACCAGTTGGGAGAGGAAACATGAAGATTAAATTTCCGGTTTTCTTCGTCGTCTTGGTCCTACTTCCGTGTCTCGCTGCGTCCGGGTCTGTCGCCCCTCCACCGCAGCCGCTACACTTGGTTGGGGACCACTGGACACCCTATGATCCTCCGGCAGATTTTCCGGAGGGCAGTCAGGTTCACATCATCGTCAAGGGAGACACCCTTTGGGATCTTGCCCGGACCTACTTGGGAGATCCATACCTGTGGCCCCAGCTCTGGGAGCGGAACCCCTACATCAGGGACTCCCATTGGATCTACCCCGGCGACCCCGTGGTGATCGACTTGGCCGTTGTGGAGCCGGAGCCTGTTGTCGAGGAGGTCCCCGAAGAGGTGATCGCACCTCCACCGGAACCCGAAGAGACCGTCGGCGGACTCCCATACCCCCTTGCCTCATCAGCTGAGATCTACTGTTTCGGCCGGTTGATACAAGACGAATCAATCTTCTCTTTCAGCATCAACTCCGCCGAGCGAATCCAATTCCAGGATCACTATTCGGAGGCTGATGTCGTCTATATCGACGGGGGCGCAGAACAGGGAATCAAAGCCGGAGACCGCTTCTTCATTCTCCACCGTGAAAAACAGGTACGGCACCCAATTTCCAACAGCCCCCTCGGTCATGTATATCCCTATGTGGGGCAGCTTAAAATTCTTTGTGCCAAAGAGAACTCATCAATTGCTGAAATTACTTTCGCATGCGACTTTGTCTCCTTGGGCGATGTGCTCCTTCCCTTCCGCCCGATCCCGGTTCCGCTGGTCATCGCCCCGGACCCAACAGACCGGTGCGACGACCCCAACGGACAGGCCACCGGATACGTCATCCACAACAAGGATTTCCTCTCGATGACTGGAAACGGCCAGGTCTTGATGGTTGACTTGGGCGAGGCCGAGGGCCTGTATCCAGGTCAGTTTGCAACGATTTTCCGGGACAATCCCGTCGAAGGAATGCCCCGCCTGGTTGTCGGTGAAATCGGCATACTGACGGTGGAGGAAACGTATTCAACAGCTATCATCACCCGCGGATGGTCACCGATCATCAAGGGAGACAGGGTTGAGTTGAAGTAGGACTCATCTGGCGAAGCCAGATGAGTCGATGCTTGAAACTAGATACTTGATACTGGTTGTCAGCCCACAATTTCGGTCGTGTCGAATGAGGCGTTCGGTCTTGGAATCAACTGGTCATTCTCTCGCACAAGGAATACAGTTACAGCAGTACCCAAAGAAACTGCACCACTGCCAGTCTCCTCAAAATGACGTGGTCCCGCGGGAAACTAGGCGGGCCTTTTCTTTTCGCCTGAACCCCCTACATCTGACGAAAACCCCAACGTTGCCATTTCAAGTATCGAGTATCAAGTATCAAGTATCGGCCCAAACTTTCGGCGCCCAAGGAGGGTAAGTGGCTCATATTAACGACTTACCCTCATGGGTCTTTGACGAGACGGACCATACCTTTATGAATGAAGCCTTGGTCGAGGCCGCCATAGCCGGCGCTCGGGGGGAAGTCCCCGTTGGTGCCGTCCTGGTCCATGACGGCGCCATCATTGCTCGCTCCGGCAACCGCAGGGAAGAACTTCAGGATCCAACGGCCCACGCCGAAATTCTGGTTTTGGGGGCTGCTGGACGAGAGATCGGTGATTGGCGCCTCGAAAATGCGACTCTTTTCGTCACGTTGGAACCCTGCCCCATGTGTCTCGAAGCCTGCCGGCAAGCAAGGCTTGCTCTCATCGTTTGGGGCACCCCAGACCCGCTAATGGGCGCCTGCGGTTCGGTTCTCGACGCCGCCGAAGACCCTCGTCTGCACCCTCCGATCGCCCAGCGCGGAGGCCTGTTGGCCGACAACGCATCCAAACTTCTCAAAGAGTTCTTTGCCAAGAAACGTCTTTCGTCGTAGAATGCCTCACCCGTGTGGAGAGGTGCCGGAGTGGTCGAACGGGGCGGTCTCGAAAACCGCTGACCTTTCACGAGGTCCAAGGGTTCGAATCCCTTCCTCTCCGCCAGGTCTCTGATATTGATATTGGTATTGGTGAATTACGGAGAGGTGTCCGAGTGGCCGAAGGAGCACGCTTGGAAAGCGTGTGTGGGGGTAACTCCACCGCGGGTTCGAATCCCGCCCTCTCCGCCATTTTTTCAGAGCCCCTGATGGAGTCTGGGCCCTGCGCATTGCCGCTCTTCGAATCGTGTCAGGCCCGGAAGGGAGCAGCACTAAGGGGAATACGGTGAGTGCCGCAGGTCACCTGGGCTCCCTCAGGGGCTCTCTTCGCACTGAGCGTTCTTGAATTGACCTCGGCAGGGACACTGAAACAGAAAGGTACCTGGCGGTCAATTCAAGACCACTCACTGCATGATGCGCTTCGCGCATTGAGGGTGGCGCTATTACTCGCAGGTGTCCAAAACCGCCGTTGCAGCAGCAGGTGCGCCGCCAATGCGAGTGGCGGACCGCCCGGTTGAGCTGACAATCTCGTCAATGCGGTCTACCCACCGACCCTCGAACAGCTCGTTCTGACTGATTTCGGCGCCACCGAGGTGTCGACGGACCCACAGGGCCAATTCCTCCGACTCGGGGAAGGTTGGCCGACCGATCCAGCCGAGGGAGCAACCCGCGGACCACACCTCGGCAACCGTCGAGTAGCCCAGCTTGGCCAGAACACCGTCCGCGGCG
>JAUXDC010000160.1 GCA_030618605.1 Holophagae bacterium | reverse complement strand
CGTAAGTCCTTGAAGTAGAGGGACTACGACTTCGGCCTTCCGGCGCCACATCTCGCACCTCCTCGCGATTCTCGCTTCGAGAGGGGTTTCCGGCCGGACCTCTAGCCACCATGTAAAATGGAACGACAGATGAAAGGAGTCGAGAGCATGGCCAAGCAACCTACCACCGCGGAGGATCTTCAGGTACGCCTGATTGCCAGGGCCTGGAAAGACGACGAGTTCAAACAGGAGCTACTGCGTGACCCAAGGAGCGCCATCGGAGAGGAGCTGGGCGTCGAGCTTCCCAGCGACCTTGAGATTCAGGTCGTGGAGGAGAAACCCAACATGATCTGTCTGGTGTTGCCGGTTCGTCCCGAGGACGTAGCCGACGGCGAGCTGACCGATGGGGAGCTCGAGGCGGTTGCCGGTGGGAGTGGGGTGGTTACGGTGACAATGGAGGGTTTAACACATACACGTGGAGGGTTCGGCGAGCTATCGCTGATAACCGTAACGATGCCCGGATTCCGCGGGCGATAGCCGGCCATTCTGGATCCGGCGGCCGGTTTGGGCCTGGACACCGTACGTCTCGCCGATGCCGCGAGCACGTTGCTTGAGCGCCTCGATGGTGGTTTCCTGCCGGCCGAGACCGCGGCGAACAAAGACACGATCACGGCGCGGTTCAAGCGGTGGCGCCGGCTGGTTTCCGGTGGTGACGAAGAGATCTTCGAGCGACGTCTTTCATGGGACGGCCTTGACGTCGATACGATTCGACTGCTCTTCGGTCGCGTGCGGCGACCTCACCTTGCGCCTGCGCCCGGCTGGGTCCGCACTCTGAGCGGGATCCTCGGCGCGATTCCGGCGGACTCCGTCGAGAACCACCGATTTCTCGACCCGCAACAGCCGATTCCGTTCGAGGAGGTACTGGCGCCTATTGTCGTCGCCTCACGTCACCTGTTGGAGTATCGAGATGAGCTGCATTCGGTCGAGCTGAGCCCAGCGGTGTGGGCCGGGCTGGAGCGCGGCCTTCTCGTGTGGCTGTCGTCGCTCGCTGGCCGTTGTCTGCAGCTGGAGTTCGAGCGATTCCGAGCCATCCATCAGACCGCGTTCGCCCGGGTGCTGGCCAACGCGGCCGGGGACTGTACCCGAGATCTCTACGACGCCTTTGTGCGCAACCTGACGGGCGGCGGTTTGGCAATGTTCCTCAAGCGCTACCCGGTGCTGGCAAGGCTGTTGGCGCAGGAGGTCGAATTCTGGGGCGAGAGCATCGTCGAGCTCCTGCTCCGTCTGGAGTCCGATCTGGTGGATCTGGGGCGAGAATTCGGTGGCGGAGACAGCCTCGGTTCGATCGAGCGGATCCGCAGTGGATTATCGGATGCCCACAACGGCGGGCGAACGGTCGCCGTGATCACCTTCTCGAGCGGGACCGATGTCGTCTACAAGCCGCGACCGGTCGGGATGGAGGCTGGGTTCTCGCACATTCTCGGATGGATCAACGACCACGATCCATCACTGCATTTCAAGACTCTCCACGTTCTCGAGCGGGATGGATATGGCTGGGTCGGCTTTATCGATCAGCTCCCCTGCCGCGACGCTGAGGAGACACAGAGGTTTTTCCACAGGGCCGGCATGCTGCTCGCGATCTTGTATGTACTCTCGGGTTCGGATGTTCACTTCGAGAACATCGTCGCACACGGCGAACATCCCATCCCGGTGGATCTCGAGGCTCTGTTCCACCCCAAGGTCAGACCCGACCCGGGGACGGACGGCGCGGCGGCGGATGACGACGCAACGGAAGATCTGACCGGTTCGTCGGTGATCGACGTCGGATTGCTGCCCTACCGGTCCGAGGGCCCCCGTGGCGAGACCTTCGACCTCAGTGGATTGGGTCATTTCGAGGCGCAGCGCACGTCCTTCCAGGAGCCCATCTGGCGCGACATCAACACCGATGGCATGAGTCTCGTTCTGGAGGACTACACCTCTCGTTCTGCGGCCAACGCGCCGACGCTGAACGGTCATCGCCTGAGACCCGACGAGCATGTTGACAACATCGTCTCCGGATTTCGGGAGATGTATCGGTTTTTTCGGGATCACCGGACCGGCCTGCTGGATGAAGACAGCCCGTTTGTGTCGATGTGCCGGCGGCAGAACCGTTTTATTGCGCGGCCGACCCAGGTCTACGCCTCGGTGCTGAAGAGGGCGCTCCGCCCCGACTCCCTTCGCGATGGCGTGGACTTCGGAATCGAGCTCGAGGCGCTCTGCCGGCCGTTGCTCCAGACTCAAGAGAAACCAAAGTTGTGGCCGCTGCTGCGGCACGAGATCCGGGCCCTGGAGCGTCTCGACGTGCCGTACTTCACGAACTCCACCGCCAGCGACTCGCTCCGGCTCGGCCCAAATGAGATCATCGAGGGCTGCTTCGCCGGGCCCAGTTACGAGCAGGTCGTGACGCGGTTGAGGGAACTCGACGACGCCGATCTCGAGCGTCAGGTCAGGATCATCCGAGAGGCTCTCGAAACCGTTGCTGTATTGAACTGCCACTGCTAACCCGCACTTCTCACCAGTGATCTACTGTGGCACGAAATACGCAGCGATCTGCAACAGCTCCTTGAAGGCATCCACTGAACACGGTTACCAGTTCATCCAGAAACTCATCCAATAACTTGACACCCTGCTGGAGTTAGTTCCCATCCGGAAAGTCCGGCTGGGGACTGCGCTGTTCCCGATGCGGAAACGAGCAGTTTACGTCTCATCAGCGCGTCGCTCTCTCTCGCACCCACGCAGGATCTCCCAGCGCGTCTTGGAATCGATCACGCCGGCGAAGGGTGACGTCTGACGAAGGCTCCTGCCGGCCTCCCCGCGGTCGGTAATGGCCCCAATTACCTCGTCCAACGAATGACTGAGCAACACCGACCATGCCTTGACCCAGTGGGCTGAAACGCTGCTCTCCCGTGACCAACCTTCGACCCGATTCCGAGCTTGTTCAAGGAGCTCGGGCCGAGCGCGGATGCGCCTGGCAACCTCACGGTGGAGGGCGATGCTGCGCTCCTCGGCAACGCGGTGTGTGATTGCTTCCATATTGGAACCAGTATAGCTCGCACTTCTCCCAGGACCTGCCATGTTGAAGGCTCGTGCTCGCCCAAGCCGGCAGAACGGCCGCTTCACTCCTCGGTCAAGAACTTCCGATACTCTTTCGCCAGATCAGCGGCCACCTCTGCAATGATCTGCGTGCCGGCTTCGACCGAGGCGAGTTGGGGGTGCGAGCCCATGCGGCCTTCGGGGTACCGGCGTCGGAAATCAGCCGGGCCGAAGATCCGGGAGGCCGATGGGACATCAGGATCGAGATCGGCCGTCTTGACATGGTCGGGATACGCGGCGGCGGCCAGCGATACCTCCGACGCGGTAGCGTGGTCGCCATCCCTGTCGCCGAAGAACTCCGCGCTTAGGCGCCCGGCGGAGGGCATGTTCCACCAGTCGCCGGTCAGGCAACGAACGTCGTCACCGTCTTCAATCAGCTGAGGCGCCTCGGTGTAGGCCTCGAAGAAGGCAGCGTCGAGCGACGGGTTGTTACCGCCGTGACCGTTGATGAAGAAGATGCGCCGAAAACCGTGGCGGGCCAACGACAGGATCACGTCGTGGATTACTGTGATCAGGGTTGTCGGCCGCAGCGTGACCGAACCCGGAAAGTGCATGTGGTGCTCGGACATGCCGACGCTGAGAGTCGGGCCGACGACCGCATTCGCCAGCTCTCCCGCCCTCCATGCCAGGGTTTCGGCACAGATGGCGTCGGTGCCGATCAGACCCGTCGGGCCGTGCTGTTCGGTGGCGCCGATGGGGACGATCACGCCGACTGATTGCTCCAGGTAGGCTTCCACTTCGGGCCAGGTCATAAGTTGAAGACGCATTTTCTCTTCCCTTCAGGGAGGAGTGTACCTCTGACCGGTCGGCGAGGCTCTTGGACTACAGGCCCAAAAGAACTGCCTACAGATTCTAGCCCGCACTTCTCACCAGTGATCAATTCCTCAAGATCGTCGAGCAGCCTCGCGACCTGGTCCTCACTGCCCCAGCAGCGCCTTCATTGCATAGGCCGCGGCGAATCCCAGGTAGTTGCCCACCGCGTAGCCCAGCAGACCCATGGCCATACCGGGCAGGACCAGATTCTTCCAGCCATGTACGTTGGCCAGAGCCACGACGGTCGGCGGACCCGATTTGGCCGCGCACGAGGCGATGGTCAGGACCCGGATGTCGAGGCGAAGCAGGCGGCCGAGGCCGTAGATGGACACCATGTGCACGACGATCATGATCATCACGTAGGCGAAGAGGATCGGGGACAGCACGATTGCCATCTTGACGTTGATCATGGCGCCCACTGCACAGAAGAAGAGAAAGAATGCCAGGTTGCCAAGCTCGAAGGCGCCCTGCAGGCGGCCCATGAACCGAAACTGGGCCAGTATCAGGGCCAGAGTCGTTACGATCAGAATGGTCGGAAAGGATGGGACGACAGGGGCGATGAGATGGGTCTTGATCAGATCACTCAGGACCATGACGGTCACGGCGGCAAAGGTGAGCGCCACCACATCCAGGATACGCAGCTCCGGCTTCGTGGCCTCGATGTCTGCTGACTCCGCATTCCCGTCGATGGCGCCCCAAAAGGGCGACGACGGGAAGAATTTCCCAAGCCAGGCCGGCACCAGGATCCACACCGCGAAGAGAGGGAAGATGGTCAAATTGTCCACCGCATTGGCAGCCGCGAAGAGATCAGGGTGGCCGATCTCGAGGCCGTCCCACATGGCGAAGAAGTTGAGGCTGCCGCCGGTGTAGGTGCCGACAAAAGGCCCGGCGAGCTTCCAGCTTTCGGTCCCCAGAACCTTGACGAGCTCCGAGTTGAGCAGCAGGCCGGCCGTCACGACACCGATGATGGTGCCGATACAGGCAACGCCAAAAGCCGCCAGCAGAGTCACTCCGAAACGCCTGAGGTCTTTCAGGTTGACGGTGAAGAGGATGAGGCAGACCGCGAAGGGAACGGTGAAGCCCGCAAGCTCTTCGTAAAACGGAGAGCTGTCGGTGATCAGCCCAATGTTGGAAACAAATCCGGCAAAAGAAATAATCATCAACACCGGTGAAATCTTGCGCGCCCAGGCGTACGTGGAGTCCAGCCACACCGAGAGCAGGATGAGCCCCAGGAAGATCGCCAGCAGGTGAGTGGGGTTGTTGATCATCTCCTACTCTGATTCCCTGACACGGTGCAGGTCGAGATCGTGGAAATCGTAGGAGAAGTCGGTCGCAGGCGACACCGCCTTCATGGCGATGCGGTCGATCAGACCTTCGGGCGTCAGGGAGAAAGACACGTAGGCGTCCGCCATCAGTTGCCGGTCAGTCCAGCGCACGATGAAGGTGTCGAACTGGAAGTGCTCCAGGGGACCCGCCAGTTGGAGCGTTCGTGCGGAGCGGAAGCGAAGACCGTCGTCCACCAACTCGATGAAAATATCGCCATACCAGGGGTCCCGATAGGTGCCTACATACGCTTCTAACGACAGACTCGGCCGGCTGTCTGCCCTTCTCTCTTCTGCCGCCTCGGCAACGGCCTGATCGGCTTTCTGGTGACGGGCATTGACTTCGTCGTGGTGTAATTTGATCCAGTCTTGGTCGCCGCCCAGGAACTGGTCGAGTATCTCGAACACGACAGCGCGGGGTGCCGCGGTCATCTGGTTATTGCTCGCAAAAACAGCAAGACCGTCTTCGGGCAAAAAAGCCGTGAAGGTGGTCATACCCCAAAGTCCGCCCGAATGGGAGTAGATTGGCCGGCCATAAAAAGAGGACACACCCCAACCAAGGGCGTAGGCACTCATGTGGCTGCCGGCGTTCTCTTTCATCAAGTCTCGAGTCGGAAACAGTGTGACCGGGCCGAGGAGTTCTCTGATCTGTTCGGGGCTGATCAGTGGCTGACCCTCTGGGCCCTGTTTCTCACGCTGCTCACCACCGGACAACCACATTTGCAGCCAGTGGGTCATGGCAGCCGCGCTGCATTGAATCCCGCCTGCGGGCGCCATGAGGTCTGACTCACTTGAAGAGGTCACCTGCAGTTCTCCATCAATCAAGAGGTGCGGCGTCGCCCGGTTCGAGATCCCTTTGCTGTGGGATGAACTGGCCCGGCAGTCACTCATGCCGAGCGGTGCAAAAAGACGGCTTTCGACAAAGTCCGCGTAGGGCATGCCGGAGACCTCGACGACCACCTCGCCGGCTATGACGTACATCAGGTTGTCGTAGTCGAATTTGGAGCGGAAGCTGGATACCGGCTTGAGGTAACGCATGGCCCGGATCACTTCGTCAACGCTCGTGTTTCCGGCAGGCCAAAACAGCAGATCGCCGGCCCCCAGCCCGAGGCCGCTGCGGTGCGTCAACAGATCCCGGATCGTGAACTCCCGTGTCACCCAAGGGTCGTACATGCAAAAATCAGGCAGGTAGTCAATGACCCTGTCTTCCCAATCCAGCTTGCCTTCGTCGACGAGTAAGGCCAGCGAGGCGGCGGTGAACGCCTTGGAGACGGAGGCGATTTGGAACAGCGTGTCGGAGTCGACCGTATCATTGGCGCCGATCTTCCGCACCCCAAACCCCTTGCTGTAGATGACCTCGCCGTCGTGTACCACGGACATGGCCATGCCGGGCACTTCAAACAAGGTCATGGCCCGTTTGACGGCGGCGTCGATCGTCTCTTCGGTGACTTGGTCATCATGTGCAGCAGCACTTACGAGAGGCAGCCCGAACACCAGGACCAAGACCACACAAAGAAAAAACCGCTTCCGTCGAGTTTTCATGATTCATCCTTTTCTTTCGTGGCCGCCCCCACGAACCTCGACAACAGGGACACAGCATAATGGGGGCAGTTGCAGATCTTGCCATCCTGCTTGAGATTGAGGAGAGAGGTCAAGTTTTTGCGGCTGCTCTTCTTGTGGCTTTTTGCAAGCAGCTCAACTGTCAGTCCACCCACCTTCACGGGTCCGAGCCTGTTGACTCGGCATATCTTCGACCGTGGTAGGGTTTTTTGGATGTGGAAATAGAAGTTACTTCTTTGCGGACGCAAATAGGAGGGACAGCCTGTGCACCTGACCCGAGGTGAAAAAATCGCGCTCCTGTTATTCCTACCGATCGTCATCGGCTTTCTGCCACCTGTGACGGGCTGGGCGGCGGCGGTCGAGGGACGGGTGCTTGGTATGCCCTTCCTTCTCTTTTGGAACTCGATGATGGTGGTGGCAACAGCCCTCCTGATGAGCCTCGCCCTGGTGATCAAGAATCGGGTGGACAGGCAATGACGGTTGCGTTGACCATCATCATCGCCTGGCTTGTCCTCACGACCGTGGTCGGGGTGATGGCAGGGATCAACCGGCGGTTCGGCCTTGAGGAGTACATGGTCGGCGGCCGCTCGTTCGGAACTCTCCTGTTCTATACGATCGCCGCGGCCGAAATCTACAGCGCCTTCGCCTTCCTCGGTCTCGCCGGGTGGGCTTTTCAGAAAGGCCTCAGCATCACCTACGGCTTTGCCTACATGAGCATCGCCTACGGGCTGCTCTTCTTCATCGGGCCTCGGATCCACCGGGTCGGTCGCCGAGGCGGCTACGTCACCCAACCCGACTATTTCGAGGATCGCTACGACTCACGCGCTTTCGCGGTGGCGACGGCGGTCATCGGCATCGTATTCATCGTGCCCTATTTGCAGTTGCAGCTCATTGGGGCGGGCATCATCGTGCAGATCGCCTCAGGCGGCGCCATGAGCCGTGAGATGGCCATCGTGTTCGCGGTCGTTGCGCTGGTGGTCTTCGTGACGGCATCGGGACTGCGCGGGATCGGCTGGACCAATCTGCTGCAGGCCGTTGTGATGCTCGTCGGTATGGTTCTGGTCGGGCTGCTCATTCCAGAAAAATTCTACGGTGGCGTCGACGAGGCCTTTACGGCACTCGAGCGGCTCCGCCCCACCCATCTCAACCTTCCGGACTCCGGAGGCATGGGCGTCGGCTGGTACGCCTCGACGGTGGTGTTGTCCGCCCTCGGCGTATGGGCATGGCCGCATCTCTTTGCGGCCACCTACAGCGCCAAGGATGAAGGTGTGATCAGACGCAACGCCGGCATCTTGCCCCTCTACCAGTTGGCCCTGGTGCCCATCGTCATCGTCGGTTTCACCTGTGCGGCAAAAGCTGCCGAGGACCCAGGCTTCGCGGCATCCATTCGACACCCCGATCACGCCATGCTGGTGGCGCTCGTGGACTACTTCCCGGCCTGGCTGGCCGGGGCCATCGGCGCAGGAGGTCTGGCAGCCGCAATCTCAACCTCGTCGGCGCTCATCCTCTCGGCCGCCAATCTGACCGCGCGCAACATCCTGCAAAAAGGCGTGGCGCCAGGCATCGACGACCGCAAGACCGCCTGGGCGGCCCGCCTGTTGGTGGCGCCGGTAGCGCTGGTGGCAGCAGGCCTTGCCCTGGCGGCACCGGGCATGTTGGTCAATCTCTTGCTGATCGGCTACTCGGGGATCGCCCAGTTCGTTCCCGCGATCTTGCTGGGTTTCTTCTGGCGGCGTGTGACCTTGGCCGGAGTCAGCGCAGGCCTCGCTGCAGGACTTGCCGTGGCGGTGTTCGCCCAGTTCGCGGGTTGGCACGCGCCGTGGGGCCTGCACGCAGGCTTCGTGGG
>JAUXDC010000373.1 GCA_030618605.1 Holophagae bacterium | reverse complement strand
GGGAAGTGTTCGAGCACTTCGGCCCGTGTTGCTTCGGATCCGACAACGACGGCCCGGGCCCCTTCGAGGCTCTTCTTGATGAAGGGGTTGAAGGTCATCCGGGTCTTCAGAGTGTGGCGTTCGGGATGGGTCCTGGGCGTCACGTCGTGCACCATGGCAACAGCCGGAACGGCCGAACGGCGGGGCACGATGGCCAGAGATCCGATGAAGACATCGGCTCGGGCTCGTTGCAGGGCTGCAGGGAGTGCCAGGTGGAGCCACAGGGACCCCGGCAGGGGCAAACGCTGCCGAGGGAGGACAGTGACATTGGGAAGACGCAGTACCTCGGGCAGGTCGAGGGCCTTCGGGGCGCCCAGGATGATGTTGGTCGATGCATCGGATGCCAGCCCGGCCATCACCTGGGTGGTCCATGTTCCGACGCCGGTGTGGGGGCCGACCAGGGCGCGGGCGTCACACGCGATATTCATCCGAACCCGTCTGTTCGAGGTCTGCTGCCTGGCGCAAGACCTGGGCTGTTGCTGCTGCGGCCTCATCCCAGGAGAACAGGGCCGCTCGCCGTCGTCCGGCCTCGCTGAGAGCTTGGCTTTGTTCGGGTTGTTCAACCAGTGTCATCAGGGCCGAAGCGATGGCCGATGGGTCGGCAGGATCAACGCACAGTGCTGCCGTGCCTGCCACCTCCGGCATTGCCGAACGATTGGAGGTGACGACCGGCGTCCCGCAGGCCATGGCCTCCAGAAGGGGCAGTCCAAAGCCTTCAAGCCAGGAGGGAAAGAGGAAGGCGTCGGCTCCGCCGTAGAGACCGGCCAGTTGGTGGCGCTCGACGTAGTCCAGATGAATGATGCAGTGTTTGGCCGGCGAAGTCTCCAGGGTCTTCCTGATATTTTCCGTCCGCCAACCCCAGCGGCCGACCAATACCAGATGGCCCGAATATCCCCGATCGACGGCGATGGCAAAGGCCTCAAGGATACCGACGACATTCTTTCGGGGTTCCAGTGTCGATACGAACAGAACGTAGGACGAGGGCAGCCCGGAGGGGGGATCGGGGTCATCCTTGCCGGGGAAATCGGGGTCGAGTCCCTCGTGGATGACGCGCACCTGCTCCCGGTCGATGTCCAGGTATTTGGTGATGTCGCCGGCCGTCGCCTCGGAGACTGCGATCAGCCGGGATGAGCGGGCAAGTGTCGCCGCCAAATTGCGTTCGAGTTCATCCAATGTTGCCTGGTTGACCGTATCTGGCAGCGCCTTGAATGCCAGATCGTGCACGGTGGCGACAACCGTTGGTCCGAAGGGAAGCTGAGAGCGGGGCATGAAGAAGTTGGGGGCGAAGAGCACATCGTTGCCGTCGAGAATGCGAAGCAACGGTTCAACGGCCCTGCGGAGAAGCCAGATTGTCGGCCGGATCGGAAGCAACAACCCGGCAGGGAGGTGATGGATCCGGAGATTCATGTGACGGAAACCTGGCATCGGTGGAGCGGCGGGGTCGCTCGGGGCCAGGAACGTGTGGGCGTAGAGATTGAAGCGCAGCCCGTCGTCTCGCCGGTCCATTGCCGAGAGCAGATTCCACTCATACCAACCGACGCCTGTCATGCGTTCGAAGAAGGGGAAGACATCGACGCCGACGACACCGATTTTTTCTCGGCGCACCAGACGCCGCCATCCACGGCCCAAGCGTCCCCCGAGGGTACCCAGCAGATCACGTATAACGTGAAGAATGAAGATCGTCGTTAATCGTATCCGGCCCATGGCCGATCATTGTAGCCCGGCGAAGCCACTTGCAAAATTCAGAAAACGGTATTGACACGGCCAGGACACGAAGAAAATTGAACCGCAAAGACACAAAGGTCGCAAAGGAAATGCAAAAAAGATTCTAAATGAAGATACTTAGCGGACTTTGTCACAACCGATTCATGGGGTTGGTTCCCTTGCCCACCCTTCCACGCCGCCTCCCTCAAACCCGCCATCAAAGAGTAGCGGAGGCCTGTCAATCAGGTGGTAGACGAAGAGCCGTGTCTGACCTCCGGGCAGGTTGATGATGCGGGTGGGAAATCCCGCCAAAAAGGCGCCGAGGGTCCCGGAGGGCTGCTTGGGCGTGACGACGGCAAGCCAGGTGGCGCCTTCTTCCTCCAGCCGTTTGATGAGGTCGGGTTTCAAGTCGCGGTCGGGGATCGACCAGCCGTAGCGCCGTGCCCGGTAGAGGAGGTGAGGGGACCGGGGGTCCAGACCCCCATATGAAACCACGACCAACTCCCCCTCGGGGACGACGGCGCCGATGGCGAGTCCTGCGGTCCTCAGAGGTTCCAGGACCTCGTAGTAGTGTTCCTCTGACCATCTGATCGACTCAATACAAATGATCAGCACGAGGGCCAGTACCACCACGTGGTGAACGGCCAAACCTCTGGCTTTCATAAGTCCCGCGATGCGCCGGATGCCGAGCGCAATGGCGACCGATGCCGGGCCGACAAGAGCGAGCTGATAGTAGTTGTGCATGACGTTGAGGTTGAAAAAGACCAGGATGCCGAGGCCGGCGCCGGCAATCCACCAGAGCAGACTCCAACGGCGTTTGAAAGCCGAGGCCCAGAGGCCGACCACAGCCAGTGCCAGGCCGACCCACCCGGTGATCTCAAACACGAATCGTTGCCCGAGCACGAGCCAGTGGGCCGGGTTCAGTCGCATCGACCACACACCAAAGTACCAGTGGGTGTTGCTGGTAAAGCGGCGATAGGTCGGGATGAAGAACCAGTCGGGCGCCGCACCGTTGACCGTCATGGCGTGCCACTGCCAGGTCGCCATGATCAGTGCGGGCAGAATCAGTGCCGGAGCATGTTTGAAGACCAGTTTCCAGCGACGTCGGGAGAGGGTCATCCAGATCAGCTGAGGCACAAACGGCAGGACATACGGCGCCTTGATGATCAGAGCGAGGGCGGCGGGGATCGAGCCCATCCAGAGCCATTTTCCTGAGTCTCGTTTGATCGCTTCGGCCCACATCCAGGCCATGGCGTGGGCGAAGAAAAGGGCGCCATAATCGATGTGGATGGCCCGCGAATAGAAGAGGGCCAGCGGAACGATCATGGAAATCACCGCGGCA
>JAUXDC010000016.1 GCA_030618605.1 Holophagae bacterium | reverse complement strand
AGAGGGGGAGCAGGGGAGAGGGGGAGTGAGAAATTCTAAATTCTCAATGAGTTATCAAGTTTCCAGTTTCCAGTATCAAGTATCAAGTATCAAGTATCAAGTATCGAGTATCAAGTATCAAGTATTCCTACTCGATCTCCGCCATTGAGATAGCGACGGCATCCCCGGTCTGGCGGTCGACCACCGAGGCCATCGCAAAGAACGAACCTTGGCCGGCCGTGCGGCGGATATCGATCCGGCAGTTGGGTCGAGGTGAGATCCCGAAGACCGTGAAGACATCGTTGACCTGAACAAGGCTGAAGGCTTCGATGATCAGGTGTATCGGCGAGCCCAAATTGTTGCCGTGCCGGTCTCTCAGGGTGGCCTCGACTTCAACCACTTCACCTTGGATTTCGGATACCAGCAGGTTGGAGCGCTGATCGGCCGACCCGTCAATGCCGATGACGGTGGCCTTCCCCCTGCTCCCCACCGTGACGCCGGGGATGAACTGACCGTAGGTTCCCTGGAGACTCTGGTTGTAGGTTCTCGATGCGATGGCGATGGGGGGACTGCCGGGTTCGGGAATGATGCGGAGCGATCCTGCGGCGGTGTCCATGCCGAAGACCCGCCGGACGATGTCCTTCAGTACTGCTTCTGTCCCCTGATCAACGGTGAGGGTAGCGGTGAGGGGTTGGTCAGAAGGAGTGCCGAGGGGCCGGAATTCCAGGTCGAGCTCTACAGAACCCTCGCCGAAGGCTACAACGCGGACATCCGAGTGCCAGTTGGTCCCGGCAACGCCCGGAATCCGGGCAATGACCGGAATCATGACGGCGCCGTCGCTGGTAGGTTCGGCACCCATGACGAATACCGCATCCCCAGTTGATTGATCGACGACAGAGGCCCATGCGGACACGACGTCGTTGGTTTCTACCACCGCGTAGGCATCTACCGTCGGTTGCGGGGCGCCCGCGGCCTGGAGAATGCCATCGACCTTTTGGATCGAAAACGGTTGAACCTCGAGTTCAACGGGCCGACCGATGAGAATTCCCGTTGCCGAATCGAAGAGTTTGAGAGTTGCCGTCGCTGCGACACCGCCGTTCTCGGACAGGCCGATATTGGTTCTGAAGTCGGGGCCGCCGGAGATGTGGGGGAGAATCAAGCGGCTACCGATCGAGGCCGTGACGCCGTGCTCAAACTGTCCGAAAGCCCCTCCGGACGCCGCTTCAGTAGCGATCGTGCCACCAGCGATTACGGGCATAGTCGAAGCATCAATCAGAATCTGGCCGGCGCCGGATGTCAGTCCGAATGTGTCGCCGATGACGTCAAACAGGTTGACCTGAGCGCCTGCTGGTATGAACAGGGGTCGCTGGAGGTGATCCTCGGTTCCATTCACTCCTTCCTGCACCAGATAGAGGTGTCCCTGCACCGGTGTGAAGGCTGACGGGTTGAAGATCTGGAGGTCTGTGGTCCACCGTGTTCCCGCCGCTCCGGGCCCTCGAGCTGCAACCGGCAGATAGGTCATTTGGGGCGATCTGACTCCAGACGGAGGCGTGAGGTCCTTGACCAGCAGACTCCAGCTTTCGATCTGGGCGGCGTGAGGTTCCGCCAAACGATCCTCAATAATCAGTTCCCACACACCGTGGCGTTCGGTCCCAATGAAGGCGTTGAGACTTTCGACTGGTTCAAGATCGACGGGGAAGGTCCCGATCAGGCAGTTCTCGGAGACGGGAACGACGGTGTCATCCCAGACCAGGACATCACGACCATTGGGTCCTCGAACCCGAATCAGGAGTTTCTCCGGCTGGGGGTGGGTGATTCTCAGGGTCAACTGGAGGGAACCAACCGGGCCCCACGACTCGACAAATGCCTGGGATGTCAACGGGCCGGACCCGAAAAGGTCCATGTTCAGGGTATTCCCCAAATACAGTCCCTCAGGGAAGATTGCGGTGATTAAGTCTGTCAACGGCAGGGTTCGGTGGTTCACGGGATCAGTCACAAGAGTGTTGGATACGCTCAGGAGATGGCGCAAGTGGGCCGGCGGAGCGTCGGGGTGGGCTCGTTCGAGGACGGCGAGGCCCCCCGTGACGTAGGGAGCGGCCCCGGAAGTGCCGCCGAAGGCCGTCGTTTGGCCTCCTGCTTCGGCGACCCGAAGGTACTCGGACGGCGCCAGCAGGTCCAACATTAAACCTGAATTGCTGTAGCAGGCCGGCTGCCCCGCCTTTTTCCCTTCGTCATTGCAATAGCGGGAGCAGTCGGCGTTGAGACAGAAGAGTGACCCCGTGGGCGACGGATTCTGGTCCCACACCGACCCGACGGCCAGAACATTTTCGATGCAGGCCGGCGAGGCGATGCCGTTACTCAGGCCCTCGTTTCCTGCACTGGCGACGACGGCGATGCCGGCTGACGTCGCCGCATCGACGGCCGCCGCCAGGGCAGGGTTGTCGATGTCGCAGGGGCCGGACCACGATCCGCCGCCACCTGAAATATTGATTGCCACCAGTCGAAAATCCTCCCCCTCGCGATGGAGGATTGCGTCTTCAATGGCGGCGATGACTGCGCTTTCACGCAAAGCCATACAGTCTTCATCCGAGGCGGCCTTATATGCCAAGATCCGAGCTTCTGGGGCAACGCCGCCCGCAAACTGTCTACCGGGGCTCCACTGAACCGAGACCCCCGCGGCGATGGAGGCGACGGCAGTCCCATGACCTGAGCAGTCCGAAGGGTCGTTGTCGCCATCGGCGGTGTCCAAACCCCATACAACCTTGGGATTGGGGATTTCGCCACCTCCCAGCGCGGGGTGCAGCGCATCGATACCGGTGTCGATGATGGCAATTGCCGTTCCCTCACCGTTGAACCCATAGGTCTGGAGCACGTTTGCTCCGATCATTTCCATGCCTTCTGCCGTGTGGAGTGGCCACCGGTCGTCCACCTCGACGGAGAGAATTCCAGGCAGGGCCAGTATTTGATCGAGTCCCTCGGCCGTCAGGTCTGCGGCGAAGGAGGATTGAAGCCTGAAAGGCCGGATTCTTGTGATGCCTTCCAAACTTTCGAGGCGGTCGAGAGTTGGTTGGAGGCGTCCGAGTGTTGCCTCTGCCGTTGCCTCGGGTGACATTTCATTGTCACCCTCCTGTTTGAGCCGTACAATCACTGCGACAGCAGTGTCTCCGTCGAACAGATCGGCATCAATTGTGGGCCAATGGGCTCGGTCAGTCGCCACAGCAGTGGTTGGCGTTCCCCCTAGGCCCGCCACAAGGGTAGCCAATAAGCCCAAAGTCGAGACGTTCCTCAATACAGACATCGTTCGACTTTCCAGTCTACTGTCGGGAGTGATGATGATCAACCTGTGTAGAGAGACTCAGATGTGATCCGGGTTACCATCAGGACATGAAAGTTGTATTTTTTGGAACTCCGGACTTTGCAGTTCCCTCCCTGGATCACCTGGTTGAGAGTGATCATCAGGTTGTTTTTGTCATCACCCGCCCGGACAAGCCAATCGGCCGGAAGAAAGTCTTGACGCCGCCTCCGGTGGCGGCGGCCGCCAGGAGGCACGACCTCAAGGTGTGGCAGCCCAAGAGTCTTAAGGGATCGTCGGTTGCGGACAGGATTTGGGAGTCCGGGGCTGATGTTGCGGCTGTGGTGGCCTACGGGCGAATCATCCCCCTGGATTGTCTCAACGCTGTCCCGCAGGGTATGGTCAACGTTCACCCCAGTTTGCTGCCAAGGCATCGAGGGCCATCGCCGATCCAGTGGGCTCTTGTCAGCGGGGACCGGAGGACTGGCGTATCGACCATGCTCCTCGACGAGGGTCAGGACACTGGTCCGATCCTGCTCCAGGAGACGGTTGAGATCAAACCTCGTGAGACCGCCGAGCAACTATCGCCTCGCTTGGCTGTGATTGGCGCCAACCTCCTGGTCAGGACCCTCGACGAGTTGGCGGCCGGTACCCTCGAATCTCGACCACAACCGGTAGACGGTGTCACGGAGACCCCGATGCTCAGGCGGGAATTTGCAAAAATCGACTGGTCCCGTCCTGCGCGGTTGCAGGTCAACCGTCTTCGCGGCTTTACGCCCTGGCCGGGGCTCTACACGATCTTCAGAGAGGACCGCCTCAAGATCTTTGGTCTCGAGGAGGCTGAGGCGCCGCAGGGGTCCGAACGGCCTGGATACGTGCTGTCGGCCGACGGGACCGGCATTATCGTCCGTTGCGGCAAGCAGACCGCAGTCCGGATTACTGAGGTCCAGCGCGAGGGCCGTCGGCGGATGCCGGTTGATGCTTTCCTGATCGGAGAGCGAGTGGGTTGCGGTGAGCACCTCGGCTGACCGCCTCAAGGCGGCGGCACTGCTTGTGCGAGTCGAGGATGGCGCCTTTGCCTCACGTCTTCTTGGCGATGTTTCCGCGCCGGGCGTGCGTGCTCGTGTGCTGGGGACCCTGCGGCTCCTGCGCCCGTTGGATGGTGCGATCGAGGCTGCGTCCCGCCGGAAGGCGGTGAGTCTCGACCCGGAGGTCCGCGCTGTCCTTCGGTTGGGTCTGTATGAGATCAAGGGGCTGGGGATTCCGGCGGCGGTCGCCGGTGACGGCGCCGTTCGACTCATTCGGCGGATGGGCAGACCCAAGGCGTCGGGATTGGTCAATGCAGTGATGCGCCGGGCCCCTGGGCACTGGGACCGCCTGATCCGGGAAGGTGATGATGCCTTTCGGACCTCCCACCCCGACTGGTTGTGGCGGCGATGGACTCGGGTCTTCGGCCAGGAAGCAACCGAAGCGGCAATGTCTGAGGCCCAACATCCTGCGCCGTTATGGGTCTGGTTCACCGACGTTGAGGCATGCGACCGCTTGACCGGTGAAGGTATCAAGTTGCATGAACACCCATGGATGCCGGGAGCGTGGCGCGCCGTCGGCAGCGATCTTGTTGGCTCCCTCCGAGCTGGTGACGCCTATGCCCAGGATCCGGCGTCTCAGCTCGTAGCCTGGTTGACGGCGGCGCTGAATCCCGGCGGCGGCGAGGTCATTGACCTCTGTGCAGCCCCGGGCGGCAAGACCGCAAGAACCGTCAGGGATGGGGCCTGGTCGGTGGCGGTTGCCGCGGACCTCAGCCTGGGGCGTTTGCGACTGGCTGGTCGAGTTTTCGAGAGATGCATCCCGAAGGTCTTCCGAGTGGTTCAGGATGCGACCCTGCCGGCGGTCGCGGAGGCACGGTGGGACGCTGTTGTTCTCGATGCGCCATGTACCGGCACCGGGACCCTGCGCCGTCATCCGGAACTGCGGTACCGGCTTCGACCTGAGGATGTCGGCGACCGGGCCGGCTTGCAGGCAAAGCTCCTTGAGGGTGCGTTCGGTCTGGTGGCTCCTGGCGGGCTTCTTCTCTACAGCACCTGTAGTGTGGAACCCGAGGAAAACGAAGGTCATTTCGAACGGATTCCTCAAGGGTTTAGGGTGGTAGATCTTGCGCCGAGCCTGCCGGAAGGGACACCTGTGATCACAACATCGGCCGGAGGCATTCGGCTGTTGCCGCAAGAGTCGTGCGACGGATTCACCGTCCACGCCCTGCGGCGCGATGCAAAGGGGATGGTCAATGACACTTGAATTGGTTCGTGATTTCTTGGGATGGTGTGGGGTCTTGAATATTGGGATGTTGCTTTTCTGGTGGTTGTTTTTCGTATTCGGCCACGATCTCATGTATCGCATGCATGGGAGGTGGTTCAAGCTGTCGGTTGAGAAATTTGATGCTGTGCATTACCAGGGGATACTGTTTTTCAAGGCTGGAATTTTCCTTTTCGTTATTGTCCCGTACCTTGCATTGCGTATCGTTGGGTAGGGACCCGTTCCGCCGCTGGCGGAATGGGCTGGGGACCCGTTCCGCCGCTGGCGGAATGGGCTTGCACATCGGCGGCCGCAGCAGATCACTGGTGAGAAATGTGGGTGAGTCCGGTGACCTCAAGCAGTGCGCCGATGTGACCCCGGATGATGGCCCGGATCTGTGTACGGGCAGAGCGGCCGTGGCGGAGGAACAGCCTGAGAATTCGTGCAATGTTGTAGAGCGTGTGTACCGCTCCCAGATAGAGCTGGTAGGCGCGGGGCCTGAAGGGGCGGAGTCGGGTCCGCGTGATCTGCTCGAGGTAGAGGGCCGAGCGGTGGCTGGAACCGGTGGTCTCCCCCAAGTCGTGGAGACAGGACATTCCGGGTTCAAAGAGAAGGCGTCTCCCATTCCTCTGGAGCCTGAGGCAGAGGTCGATATCTTCGTTATAGAGGAAATAGCTGGTGTCGAAGCCGTTAATTTTGAACCAGGCGTCGGCCCTGACGGCGATCGCGGTTCCCGGCACAAAACCGACCTCATGGCGGCTGGAAGCGTCGACTTTCGAATGACTTTGCCGAACTGTGCCGGTCAACCGCCGGATGAAGCCCCCGGCATACCAGAGAGTCGGCTGATCGAAACCAACCAGGATCGGCCCACCGACCGCTCCGACATCGTGGGGTTCGAGGGCCTCGGCCGCAGCATCGAGAAAACCGGGATTGATCACCAGATCGTTGTTCATGACGACGAAGCCAAGACAGTCGGCCGCTGTCTTCAGGGCATCGACACCGGCATTTGCACCGCCCCCGAAGCCAGGGTTGTCCGGTCGGTGCACCAGGATCGTGCAGCTGGCAAATTCCTCCGGCTTGAGATTGCCGAAGTTGTCGACGACGACGATGTGCCGTTCGACGGCTGACGGGTCTTCGAGCACGCTTTGCAGACACTTTTGGGTCGGTTCCGCACGTCCGTAGTGGATGATGACGACGCCGAGGCTCGTCGACTCAAGGTCCATCATGATCTCCGTTTGAACGCGGGGTTGTGACAGAAACGGCCACCAGGATCAGAACCCCGGCGGCGTGTGCCGCGACAGCCGCATTGGCCGACCCAAGGGCGCCCATCGTTGGAATCCAAATCAGATTGAGGCCGATGGACAGAACCAGGACGGCGCCCACTGCGACCAGTGCCAGGTGCTGGCGGTGCCACGCTGCCAGGATCAGTCCGAGGAACGTCATAACGAATTTGGCCGGGAGCACCCAAAGCAGCCGTGACAGCAGGGCGACTGTGGGGGTAAAGTCTGAGCCGAAGGCCAGAAGGACCAGGGGCTCCCGCCACACGTTGATTGCCACCGCCAGAGCCGAACCCATGATTCCCCCGAAAATGATGGCGATGGCCACCGCCGGGAGCGGCGATCGGCCTTCGGCAGCCCGGCGAGACAGGGTGGGGTAAAGGGCGACGGCAAGGACCATCGGCAATGCAACGATGCCCCATACCGGCGCCCCAGCAGCCCCGTAGTAGCCGATCTCCTGGTGGGGGACCTCAAACGCCGCCAGCAGAAAGGTGTCGGCTCGTGCCAGCAGTTGGCTTGCGACGGCGAGGGCGAGAAAGGGCAGGCCTTCGTGCCGGAAATGCCGCCAGACCGGGATGTCTGAAGAATGTTCCTCCTGGCCGGTTTCCCGAGCCGATCGTTTGAGGTCGCGTGAACGAAAGGCCAGCCAGATCAATGCGGCGCCGGCGCCGACACTGAAAACAACTCCGGTAGTCCATACGGGTAGACCGGCCCATCCTACGGCGGCAAGTCCGGGAAGAACGAGCATGACCTCGAGTCCGCGAGCTCGAACTTCCATGTCCATGCGGTCCAGACCCTTGAAGGCGGCGCCGTGGGTCACCAGGAGGGTTCTCAAAAGGGCGTAGGGTATGAATGCCAACAGGGCCAGGCGAAGATCCTGTTGGTGGATCAGTAGTGCCCCGACTACAAGCGCCGGAAGGACCCAGCGTCCCAGCCGGTTTTGGACGTTTCTGGCGGCGTCCAGCAGTGTTCCGGCCTGTCCCGGCGTTGCTGCCACCTCGCGGATGACAACCTCCTGCTGACCGGCGGCCAGAACCATCACAGCCAGAATGGCGGCGGCAAAGGCGATCGAGAACACCCCCATGCCCTCGGGCCCGGTGGAGCGGGCAACGATGATCGCGGCTAGGAACAGTGCGCCTTTGACTGCACCCTCACCGATTGCAAGCCACCCTGCGTTTCGCGCTACCCGGCGTACCGTCTCCGACATCGGTAGATCATAGCGGGGCTTGGGAGAAGGGGATAGGCGGAAGGATGAAGGCGAAAGGATGAAGGCGAAAGGATGAAGGGGGAAGGATGAAGGCGGAAGGTCAGGTTAAGATCGGACGGTGTTGAGGATTGCTTTTCGGGGAAATGGGGATGCCGGTAACCATTCAGTGGTTGTGGGACAAGAGTCAGCATGAAGTATTCCAAGATTGTTTTCGCAGCCCTGTGTGTGATCGCAGCCGCTGGACTCCTGATCGCAGGTGTGGTTGGAGGATCAGATGTATCGTATTCGGAGGATTTTTTCATGAGTGATACGGGCATGCCGTCGGATGAAGAGCTCAAGACCGAACTCAGCGAGATGCAGTACGAGGTCACCCGGTGCTCGGGGACCGAGCCTCCATTCGCCAACGAGTACTGGGACCACAAGTCTCCGGGCATCTACGTCGATGTGGTATCCGGGGAGCCGTTATTTTCGAGTGTGGACAAATTCGACTCCGGTTCGGGATGGCCCAGCTTCACCAAACCGCTGCTCCAGGGGACCGTCGTCGATATCGAGGACCGGAGCCACGGCATGGTGCGTACGGAGGTTCGTTCGAAGGGGGCCGATTCCCACCTGGGACACGTCTTTGAAGACGGTCCAGGCCCGGGTGGACTGCGGTACTGCATCAACTCGGCGTCTTTGCGTTTTATTCCTGCCGATGATCTCGAGAAGCAGGGTTACGGTCTGTACGTGGCGGCCTTTGTCGAGGCGGGTGTCATTGAGATGACGAGCGACGACAGCGTCGAGGTCGGCAAAGAACCGGAAGCATCCGGCACCGAGGAGGCCATCCTCGCCGCAGGGTGCTTCTGGGGGGTCGAGCACCTCTTCCTCGACCTCGATGGTGTGCTCTCGACCGAGGTCGGTTATATCGGGGGTCACACCAAGAACCCAACCTATCGTGATGTGACGACGGGCAGGACCGGGCATGCCGAGTCCGTGAGGTTGGTTTTCAACCCCGCCAAGGTCTCCTATTCAGAAATTCTGGACTACTTTTTCAGGCTTCACGACCCGACAACCCGAAACCGGCAACATAACGACATCGGCAGCCAATACCGTTCAGCGATTTTCTATCTCTCAGAGGCCCAGCGGGAGGCTGCCGAGAAGGTCAGGGCCGGCGTTGACCGGAGTGACGTTTTCAAGAACCCGATAGTGACCGAGATCGTCGAAGCCGGTCCCTTCTGGTCGGCCGAGGAGTACCACCAGGAGTACCTGGAGAAGAATCCCGGTGGCTATATGTGTCATGTGCTGAGGGATTAGCCTAGGCAATTCGTCCGACGAATTGCCTAGGCTAATCCCAGAGGGCATTCTCGTAGTTCCTGAGGATTGTTTTGTCTTTCGTCAGGAGGTTCGAGTTTCGGATCCTGGCCTGAGCCGTGATCATGCGATCGAAAGGATCTCGGGTCCAATCTTCGTCGAGGGCGGTCGTGACGACCTGTGGGAATCAGACCAATCAATATGAACGATTTCTTGAGGATCGCCGGCGAGATAGCTTCTGCGTGGAAGGTTGTCAAGGCGAGAGCCCGGTTCTTCAGGGACGATTTTGACAGTCCCACCTTTCCGTTTGATCTCGACGGGGACACCGGTCTCCATCTGACGGGGATCCGGGCCCTACGGTCCAGCCGGGCCGCAGGGGAGGTTTTCGACATACTCGTCATACCACTTGCGTGGCGTGATGACGTGTTTTTTTTCGTCCTCGCCCGAGATTTCGACACCGAGAGAGAGGATGCCGTATTTGATGTAGATGGCGCCTGAGTGGTCGTTCTTTCTGAGACAAAGATCGCCGAGCATTTCGGCGCGGCCGCCTTCGGCGAAAAGGTCTCTGATATGGGTACCGCCATTTCCGACAGCAAGGTGGGCGCCGCCTTCGAGGTCGTGAATCGCGAGAATCCGGTCCAGCCGATCTGCAGACTTGCGGGTCTTGGAGATCAGAGCCAGGAGAGGTTCAACATCGAAGGCCTTCAGGGTGACATCGACATCGAGGTCGAGGGGTTGGGCCAATCTCAGCGTCCCTTCGGGGACAGCGATGGCGCACCACCAGTCCCTCGGCGGTGCATCGCCAGGGTCATCTTCTTCAGGCGTTCCAACTCCGGCGTTGGTGATTTTTATGGTCGAGCCGTCTACCGTGAAGACCCGGTTGTCGAGATCGGTGATTGTGACCGGGAAGAGGAAGTGGAGGTCAGCGATGATTTTTCGGTCCTTGATGTCGACTGAGACGCCGGTGGTCTTGACCTCGATGGTGCCCCCGCCCGTTCCGGGGCCGGTCTGGACCTCGAGGTGGGACCTGAGGCGACCCTTCCCGGAGAGAATTTCGACGGGCGAGGCGCCTTTGAAATACCGGTTGTAGAGCCGGAGGTCAGGAATGTCGCTTTCAGGGATGTCGATTGTCACCTCGACCGCCGCCTCGGGTTGAATCATCTCCCCGAGATTGCCGATGATTCTGACGCTGAGGTCGTTGCCCTCGATATGGGGCGTCTCCGAATCTGCAAAACTGAGGCCGAAGTCGTCGAGCTCGAAGTCCAACTCGGTGTCCCCCCGCCCGTCGGCCTCACGGCCCGTTATCAAAACTTTCCCTTTCCCGGTGACCGTGTAGTCGAGGTACTCGAAATCAAATGCCGAGGTCTGGATATCCAGCCGGCTCCCAGGCTGCAGCGTGCCCCTCGAAATGTCGAGGTCTGCTTCGAGGGTTCCGGCGCCTCCCCGGACCTGCATCCATGAGATCGATCGCAAGAAGGTGCTGATGAATCGCAGGTCCGCAATGTCTCCGGATGCCGTAAGGCTCCCGGAGACAAAGGGGAAAATTTCACCCTCACTCCGATCCTTCTTGGTGTGTTTGTCGATGCGGGTCCGGCAATCGAGGTCGAGATCTGTCGCCAGTGCCACACCCTCGTGGGTGACCCGCCCGGCCTTGATTCTGACCCTCGCTCGAGGAATGGCCAGTGGTCCGCGGGCCGTTGTGTCGAGCCCGCCCCCGATTCGGATTTTCTCTCCTTCGATGTGGATGCCGAAGAAGTCCATGAAACGAATGTCTTTGACCCCCATGCCACTCAGGAGAATTCGGAAGCCCGGCTTGGTCTTGCCCGTCGGCGGCATGGTTGTTGATGCCTTTTCGACTCCGACCTCAACACCCCGTGCACGTGGCAGGACGGCGTGAAAGGTTTTGAAGGGCAGGGCCAGGATATTAATGCCGGTGACTGCACGATCAATCGTCAGATGCCACACGATATCCTTCGAATGCTGGCGTATCTTGAGGTCTTGCACATGAATCAGGCCCGGGATGACGGTCCATGCCCGTCCCCAGCTGATTGTGAAGCGTTCGGGGTGAGGTGCGATCAGTTTCTGTCCGATCGGTGTCGCCACGAAGAGATTGCCGGCTACCAGATAAATGGCCCAAGCCCACAGTGCCAGACGAATAATACGCCTTCGTCGCCCGTTGGGTTCCATCCTAGCTTTCCTCTTCGGAATAGGCCTCGTCCGCGAGGTAGACGACTCGGCTGCCCTTGGGTACCGACAGTTCATCAGAAGGATTGAGCAGGTCCTCGGCGTCCCCCGGACGCCTCAGACCGATCGCCAGGGCGCCGTGCGTGCTCTTGAGGTGGGCAGCAACACGGCCGAATGTCGCCGGTAGTTCAAAGTCCGGGGGCACCTTGCTGACGAAGAGGCTGTGAGCTCGTGATGCAGCCATCCGGCCCATGACAGCTGCAGTGCCCGGCGCGACGACCGAATGTGCCAGGAGGGAGAAACCCAGGCGGGTGGTCTCGATTACCTCGTCGGCGCCGGCGGTCTGAGCGTGGGCGACGTTTTCGGCATCCAAAATCTCAGCGACGATGTGCAGTGGATTTCGCCGCCTGGCGGCCGCGCCGTTCTCTTCGAGGAAGGAACGCAGGGTAAATACCGTCAAGATCGTATGGGCGTCGGCCTGTTGGGGAAGGACCTTTCGATTGCCGACAACGATCGCTGCCGCCGCATGGGACAGGCGGACCTTGTCCAGCTCACTCTCCTTGGTCGGGTCGCCGTTGACCCATGTGAAGTCAAGAGGGACGCCGGGCGGCCTTTCGCCCTCTGCAAAAAGAACGACGGTCGTGCCATCGACACCCACCTCGGCCAGCAGGGCGTCGAGCAGCATTCGTGCGCCCGGATCGTAGCCGCAGACGACAACGTGATTGACATAGGTGCTCATGCGGAATTGCTCCTCTCGAATGCTCAACACGGCGCGCAACAGGGTCTGACTGACAATGCCTGCGAACAGGGCCAGGGTGAACATGCCCGAGACCATCAGCACGCCGCCGACCATTCGGCCTACAAGAGTCGTCGGGATGATGTCCCCGTAGCCGACCGTCGTGATCGTCACCAGGGCCCACCAGATGCCCTCTCCCAGGCTGCCGATCGTTCGGGTTCCCTTGGCCAGGGGCCCTTCGATCAGAAACAGGGACAGGCCTCCGAGCACCGTCGCACCGGAGACCATCAGAAGTCCGAAGGCAAACATCAGCCGATTTTCCCGGAACGACAGCATGACCCCTCTGAAGGGGTTGGCCCTGCGGAATATTCTTGGGAAACGAAGGACGCGCAGGAGCCGTAGGGCCCGCAGACCGCGTAGCTGGGGCGCCAATGCGAGGACCGTCGCCAGATCGATCAGCATCAGGGGACTGAGAGCGTAACCGAGGCGTTTGGCGGTGCTGTAAAGAACTCGGTTACTCGGTGTCCGGTCAAAGAGTTCCAGTCCCGGCGGGCGGTAGGAAATCAGGCGAAGCAGGTATTCGGCAAGGAAGAGCCACAGCACCATGTGGTCGATACGGATCAGGAATTGCGCTGTGGGGCTGCCCGGTTCAAGGAAGAGTCCTGCAACAATCAGGGCGATCGATCCGGCGATCAGCAGCCATACGAAGCCCTGGACAATACGGTAGACCTGGGTCTCCGGCTGGTGGAAGGCGGCATTGATGATGCCGGGTCGAGATTTCACCACAGTAGTGTAACGAGGGAGAGGGCAGCTGTCAGCTCTTGGATGACATCCGCCGTAAAGCCGGTCTTCCATAGAATCAAATTTGGTGTCTTGTCGAGTGCATCCCTCATCGCTTCAGGACCCGCTACAATCCAACCTTATGAGTAATCAAGCACACACGTTCAAAGGGACGATTGCTGTCCTGACCAGTGGTGGAGACGCTCCGGGCATGAACGCGGCCCTGCGGGCGGTGGTTCGTGGCGGATTGGATGCCGGATGGCGGGTCTTCAGTATTCGGGAGGGCTATCAGGGTTTGGTCAACGGCGGCAATTTCATCCGGGAGATGTCTTGGGACGCCGTTGGGGGCATCATGCACCGAGGCGGTACGGTGATAGGGACCGCGCGGTGCAAGGCCTTCTTCCACCGGGAGGGTCGTCGAGACGCGGCCTTCCACCTGGTCGAGGCCGGCATCGACCGGTTGGTTGTCATCGGGGGGGACGGAAGCCTGACCGCGGCCGACCTCTTGCGGCGGGAATGGCCGGAGCTGCTGTCGGAATTGGTCGAGGCGGGGCGTTTGTCACAAGACAATGCCGATCGGCACCCCCGTTTGGCAATCGTCGGGCTTGTCGGGTCGATCGACAACGACATGGTCGGGACCGACATGACGATCGGGGCCGACACTGCCTTGCACAGGATCACCGAGGCGGTTGACGCCCTGGCATCGACAGCAGCCTCCCATCAGCGGACCTTCGTCGTCGAGGTCATGGGGCGGCGGTGCGGCTACCTGGCGGTGGCTGCAGCCTTGGCGGGTGGGGCTGACTGGGTCTTGATTCCCGAGCGGCCTCCAGAGAGAGAGGACTGGGAAGTCGCGATGGTCGAGAGCCTTCGTGCAGGCCGGGAGGCAGGACGGCGGGACAGTATCGTCATCGTTGCTGAAGGGGCTCGGAACCGGCGGGGCCGGCCGATCACCGCCGAATACGTCAAGGACATTTTGGAACACCATTTGGACGAGGAAGTTCGTCTGACGATTCTCGGACATGTGCAGAGAGGCGGCCGGCCATCTGCCTTCGACCGGACAATGAGTTCCCTGCTGGGCCTCGCCGCGGTGGAGACCCTGATTGCCGCGAAACCGGAGGACGAAGCCCAACTGATCGGCCTTCGTGCCAACCGAATCAACCGTTCACCCCTAATGGCGTGTGTCGCCAAGAACCAGCGGGTTGGGGAGGCAATCGAGAAGCAGGACTACGGGGCTGCAATGGAGATGCGGGGCGCCGGCTTCTCGGAGACGGTGGCCACCCTGGACACGATGATCAGGGCCTTGCCGCGGCCTCCGGAACCCGGGCAGCGTCGACTTCGCCTGGCCGTTTTGAACGCGGGGGGACCGGCGCCGGGGATGAACACGGCGGTCCGTGCCGCCGTTCGATTCGCCCTGGATCGCGGCCACACCGTGCTGGGGATTCGAAATGGATTTCCTGGGTTGATTGACGACACCATTGACGACCTGGGGTGGATGTCGGTCAAGGGTTGGGGGACTATCGGTGGCTCCGAACTGGGGACCTCCAGAAGCGTACCGGAGGCAGGGGATTTGGAGGCTATTGCCCGGACGCTGGCTGATAGGAAGATCGACGCCCTCTTGTGCGTCGGAGGATGGGAGGCCTACCAGTCTGCCTACCTGATGGTCGAGAATCGTGAGAAATACCCGGCATTCAACCTTCCGATCATCTGTCTTCCGGCCAGCATCGACAACAACCTCCCGGGATCGGAACTTGCTATCGGAGCAGATACGGCCCTCAATGCGATCGTCGATGCCCTGGACAAGATCAAACAATCGGCGGTGGCCACCAGACGGTGTTTTGTCGTCGAGGTGATGGGCCGCTACTGCGGTTACCTGGCCTTGATGGCTGGACTGGCTTCGGGCGCCGAGCGCGTCTACCTGCACGAGGAAGGGGTGACCCTGGATGACCTCAAGAGTGATGTCGATCGTCTGGTGGCCGGCTTCGAAGGAGGCAAGCGCCTTGGCCTGATGATCCGGAATGAGTACGCCAACGACTGCTATACCACCCGATTTATGGTCCAACTCTTTGAGGAGGAGGGGGGTGATCTCTTCGACGTTCGGCAGGCGATTCTGGGGCACTTGCAGCAGGGAGGCGACCCAACGCCCTTCGACCGGAATCTGGCGACACGTTTGGCCGGGTTGTGCGTTGAGCGCATGGTGGCGGCTGTAGAGAGCGGGTGTGGGGACGCCGTCGCCGTCGGGCTTCGCCAGGGTGGGGAAGCCTTCATCGATCTGTCGGGATTGGGTGAGATGATTGACCCCGATTTCCGACGTCCGGCACAGCAGTGGTGGATGGACATCAGGCCGCAGGTCAGTGTGCTTGCGCAGCCCTCCCCGTAAACCCGGCAAGGCCGGGTTACTCACCCAGAACGGCCGGCGCCCTGCCTGGGAGGGGGCTCGCAGACATCAAGCCGGCCGTTGCCGTTGATATCTAACTCGGGTCGTGCTGCCACTTCGCAGAGATCGGGAATTTCATTACCGTCGCAGTCTGAGAGGTCTCCCGCGCTGAGATCCTCGCTGTCGCCGATCCCGTTGCCGTCGCAGTCCCGGTCGCCAAGGCGGAGGAAGAAGACGTCTTGCTCGTCGTTAAAGGTCGCGGCATAGGCCAAATCGGCGCCGACGAGATCGGACCGCATGTGGAAGTAGTCGCCCATTTTGTTCTGCTGGGGGAAGCCTCTGTGGCTGTCGAAGGCCGGTGTCACGGCCACGGCGTCTGACCAGGTCAAGCCTCCGTCGGACGAAGATGTGAAATAGATCTCGCCCAAGCTGGGTTCGGCATTGGCCAGGCTTTCGATCCAGACGACATCGATCCGGCCGTTGGGCGCAACCGACATCGTTCCGAACCACTGCCAGGCATTGCGGTCGTCGTTGTTGACTCGGATGGGCTGCGACCAGGTCTCGCCGCCGTCTGTGGACCTGATGAAGTGGACGTCCTGCGGGTCCTCGCCGGGTGGGTCAACTGAGGAAAGCATGTAGAGGGCGTCCGAGTTTGGGCCGTCCGAGGTATCGACCGCCAGCCAGACCTGACCGAGCAGGCCTGCGGGATTGGGGGCTACAGAGGACCCACCGGTTCCCTGCCGGCCGCCGAGATCGGCAAAGAAGAACTGGAATGACGGCTCGGCGACGGCGGGGTCTTCGGCATCCAGGGATCGCCACAGAACAAAGACGTTGAATGTGAAGCCGGCGTTACCGGCCAGGTAGAGTTCGCCCTGCCGTCCGACGGTCAAGGTGCCCCATATCGGCGGAGGAACCAGGGCCTGAGGGTCCGAGAAGGTACGGCCGCCGTCGGTCGAGCGGCTGAAGACGCGGTCGTCCCATCTGTTGGCCGCCGTACTCCAGCTCTGGTAGATGTTGCCTCGGCCGATCCCGTCAGTACGGTCGATCGTCACCCAGACCTTGTCGCCGCCAAAGGCCTCTTCAGGGCCTGCCCAGCTCTGGCCCCCATCTGAAGAGTCAAAGAACTCTGCCTGGAGAAGGTCATCGGAGAAGATCGAGAGGCTGTTGTAGAAGAAATGCCCGTCGGCATCACACGCCAAGACCGGATCCGACCGGAAGATGCCGTCGTTGAGCGAGCCGGGGTTGTTCCACGTCCTGCCGCCGTCGTTGGACCACGCCACGCCGGCTTCCCGGTGGTTTGAGGAAACCGAGTCGAATTGCCGCCACCCGATCACCATTCGGTTGGGCGCCGTTGGGTCGACGGCAATCGATGGCTCGTTGGCCGCATCACCCCTGGTGTTGCGTCCGTTGTCGTTGACGTTGACTTGAACGCTGAGATGCCCGTTGCGGATGATGCGCGCGGCCGTCTTGTCCTCTATCCGCGCATCGATGACCGACGCGGGCGCCGGAGGGTCTCCGAGGCGTTCGAGAGGGACAGTATGGTTTGGGGCCTGCTGCAGCTCGTCACCGCGTGTCAAGGATGAAATTGAACAGATTGCCAGACAAATCAGCAACGGAACACGGTTCATAACGCAATCCTCCCAATTCATCGTACGAAATATTCGACGTCGGGTTAAGATGATAGAGATGAAAAAACAATCGGATCAACGGAGGCTCAAACCATGACGATGGCGTGGATGGTACTGATGGGCGTTGGAGGGCTGGCATCTCTGGCGGCCTATGTCTGGCTGCTGGTGATTGCTTTCAGGGAAAGTACGGTGTGGGGACTGGTATGCCTTTGTATCCCGTTCGCTGTACTGGTCTTTGGCTTCAAGTTCTGGAATGAGGCCAAGACACCGTTTTTGGCGTGTTTGGTCGGTTTGATTCTACTGGTCGTCGGCGGGATCGGGTACTCGATGACATCGGTCAATGTTGGCATCGAGGAGTTTCCTGACCTTGGAGAGCAGGTTGGGTGGGATTCTCCGGCAATCGACTCTTCCCCCGATGTCGGGGACCTCGAGGAGGGGGATGAGCCGGCGCCGGAAGAATGGCCGGAGCCTGACAGTGCAAGCCGAGAGGTTGACGAGGTCATGGAAAGTGCAGCCGATCTGCATGCCCTGGCTGACGAGGATGCTCTGAGCATCCTGGATGAGCCTGGTGAAGAACCGCCGCCACCTCGACCCCACCGCGATGGAACGCTCATACCGGTGTCCAAGCTGGGTTCCCTTCAGGGGGAACGGGTCGTGATTGTCTTGAACACCCTGGAGAGGGTTTCAGCCTATGTCGTTGGTGTCGATAATCAAACGGTACTACTTCGGCATAGGGTTGGGGGAGGATCGGTGACCTATTCAATCGATTTCGATGACATCAAGGAGGTCCGATTTCGCAGAGTTCCCTGATCCCGAATGGCACGCCGGGGCGGTATTTTTCCCGGTTGGCCGATGGACGAGTGATGTGCGAGGTTTGTCCTCGCCTGTGTCGTTTGCGAGAGGGGCAGCGGGGACTGTGTTTCGTCCGTCAGGCCTCAGGCGGAGGCATCGTGCTGACGACCTATGGCCGATCCTCGGGCTTCTGTATCGACCCCGTCGAAAAGAAACCGCTCAATCATTTCTTTCCCGGGACGGCGGTGCTCAGTTTTGGAACGGCGGGCTGCAATCTGGCCTGTCGTTTTTGCCAGAACTGGAGTATTTCCAGCAGCCGAGAGATTGACACGGTAGCCGAAGAGGCATCACCCGAGGCAATTGCCCGAGCTGCCAAAGCGACCGGATGCCGTTCGGTGGCCTTCACCTACAATGACCCGGTTATCTTTCTGGAATACGCAGTGGACGTCGCCGCCGCCTGTTCCGAACTGGGGATCAACACGGTGGCGGTCACGGCCGGTGAGATCAACCCGCTCCCGGCTCGGGAGTTTTTCGGAGCGATGGACGCCGCCAATATTGATCTCAAGGCCTTCAGCGAAGACTTCTACCGTCGCTTGTGCAGCGCGCGATTGGCGCCGGTGTTGGAGACCCTGGAGTATGTCGCCCGGGAGACTGACGTATGGCTCGAAGTCACTACCCTTCTGATTCCTGGGGAAAACGACTCCGATGCGGAAATTTCAGCCTTGGCCCAGTGGATGTTCGAGCACCTGGGCCCCAACGTGCCCCTGCATTTCACGGCATTCCATCCGGCCTTCAAAATGAGCCACCTGCCCCCGACACCACCAGCGACACTTCAGCGGGCCCGCCGTCGGGCAATCGGCGCGGGCCTGCGTTACGTCTACACCGGCAACGTGCATGACCACGAGGGTGGGGGCACACTATGCCACAAATGTGGAACCCTTTTGATCGGACGAGACTGGTATCGATTGACTCATTGGGGCCTGGACGACCATGGCCGGTGTTCCCAATGTGGCGAGCCCTGCGCCGGCCGATTCGATGGCCCCCCAGGTCGGTGGGGAGGCCGACGGCAGCCGATCAGGCCGAGGGATTATTAGCCTCCAAACCGTTCGATGATCTCCCCGCTGCCGATGCCGCCGCCGACGCACCGGCTGACGAGGCCGAGATTGCCATCGCGCCGGTGCAGCTGGTGGACCATGTCGACGATCTGCCGGGCGCCGGTACAGCCGACCGGGTGACCTAATGAGATACCGCTGCCCCAGAGATTCGTTCGATCTCTCGGGAGGTCCGGCAGGTCGTGGAACGCGGCTCCGAGAACGGCGGCAAAGGCCTCGTTGAGTTCAAAGAGATCGATATGAGGCATCTCGAGACCGGCCCGCTTGAGGAGTGGTGGAACGACCTTGAAGGCGCCTTCGCCCATGTAGGCGCGCTCGACGCCGACATTCCAGAACGCTCGCAGTTCGGCCATCGGCTCGACACCCAGGGCTTCGACGTGTTCTTCTCCGGCGAGGACCAGTGCCGCTGCGGCGTCGTTGAGGCTCGAGGCGTTGATCGTGGTGATCGTTCCACCTTCACGCTTGAAGTAGGGTTTCGCCCCGGCCAATTCCTCCCGTGTTACGGGACGCGGACCTTCGTCTCGATCGACCACCCGAGGGTCCTTGCGCCGTTGGGGGACCGATACCGGCACGACGTAATCGTCGAAATAGCCCTGGTCCCAGGCGTCGAGAGCGTTGTGGTGGCTGCGCCACGCGATCTCATCTTGTTCCTCGCGGGTCACGCCGTAGCGTTCGACCAGACGTTCGGTGAGAAGCCCCATCAGCTCACCTTTCTCGACGTGGGTGTCGGTCAGTGCGCCGAACAGGCCGTCAACCAGGGTCATGTCACCGTAGAGCTGTCCTCGGTTCCGGCCTTCGAAGAGGTATCGGGCGACGTTGCTCATGCTCTCAACGCCTCCTCCGATGCCGACACCAATCTCACCCAGCGCAATTCTGCGGGCGATGCTGTGAACCGCGGCGCCTCCGGAGGCACAGTTCTCGTGAAAGGTCGTGGCCGGTGAGGAGTGGGGGATTCCTGCTCGCAGTGCGGCGTTTCTGGCAACATTTGGAGATCGGGGATCCTGCATCACCCAGCCCAGACAGGTGTAGTCGATCGAGGAGGCCGGGATGCCGGTTCGTTCGAGAACGGTGTCAATCGCGTGGGTGGCCAGATCTTCAGCCTGGAGAGCTGCCAAACCACCGCCAATACTGCCGATCGGGGTGCGGACCGCACCGAGGATGAAGACTTTCTGCTGTGCCATCAGGACCTCCTTGAGTCTGCCGCCGAGCGGCGTGATCTCAAGTGTACTCCGGTCGGGTTTGTGTCGATAAAATTCTCTGAAGCCAAAACCAAGCTGTTAGCCGTGAGCAATTAGCTTTTAGCAAGACCAGACGCGGCTATTTCCGAATTATGTGGTTTGGGGTCGATCTGAGCTAATCGCTAACGGCTAACAGCTCACTGCGGAGCCGGCCAGTGCGGCTCCGACAGACTCACCCCACCCACCAGCCGGCGGCGAAATAGGTCATGGCCACTGTCGCGGTGATGCCCCCGACTGTGACCCAGAGTCGCTGCGCAGCGGGCCTGCCCTCGGCCCAGATCATGCCGATCAGGAGGTAGATCGGAAAGAAGGTCGAGGCGATACGTCCAAAGGACCAGAGGGTTGAGCACAGAGGTATCGCAACACAGGCGACCAGGTACCAGGCGAGAGACGGTCGAAGACGTCGAAAGGCGGTCGGAAGGGCCCCGAGACAAAGGAGCGCCATCACCAACTCGATCGTCGAGCCGTGGGCGCCGTGGATCGTCGGGCCAGCCTGCCACCACCTGACAAAGGCAATGCCAGGCAGGCCCATGGCGCCTCGCCAGCGTCCTTGCCGGTGAACGAAGGCCAGGGCGTCACCGAAGAGCCCGTAGCAAAAGAGCATGTAAAGCCCGAGAGCCAACGCGATACCGCCGATAGCTGTCCAGCCCCAGCGGGATCGGTGTCGCAGGCGCCACCACTCCAGGAACAACAGGACAACCAAAAGGGCGCCGAAGGGTCGGGTCAGAGCTGCCAGGGCCGCACAAAGGCCTGCCCAGTCGAAGCGGCATTTTCTGGCCAGCAGGAGGGTCGCCAGGGAAAGGGCGAGAAAAAGCGACTCCGAATACACCGCTGAATGAAAGAGGGTGAAGGGGAAAAAGAGCAGGGCCGTGCCGGCATAGAATCCGGCCCTCGTTCCGAAGGTCTCACCCCAGAGGTCACGGGCCACGGCCAGCAGCAGCCACAACGATGCGAGCAAGGCGATGTTGGAGATCAGGATTCCGGCGCCGACAGCTCCAATCAGGGGCGTCAGGGCACGAATCAGTAGGGGATAAAGGGGGAAGAAGCCGGAGGTGTCCTCCGGCAGGTAACCGGCAGGCAGGTGATTGATGGCATCAGTGGCGTCATAGCCTCGGTCGGCGATCAGGAGGTACCACTCCGAGTCCCATCGGGCCCAGATATCCAGCGGGAGGGGGACTCCATGTTCGAGGCGGAGGTTCTCGCCGGTCAGGGCCTTGCCGGGAGGCAGGAGGGCGTGGCCGGCCAAGCCTGCGGCCAGCAGCACCAGCCGCGTGATCAAGAAGAGAAGCGCGAGACGCCGGATGACTGGGTCGTCAATGATGTTGCGGATCACCGGATGACTGTATTTTTTCCCGTCGGTGGAGTCAATGACGAGGTTACACTGGGGTCATGGAAAACAAACCCTCGGTGCAAGAGTCTGACATTTTTTCGATATCCCGGCCGGCGCCGGTATTGATGAAATACTATCTTCTGTCCTCGTTGGTCCTGGGGCCGCTTTTCATTTTCCCTTTGATCTTTATGTATTTCCGATATCACACCCTGCGTTATCGCTTCGACAGCGAGGGTATTTCGATGCGCTGGGGCATCCTCTTCAGGCGTGAGATCAACCTGACCTATGCCCGCATTCAGGACATTCATCTCAGGTCCAATCTGGTCGAGCGATGGCTTGGCTTGGCCAAGCTCGAGGTCCAGACGGCCAGCGGCAGCGCCGGGGCGGAGATGGTCCTTGAGGGCCTCATGGAGTTTGAGGCGATCCGGGACTACCTCTACTCCCGGATGCGGGGCGGGCATGGGATCGAGGGCTCTTCGTCTCGGGTTGCTCAAGAGGCCGTTTCCGGTGTGGCACTCGACGCGGATACGGCGGGTCAGTTGATCGAGACTCTCAATGATGTGACCCAGGAAATCAGGGCTCTGCGGGAGACGATGGAACGCCGCTCCGGGGACCAGTCCGATGGTTGAGCGACTCAAGGCCTTGGTTCTGCAGATGATGAAGGTGCCACCGGAACCGCAGCCTCCGGCCGGATCCCAAGGGTCGGTCACGATCTTCCGGGCATCCAAGAAATTCTTTCAGCTCAATCTCGTTCGGTGGGCCTTTGCCCAACTCTCGACCCTGATCGGCATTGTGGTGGCTTTGACCCTCCTCCAGGCCAGCGCCTTCGGCCTGGAGAAGGCCCTTGATCATCTTCCGTTTGATGATCTTGCGGTGACCTTGATCACAGCAGCCGAGATCATCGGTGTCGCATTCTTCGTCATCCAGATTCCGATCTCGTTCTTTCTGGTGCTTCTGGATTGGGAGATGCGGTGGTACATCGTCACCGATCGCAGCCTGCGAATTCGCGAAGGTGTCGTGCGGGTCAAGGAGATGACGATGACCTTTGCAAACGTACAAGAAGTCTCCATCCAACAGGGGCCGCTCCAGCGCTTGCTGGGCATCTCGGACCTCAGAGTTCGTACTGCTGGGGGCGGAGCGGCCTCGGGGTCTTCGGCCAATCAGCGCCAGCAGGCGGCGCACTCCCTCCATATCGGCTACTTTCACGGAGTCGACAACGCCGGGGCCATCCGGGATTTGATCCTCGAGCGACTGAAACAACTCCGTGATGCCGGTCTCGGTGATCCGGACCAGGTTCAAGTGGAGTCGGCCGGAGGGGCTCCAGAGACGATGTCTACCGCTCTACTGACCGCCGCACACGGTCTGTTGGCCGAGACCCGCGCATTGAGGCAGAGTGCGGGAGGTTAGTTTTTCCCTTCGCTACCAATGCCGTCGATTTTCGGGAGGAGCAGGGCGTTGAACAGCAGCTTGGCAGAGGCCGGGGTTGAGGCTCTGAACTGAGGCGAGAAGCCCATCAGTACCAGCTGGCCGCGGTTCTTCTGCAGCCACACCATCACCGATTTGTTCTTGAGTAGTTCTTCCTTCTCGGCGTAGCCGCTGATCAGTACGTCGGTCGCCGGGTGGGTCGCGATGACCCGGCGGTCCATATCGAACATTGGAATCGAGGTCTCGAAGACCGGAGTTCCGCGTGAAAAAATACCACTGTGGAGTGGCATGCCCCAAGTCAGAGGATGATCGAGAAGAAGATCCACCGCGAGAAATGCGCCCGGGATGAGAAGGCCCTTCTTTGCCAGGTCCTCCGAAATATCTCGTACGGGAAGGCGGAATACTTCGGGTTCGCCCTCTTTGTCTGGCGGCATGATCTCGAGTTTGTCGAGGAAGAGCGCAGTGGACCGGCCCCATGACACGACAATTCCGCCATCGTCGATCCAGGCGGCAACTTTTTTAATTCCGTCATCGGAGATAGGCTCGGTGTATTCCGGTGGGTAGGCCGGTTGGCTATAGCGACCGCCCCACTTCTGACGCCCCTCCCTCAAAACCTCTTTTGACTGATTCGGGAAGAGCAGTACGTCAAACCTGCCGGCGAGATCGGTGTCCTCAATTTCACCGGGCCGAACGACCGAAAAGGGAATCCCGGCCTGGTCGAGAACGTAGCGGGTCCACCCGGCGTCCATATCGTGGAACCAGCTTTCAATCAGTGCGATCTGCGGCCGGTGCACGAGAGTTGTTGGTGTTTCCGGCATTGTCGTCAACACGACCGGGGGGGTGGCGGCGTCTCTCGCCAGTGCCCTGAGTTCGGCGTCGGGTCCGCTGATGACGAAACTGCCGGCGGTCAGGACCGAGTCTTTTGCGGCAAAATCCGCCGTCAGCCGCTGCAGCTTGAGACCGTGCTCCATGGCATCCCATGCCACAACGTGGGAGGCGTTGTCACCGGCCGGCCAGGCGAGGGCGGCAAAAGTCGAAGGTAATTTCGGGGCATCGGTCAATGCTGACCACCCTTTGGGAAGATCAATCAGGGCGGCCTCGAGATCGGCCGAGCGGGTCTTGATTTCGTGGCAGACGAGGCCGCGGTGGCGAGGCAGGGACCAACTTGTGATGTCATAAGGGCGGATGATCTCTCCGCCGGGCATGTAGTGGCGAACCGGGAATCGCTGATCTTCCATCACTTCCTTGACGAAGGGGCGGTAGGGCTGTGCAAGGGGGATGACGATGGCTCCCTCGGGCAGTACCATGCCTGCCACCTCGATCCGCTCGGTAAGCTGTCTCAGTTGCACTCCGTGCTCGCGAAGTAGCGCCACGAGTTTGGGCAGTGCGCCACGGTCCAGTTGTTCGATCGGCAAGACGTAGTAAAAGGGTGGTTCGGTGCGGCCCCGGGCCACCTCCTCGGCGCACAGGACGTTGCGTGACCGCAGAATGTCGGCGTCATGGATTGCTGCTGTGGACAATATCGAGCGCATGGTGCTGAGCTCGTAGCGGACGATGTCGCTCAGCCGCCACCACCCCCCCGGCCACGGCGCCGGCATGTTGATGCTCTTGGAATATTCGGCAAGGCCCTTTCCGCGGACGCGCAGTTCTGTAGGCTCCACGAATACCGGAGTCGCCGCCTTGCAACTGGCGGCTTCCGTCAGGAAAGAAATCACGTTCTTCCACAGCGAAGTCTCCGTGGAACCGGGCCAGTAATTGTCGAACAGCCAATGGCTCGCCACGCCGTCGAGGCCGTCACGCCCCATATCCTGCTGGAGTTTGGCGCCAAATACAGCTGACCAGCTCCACAGGCTTTCGTCGATGTTCTCGGCGATGGGATCGTGGTTTTCAGGGACGAAGTAACGTGGTCCGGTGGTGCCCATCTGGTGTTTTTCCACCAGCACCTGGGGGTACCATTCGGTGGAATAGAGCCTGTTGATGACCCGGGTGTCTTCCTGAGTCAGAGTGACGAAGTCGCGGTTGTTATCGTGACCCACATAGCGGTGGTAAACCCCCGGCAGTGACGAGGTCTCGTAGCGAGTGCCGCGATAGCGGCGGTAGTGCTTGACAACCATGTCCATTCCATCGGGGTTGTGGCACGGAACCATCATCAGTACCACTCGCTTGAGCTGGGAGAGCACAGCGGGATCTGAGGTTGTGGCGATCTCGTGGGCATAGAGCGGCAGAGTCTGGCTCGGCCCTACTTCCGTCGAGTGCATCGAAAGGGTCTCCATCACGAACACCCGCCCTGCGGCCACCAGTTCCTCGCGCTCCTCCACCGTGAGGTCAGGTTCAAGAGCCAATCGGCGGTTGATCTCCTGGAGTTCCGGGAGTCGTTCCAAATTGGCCGGTGAAGACAGGAACAGGACGAACATCGGGCGTCCCTCGGGCGACGAGCCCACCTCCTGCATGACCATTCGGTCCGAGGAGGCACTCAAGGCCTCGAGGTAGTCCACGAGTTGTTGGTAATCAATCAGTTCCCGGTCGGTTCCGGGCGTCACCCCGAGCACCGACTCCGGCGTTGGGATCTCTGCGACTCCTGCGCCAGGAGTTACGAGGACCAGAAGAAGGGTGGTGACACAAAGAACTCGGCCGAATCTATTCATGTGAATCTCCCGTAGGCATGGTCCGGCACAGATCGGCGGTGGCCGATAGTGTTGCGTAGCTTGATTGCATGGCCGCCAGGGCCGCGGCGTGGACCTGGGCCGAAGGCACTTCCACTCCGTCAAAGACCAGATCACGGGTGGCGCAGGCGTCGTGGGCTACGGTGACCTCGAAGCCGAGGTCGGCGGCCGCTCGCACCGCGGCTTCCACGCACATGTGGGTCTGCATCCCGCAAACGACGATCTTGCTCACCCCGAGATCACGGAGCGTTTTCAGCAGCTTCGTGTCCCGGAAAGAGTTGGCGTGGTGTTTGCCGATGACAGCTTCTCCCGCTCTCGGCGAAACGTTGGGGTGGATCCTGTACTGCGAATCGAGTCCGGTGAGATCGGTTCCATCCACACCCTTTGGCAGATGTTGCACATGAATCACCGGCTGCCCTGTCTTGCGGAAGTGCTGTATCAGCTCCTGGGCTTTGAGACTTGCCGCAACGGGCTCTACCAGAGGAACCATGCCATCGGCGAAATAAAAGGCCTGGATGTCGATCACCAGGAGCGCGGTGCCGTCAAGGCTCGCCGCCGGTTCCTGAGAAGCTGCAGAACTCATCGTCACCGAGGTCAAGGCACCGACGAGGAGCATGATCGTGATCCCTGTCCACCGTGCCGAATTCTTCATTGTTGCCCCTCCGATATGACCAGGCGTTCTACTCCTGGATTGTGCGAGATGATTGTGTGCCAGCTGCTGCATCGGCCAGTGCCTGCTGTCGTGTGGCTTCAAACTCGTCCCCCGGATACCACTGCGGCATCTGGTCTCTTTCGGCCGCCGATGTTCCCACCGTGAAAGCGAGGCGTGCATCCTCGGCGAGGCCGTCGTAGACCCACTCCGGTGTCACTTCGTCGCTCGGCTTGTGATAGCGATTCTCGATCCACGAGGCGTAGGTTGCTTCGCCCCAGCCTGCCGGGCGGCCGATGAAATCGGTGCCTGACTTGAACCACGTCGCCGGAATTCCCACGCGGGCGAAACTGAAATGGTCTGAGCGGTAGAACCACCCGGCCTTGACGTCGGTCTCGCCGGTGACGACCCGGCCCTGCAGTTCTGCAGCCCTGAGAACGAGATCGTCGAGGTCGGACTTGCCCAGGCCGTAGACGGTCA
>JAUXDC010000350.1 GCA_030618605.1 Holophagae bacterium | reverse complement strand
AGCCGCTACTGAGCTTGAGTTTCACACCGAATCAGACCGCCGCCGCCATCCTTGAAGCATCGGCGAAACCCAAGGTCGCCGTCCTGCGCGAAGAGGGCTCCAACTCCGACCGGGAGATGGCCTCGGCCTTCCACATGGCAGGCTTCGAGTGCTGGGACGTGACGATGTCCGATTTGCTCAGCGGCCGCATCACCCTCGAGGGCTTCCGGGGCCTGGCCGCGGTAGGTGGTTTCTCCTACGCCGACGTCCTGGACTCGGCCAAGGGCTGGGCCGGCTCGATTCGCTTCAATGAAGGTCTTCGTCAACAATTCGACCACTTCTACGACCGGGCGGACACCTTCAGCCTCGGTGTGTGCAACGGGTGTCAGCTGCTCGCTCTCCTGGGCTGGGTTCCGTGGCGAGGTCTGGCCGATATCGAACAACCCCGGTTCGTTCACAACGCATCCGGGCGTTTCGAAAGCCGTTTTGCCACCGTCACCATTGAGCCCAGCCCGGCAATCATGCTCCGAGGCATGGAAGGATCAACCCTGGGAATCTGGCTGCAACACGGGGAGGGCCGCGCCCTGTTCCCGAAGGATGCCGTCCTGGACCGCGTGCGGTCACAGGGGCTCGCTCCGGTGCGCTATGTCAACGACGACGGCCATGCCACCGAGGCCTATCCCTTCAACCCCAACGGATCACCGGAAGGCATCGCTGCCCTGTGCTCCCCCGACGGCCGCCACCTGGCCATCATGCCCCATCCCGAACGCACCTTCCTCCCGTGGCAGTGGGCATGGACCCCTCGGGTCTGGCGGCCCATGAAGGTTTCGCCCTGGCTCAGACTCTTCCAGAATGCCCGGGAGTGGTGCGAAAAAAGCTAGAAAGCTGGAAGGCTAGAACGCGAATACACACTTTAAGCAGCACCAGGCCAGGAAATTCTGACCTGGTGCGGATGCTCGAGGGTGAGCATGGCCCGCGGCCGGGAATTCGGCCACGGGCCCAAGATCGTGTTGATCATCGCTCAGCCAAAATCGTCGTCGCGTCGTTGGTTCTCGAGTCGATGACCGAGGCCGAGATCCGAATGCCGGCGCCTTCGACGACCTCCACCTGAGCGTAGGCCCATCCTTGGTGATCACTGCCGCATTTGCCGGCAAAGGGCTCGTGATATTGATCGAGCCGTCCGGGCATCAGATCCTCAACTGCAAAACTGCAGAGAGGCTCTCCGGCACAGCGAAAGAGCGCGACCAGCAGGGTCGCTTTCCGGATCCCCGTGTTGGCGAAATTCAAATTGGTACGATACAGCCCCTGCTCCTTGCGAAGACCGACAAGGAACACCTGATCGCCTTTGGCAAATCCGTCGTCCATGGTCCGAAAATGGCAGAACTGACCGTAGGTTCCACTGCCATCTTCACTGAAAGTACGTCCCGCCATACGAAGCGGACGATCGGAACGAATTTCCAGCAGACCTTTCCCATCAACTCCCATCTGGCCGATGACGTCCGAAAAGGCCTTCTGCTGCACCGGGCCGATCTCGTCGATCTGCACAAAATCTTTGGTATCGGTGTGGAGCACCAGTGCCACGGCCACCCTCTCGTTGTGGGGGTTCATGGCACAGATATCAGTCCGCCATCGGCTGCCGTTGGCCCCTTCCAGATTGGCCGCCCCCTCGGTCCAGGAGGTATAGAGTTTGGGATTGAAGGTATCCACATGGTTGCCGGCGGACAATAGATCGATTGCTGCAGAGCCGCCGCCTATCAGATGGATTGTGTCACCCAACACTGCGGCCCCCATTCCAAAACGCTGATCCGGCATCCGGCCAACCTGCTGCCAATAGCCGGTCCGCGGGTTGAAGACCTCCACCGCGTGGGCGATCTCGTGGACCCGGGTGAGGCTCTTTTCCTCAAAGGTCTCATCCCTGTCGTTGACGACACCGGATCGGGCTGCTGATGGCTGGGCAAACCCTCCGAAAGCGTACACCTTGCCGTCAACTACAGCAGTAGCGAGACAATCCCGAGGTGTCGGCATGTCGGCGGCAATCATCCAGGAGTCGATCGCCGGGTCATAGACCTCGAGGGCGCCGCCGGTCGAATTTTCCAGAGAGCCCCCTACAGCGTAGATCAGCCCATCGACGACAGACACACTGTGAAGGGCCCGGGCAGTGGGCATGTCGGCAGCCGTATCCCAGCTGTTCGAGGCCGGGTCGTAGACATAGACGGTCGAGGAGACAGTGCATTCCCCCAGCGGGTTGCCGGTGCCTCCACCGATGACGTAGATCTTCCCGTCCACGACGGCGGCGGCTGGACTCCAAAGGGCTGCGGGCATGGATCTGGGACCCAGGTCGCCGGCACTGCCCTTGGGGTAGGTTGGCGTGTCGAGAACTTCAGCCTGATGCCGGGCCTCCCAACTGTCGGAGACCGGGTCGTAGACCTCGACCACGCGGGTTGCTGTGAATTCTGATGTATCAAGGGCGCCGCCAATGACATAGATCTTGCCGTCGACTTCGGCAGCGGTGGCCATTGTCCTCGCAGTAGGCATGTCAGCCCTCGTAGACCATGAATCATAATCAAAGCCGATCGGGTCGCTGAGGTACTTGGAATCGGATCCGGGTTGAGCATCGTAGGCATACACGGTGCCGACGACCCCAACGCCTGATGAGCCTCCGAAGACATAGATGATGCCACTGACCTCCGCGGTGGCCATGAAGTACCGGTTTTCCGGGAGGTCGGCCTTGGCAGCCCAGGTCCCGGGTTGCGTCGCAACGGCGGCTGCGGCCATCAGTAGGACTGAGACCACGGCCAGAGCAACCTTTACGTTGGCAGGTGATTTTTCGAGATGTTTCATGAGGTCCTCCTTGTGGTGTGCCACCTGACGGCGACGGTTGGCGATCAGATCTTCTGTCCGCACCAATTGTTTTTCTTCTGTCATCCCTCACCCCCTTACCTCGTGCCGAAACACGGCGCTCGCCTGTCCTGTTCCACTATTGCCTGAAGACAATCTCGGCCCCACGGCGATAGAATTCACAACGGGATTCCAAAAGAGTTGCAAAAGTTGACAGTATTTTTCGGATTGGGGTTACCGGCGTACAATGGAAGAGATGGTGTCCCAATCCCTCAATGATCCGCCGCCTTCCGGCTGCTTCATGGTCGGCCGGTGGCACGTCGAGCCCGCAGCCGGTGAGCTCCGGGACGGTGATCTCATCGTGCGTCTCCGGCCGAAGGCAATGGATCTCCTGGTGGTTCTCGCCTCGAAACCCGGACAGGTCCGCAACAACCGGGATCTGCTCGATACCGTGTGGCCCGATGTCGTGGTCGGCGATGCCTCCCTCTCCATGCTGGTTGTCGAACTGCGCCGCGGGCTCGGCGACGACCCGAAGAGACCGGAGTTCATCGAGACCATACCGCGGAAGGGGTACCGGTTGGTCTCACCCGTCAGCGGGATCGAAGCCACGCGGACAACCCGTTTCGCCCTCGTAGGGGCCGAGACGCGTGTACTCCTTCTCGAGGGAGAGAACCTCATCGGCATCTACTCGGCCAACGAGTA
>JAUXDC010000381.1 GCA_030618605.1 Holophagae bacterium | reverse complement strand
CTGGAGCCTTTGGCGGCGGCGGCTCTCAGGCGAGCTTCGGCCCGCGGAGTGCGACCAACATCATGCACCGAATGACGACCCTTTCTTTTGTGCTGTTCGTCGTACTTTCGATGACCCTGGCCATCCTCTCGGGCAAGTCCCGAAAATCGGTGATGGAGAGTGTTCCGGAAGCAGCCCCCGTTACAGCAGTCGAGGTTGAGACCGCCGGCTCCGACGGATCGGTGATGGACAGCCCCGCAGATGCATCCGCGGACGACCTCACCGTTGTACCTGAAGCTGTGGAAACCGGCGACGCCGAGGGCGCACCGGAAAATCCCGCTGATCAGGGTTGAATGCAGAGCAATGGTTCATAGAGTTAATATCATGCCGAAGTGGCGGAACTGGTAGACGCGCACGGTTGAGGGCCGTGTGGAGCGATCCGTGCCGGTTCGAGTCCGGCCTTCGGCACCATACAGATCAAAAGCGCCGGGAAATCCCGGCGCTTTTTCTTTATCCTAGATTCGCCTTATTTCTCTGAACTACCGATGTACTTATAAATCACTGCACCAATCAATGCACCAACGATCGGCGCCACCCAGAAGAGCCAGAGCTGTGAGATGGCCCACCCTCCGGCGAACAGAGCCACACCCGTACTGCGGGCAGGGTTGACCGAGGTATTGGTCACCGGAATGCTGATCAGGTGAATCAGTGTCAAGCAGAGCCCGATGGCAATCGGCGCCAAACCGGCCGGGGCCCTTGAGTCCGTTGCGCCAAGAATGACCACGACGAACATCATCGTCATGACGATTTCGCAAACCAGGCACGCGACCAAAGAATAGCCGCCCGGTGAATGCGCACCGAAACCATTGGAGGCAAACCCGCCGGCGACGTCAAAACCCGCCTGGCCACTCGCAATGACATAGAGGGCCCCTCCGGCGACAATGGCGCCGAGAACCTGGGCGATGATATATGGCAGCAATTGGTTTGCCGGAAAACGACCACCGGCCCACAAGCCGACAGACACCGCTGGGTTCAGGTGGCAGCCGGAGATATGGCCGATTGCGTAGGCCATGGTCAAAACCGTCAAACCAAAAGCCAATGCAACCCCGAGGAATCCGATGCCCAACTCCGGAAAGGCCGCAGCCAATACCGCACTTCCACATCCACCAAGAACCAACCAAAACGTCCCGACACCCTCCGCAACATACTTTTTCATCGCTGTTCTCCTTAAAAAACTGATTGTCACTTCCAAAACTGATGACGGCCAATACTAATGGAGTGCGTCCCAAATTCCCACCATCTCCTGACGGCCCTACACCCTCCGATCTCATGCCCTCCGTCGACGGAAGGCCGCAACACCGAGTTCCGACAGGGTCGTCCACACGGAACGCCAGGCACTGAGGTTGGGTTTTGGTTCCAGACCCCGGCCCATTCGTCGGAGTTGGAGTTCCCACCAGCTGAGGTCGAGGATCACCATACGATCCACGGTCCTGAAACCAGTGGTGGGTCGAGGCAGGTCGATGCGTCCGGAGGGGTTCGCCATCAGCCGATTTGGAAGGTCGGGTTCGATAGCCAACGGCCGGCCGAGTCCGATGAAGTCCGTCGCGCCGGAGTTCAACGCCTCCAACATGGCCGGTCCCGAGCGAAAACCACCTGTGACGACGAGAGGAGTCTCCACCCGTTGCCTCACCTTCTCCGCGTATTCCAGAAAATAGGCCTCCCGCTGCCGGGTACTCTCCTTGACCCGGTGGCCAACCATCGCCGGACTCTCATACGTGCCCCCGGAGATTTCTATCAGATCAACGCCTTCAGCGGCGATCGCATCGACCACCGCCATGGACTCCTCCTCCGAAAAACCGCCACGGAGGAAATCAGCCGAGTTGAGCTTGATTCCGATGGGGAAGTCGTCTCCGACCTCTTTCCGAATTGCCCTGTAGACCTCAAGGAGAAAACGCATCCTCCGAGAAGCGTCACTACCCCAGTCGTCCTCACGACAATTGTGGTGCGGCGACAGGAACTGGTTGATCAGGTAACCATGCGCCGCGTGGATCTGCACGCCACCAAAACCGAAATCCCTGGCCAGTGCGGCACTGGTGGCAAATCGCCCGACGATCTCGAAAATCTCTTCTTCGGACAATGCCCGGGGTGTCTTGAAAAGGTGGCCCAGTCCATGACCCATGGGCACCGCGGAGGGCGCAACCGGCTCGGAACACAAGAAGGAGGGAATCTGCTTTCCGGGGTGATTGAGCTGCATCCACAGCTGTGTGTCGTGGCCTGCAACGGACTCTGCCCAGACTCGAAATGCCTCGCCATGCCGATCGTCCTCAAGAACCACGTTGCCCGGTTCTCCCAGAAATTGACGGTCGATCATGACATTCCCGGTCACCAACAGGCCGCTCCCGCCCTCCGCCCATCGGCGGTAAAGGGTGGTTAAATCCTGCCGTGGCCCATGGTCTGAATCCCCCAACTGTTCACTGAGAGCCGACTTGAAAAATCGGTTCTTGATTCGGACTCCTCGTCCTATCTCGAAGCCATCCTTGAGCAAAATTCGCCTACGATCGGTCATTCAAACCCCCTGTCTGAGGGAAGCTGCAACCTCGACAGTCTTTCGCCTGATGAGGACCCCTCGTCTGGATTGACCTGCCAGATACCCAGGATATGCCGCCGACCGCAGGGTACAGTTTCGAGACGCCGGAGTTTGGGACGGAGTTCTGCACCACCGATCGAATCGTAAAATGCCAACGAAGATTCGAAGTCAATGATGAGCTGAATATTGTTCCTTGCAACATAACCGGCCAGGTCCCGGTCTCTCAGGGCAACGACGGCGCTATGGTTTACGACCCCGTCGAGATTAATGACTGT
>JAUXDC010000316.1 GCA_030618605.1 Holophagae bacterium | reverse complement strand
AAGAGTCCTCGCTTCCCTGTAGGCGGGTCCTTCAGGGCCCGCACTCCGTTTTTGTTTTGTCGAAGCAGTTCGAGGATAAGTCGACAAGCTGTCAAGTTTTGACCGTGGCCAGACTCTCAACCAACCGGGAGGCAGCGGCCATGTCGCCGGCCATGTAGCGATCATCCTCGAGGTGTGGCGCTACCTCGCGGAGCCGGGCGATCGTCCCTTCCAGAATTGCCGACGATCTCAGAGGGCGCCTCAGTTCGATGCCCTGGGCGGCGGCCAGGTACTCCATCCCCAGAACATCCTGCAGGATTGTGGCGATAGTGGCCATCTTGCGTGCGCCCCAGGTGGACATCGACACATGGTCCTCCTGGGTTGCGGAGGTCGGGATCGAGTCGACCGACGCCGGGTGTGCCAGGGTTTTGGCCTCGCTGACCAGGGCGGCGGCTGAGACCTGGACCATCATGAAACCTGAGTTGAGTCCGGCGTTCTCGGTCAAAAATCCGGGGAGGCCGTAGGACAAGGATGCGTCAACCAACCGGGCCAGTCGGCGTTCGGAAATCGACGCCAGATCAGTCAGCGAAATTCCGAGGTAGTCGAAGACCGCAGCGATCGGCGCTCCATGGAAATTGCCGCCGGAGATCACTCGGCCGTCCGGGAAGACCATCGGGTTGTCGGTTGCCGAATTCAGCTCGATTTCCAGGACCTTCCACGAGTGCTCCAGCGCGTCGCGGGCCGTTCCGTGGACCTGTGGTGAACAGCGAAGGGAATAGGCATCCTGAACCCTGCCGCAGTCCTCGTGAGACTTGCGGATCTCGGAGCCTTCGAGCAGCTTGGCAAGGCGCCTCGCACTTTGTCCCTGCCCCGGGTGCGGCCGGGCTTGGTGGACTGCCGGTTCGAACGCCGCGTCAGTGGCGGCCAGGGCATCCAGGGATAGGGCGCAAACGACGTCAGCCGCATCAATCAGGCGTCTGATGTGGGCGAAGGCCAAGGCTCCCACGGCAGTCGATGCCTGGGTGCCGTTGATCAGTGCCAGACCCTCCTTGGCCTCGAGAACCAAAGGCTCGAGACCGGCCTTTGTGAGCGCTGAAGCAGCGGAGGTCAATTGTCCGTCGACAAGGGCTTCGCCTTCACCGACCAGGACCAGGGCCAGGTGGGCCAAGGGCGCCAGATCGCCCGATGCGCCGACCGAACCCTGGCTGGGTACTACGGGGTGGATGCGGTGGTTCAAAAGATCGAGGACCCGCTCGGCAACAACCGGGCGGCAGCCGGCGTAACCGGTGGCCAAAACGTTGGCCCGGAGCAGCAGCATGGCGCGAACAATCGGTTCGGAGAAGGGTTCGCCGATCCCACAGCAGTGGGAGCGAACGAGGTTGAGTTGCAGCTGTGCCAACTGGTCGTCGGCGATACGGACCTCGGCCAACTTCCCGAAGCCGGTGTTGATGCCATACATCACCTCTCCCGAGGCTAGAATATTTTCAACCACCTGCCGCGATGCCGCGATCCGTTTCCTGGCCTCGGACTCGAGGCGGACGGGGGCGCCGTGAAGGGCCACGGCCTCGACATCCTCGATTTGCAACGTGCGTCCGTCGACCAAAACAGTTTCGTTACGCTCCATAAGTCCTCCCGGCGGGCAGTGTACTCCTGGGCAGGCGCACTGGCCAGGGACCCGGACGCTGACCCTGCCCCTGTCACTGTTTTTTGTCCCTGTTTTCCTGACGCTGCCCACCGTCCCTGCCCCTGTATCCAACCCCGGCCTTCGGGAGCGCATTGAGACCGACGTCCGTCATGCGACTGCCGATCGCCCCCGCTCGGTCATTTTCCGGAGGGGCAGCATTTCTTGCACCGGAAGGGGGACCGCCCCTCCGGGAAATGACCTCGGCGGCCTACACCCTCGGCCGAGACTCGATCCCTGAGGCGTTCGCCGTGGATTGCCAGGCATGGCTTTCTTCGCATCGACTTCGTTGTCGGGGAGTCTGCCCGATGAAGAAAGCCATATCTGGCACGTCCCGTCGGGGGATTCCCGCCCCGAGTCCCGAGGGCGTCCCAGCGTCCCAGCTTCACTTGACCTCGATCAATGGCGTTTTTTCAAAAATAGGGCATCATCTCCGGGTGGAGGGCCTATGAAGCTCGCTCGCGTTTTGCCGGCACGGCGATGGGTTCAGATAGTGATGACGCTGGTCATCGTCGCCATCGGTATTCAATTCACTCTGTGGGTTATCCCCCATCTGAACGGACAGATGCCGACGGTTTCCCGACCCCCCGGCGCTGAAGGGTTTCTCCCGATCGCCGGGATGATGGCGACCCGGCACCTTCTCTATACCGGGGAGATCGACCCGATCCACCCCGCCGGACTGGCGATTTTTCTTGGAATCTGCGTGATGTCCATCGTTGTTGCCAAGAGCTTCTGCTCCCACCTGTGCCCTGTCGGGTTGGTGTCGGAGTGGTTGGGGCGGCTGGGAATCCACATGGTCGGTCGAAGTCTGACCCCGCCCAAATGGTTGGACATTCCGCTCCGAGGAATCAAGTTTCTGCTCTTCGGATTCTTCGGCTGGGCTGTTTGGTTTGCCATGTCGCCGAGAGAGATTGAGGGTTTCATGCTCAGTCCCTACGCCAAGGTCGTCGACGCCAAGATGTGGGCCTTCTTCGCTCCGCCAAGTACAACGACGATCGTCGTTCTCGCCATCCTGGTCATCGGCTCGATCTTCGTCAGGGATCTTTGGTGTCGTTACCTTTGCCCCTACGGCGCCCTGGTTGGAGTGCTCGGGCGTTTTGCCATCTTCAAGATTGGGCGGGACGCGGATCTCTGCACCGACTGCCGGGCCTGTACGGATGTGTGCCCGGCACGACTGCCGGTCCATCGTCTTTCCCGCGTCTCGTCGATTGAGTGCACCAGTTGTCAGGATTGTGTTCTTGCCTGCCCTGTCGAAGGGTGCCTCAACATTCGGGCGCCTCGAGTCTTGGGAGGTTGGCAGCGTTGGATGAAGCCGGTGACCGCGGTCGCCCTTGCGGTCGGCCTATGGGTCGTCATCGTCGGTGGATTCCGTGTGACCGGCTACTGGCATAACGACATCTCCGAGCAGGAGTACAACTATCGCATTCAGGAAATGAACTCGCCGCTCTACTCACATATCGGAGGCACGGTTCCGGTGGAGGAGTAGCTCCCACTCCAAACCTTATGCGCCCACACCGCAACGGCTTCAACCTCAAGGGTGAGGTAGGGGAGTACGACCAGAGTCAGGAAGACCGAGGACATCAGTCCACCCATAACGGTCCTTGCCATTGGATAGTAGAGCAGGCCGCTGACGTTGACACCGCCGATCGCCAATGGCAGGAGACCGATAATCGTCGTTGCTGCGGTCATCAGGATCGGTCGCAAACGATCCCGACCCGCCTCGAGGATGGCATCCTCGTGACTCAATCCCTGCCGCCGGAAATGGTTCATGTGGTCGACGAGCACGATGCCGTTGTTGACGACGATACCCATGAGGATGAGTAGGCCGATCTGCGCCATCAGGTTAAATGGGGTTCCGGTCAGTGCCAACATCCAGGCAGTGCCCGGTAGGGCGAATGGAATGGCAAAGAGGATTGCAAAGGGCTGAGTCAGGCTTTCGAAGAGAGAGGCCATGACCAGGTAGACGAGTATCAGGGCCAGCAACATGTTGATACCCATCTCGGCGTCTTCGGTCTGCTGTTCGAGGATACGGTCGTTCCAACTCCACGAATACCCCGGAGGCATGTTCAGACTATCCATCAGTTCCTTGATCTGCTCCTGTGCCTCACCCCAGCTTTCACCGTCATAGGTGCCACGGACGCTGAGTCGGACCTTCCGGTTCTCCCGTTCGATCTGACGCGGCCGTTCGACGACGTTGAAGGTGGCAACGTCACCGAGTAACACCGGCCGACCACCGCTTTCGGCGATCGGAATGTTGGCCAGGTCGGAAAGTTTCGAACGGTCCTCGATCCGCAGGGCGATCCATGTTTCGATCTCTTTATCGCCGGCGTTGAAACGCTCAAGCCGCAACCCACCGAGCGAAAACGAGAGCAACTGAACCACATCCTGGGTGCTGTGGCCGAGTTCAGCTACTTTTTCGCGATCGACCGAGACGTGGATTTCGCGCCGACCCTGGCTGCGGGGTTTTGCTACATCTTCAATTCCTTCAACTGTTTCGAGACGGCGTGCTGCCTCTTCGCCGAGGTCGAAGAGC